>NZ_CAJULS010000114.1 GCF_910587525.1 uncultured Oscillibacter sp. | reverse complement strand
TGGACCCCAACGCCCTGGTGGTGGAGCCCTACGCCAACCCCTTCCGCACCTATCCCCTGGTGAACGACTATGAGAAGTTCAAGAAGCTGGTGGCGGAGAAGGACGTGGCCTGCTATATCATCAACACCGGCGACTTCATGGGCAAGAAGGTCCAGAAGGAGGACACCCTGGGCGTCCTTGAGGCCGTTGTGGAGGGCAAGGCCCAGTTCAAGAAGTGGGGCCCCTTCGAGGACATCGAGATCTTCGAGTGGGAGGGCTTCGTGCCTGATCTGACCGACAAGGACTACGTTGCCCAGCTGAAGGCCCGGATGCAGGACCGCCTGAGCTACGTGGAGGGCCTGAAGGAGGCCGAGGGCGGCTTCAATGTACTGCCCGGCGATGCCGCCGCCGCCATCAAGAAAGTGGTGGACGAGGCCAACACCCTGTAATCGGCTTCAATACACTGCAATCACGAACGTCAACGAGCGCCATTCCCTTGCGGGAATGGCGCTCGTTTCAATGGTTGACGATACCGCCGGAATAGGGTCCATAGAGGCACACCAAGGCCGGACCCCAGTCCGTGTCTCGGAGAGTCCCCACAAAGAGGTCTCCGCTCTCCAGGTACAAATTCCGCTCCTCCGGAATCTCTCCATCCCTCTCCACAGCCGCTTCGCCGGTACGGAAGATGCCTAGGCGGCCATAATACCAGCCCAGCACTGTCTCCGGCGGAACCCATGGCCCCGGGAGGACCGCCTCCGCCAGGGACAGGGGCGACCAGCCGTTGTCCAACTCCTTCCAGGCAATGCGGAACTGGGGAATCCCCCGGCCGCCATAGTTCTCACTGAAATCAGCGGTAAAGAAGCTCCGCTGGTTGAAGCCGTCCGGCAGCAGAGAGAACAGCACACCGAACTCGTTGGCAGTACAGTAACAGAAGTCCACCTTCAATCCCGTCAATTCATACAGCTCCTGGAGAGCCAGATATGCCTGCTGGCGGTGTGTAATGCGGTACTGGGTACCGTACAGCACATCGTCCGGGGCCAGGCCGTCGGAGAGACCCTCCACATCCGTCTGAAACTCGATCCGGGTCCCCGCCACGTCCGGGTAGTCCGCGACGCTGAAATCCGTCAGCGGTACCCGCTGCAGCCCGTGATTCCGAAGCACATAGCGGGCCAGCACGGCGTTATGGGAGTCCGTTACCACAAAGCCGCCCTTCTCCCGGGCGAAAGAGAGACCCACATTAGCAAAGCCGCCGGTATAGGGGTCCAGGGTGTAGACCATGGACCCCTCCTGGCCCTCCTTCGTGTCCGTGATCTCTGCAAAAAAGGGAATCTCATCCACAGAGACGATCTCCAACTCCCCGTCCTCGTCCACGTCCGCCTCCAGGGCATTATTGCCCACAGTCAGCAGACAGGGCATGCCGTCCGGGCGCTGGGAGAAGTAGAAGCTCAGCGCTCCGGCGGAGGCCCCCACTGTAATGGAGAGCTTCCAGCCGTCATAGCCCAGGACGTTGGTGAATGTTTCCGCGGCGAAGGTATCCAGATAGACGTTTTCCTCCACAAGGCGTGTCAGAATGGTCCACTCCAGCGGACCGCCTCCGGCGTCCGGGGCATAGAGCAGATAGAGGTTATAAAAGGTGACCATGCCGCCGGACTCCCTCTTTTCGTGGCGGGGATCGGCCTTCACCACCTGGAGCCATCCGCCGCCATCCAGTTTTCCGCTCCAGAGGCTCTCGTCCTCCAGCCGCGGCGGGTCGTTCAAAAAGGGCACACAGGCGGGATCATAGTCCCCCAGAGGCTGGCCGCCGAAGTCAAAATCCCGGCGGCCTCTCAGGGGCAGCAGGTCCGGGAAAAGCTCCTCCAGAGCACCAGAGCCCTCCGCCGGGATGGGCGCCTCCCCCTGGGAGCTCTCAGCGGGCACACGGATGTCAGTATAGGCCCACCACCCCGCCGCCAGGGTTCCCCCCAGCGCCAGACACAGCGCCGCCAGCACCGCCACGGCGATTTTCCAGGGCCGGGCGGAGTCTTTCGGACGCTCCTTCGCCGCCTGTTCCGCATCGATAGCCACCCAGGTCTCCTCCGGAACCTCCAGCACTTCTGACAGGCGCACCAGCTTCCCCCGGGCGGGGCGGGAGAGATCCATCTCCCATTTACTCACCGCCTGGCGGCTGACATCCAGCGATTCCGCCAGCTGCTCCTGGGTCAGCCCCTTCGCCTCTCTCCCCCGCCTGATCTGTTCTCCATAGGTCATAAGCCGTCCCTCCAATCTTGTTCTGCCCTCATAATACCCCGAAAAAATCCCCGAAATCAACCAACCGGGCGCAACTTCCGGCGGTTGCGCCCGGTTTTTTCGACAGTTCTCACTTTCTGTCCGGATATTTTTCGCACAGGCTGTCCAGCTCGCCGATGAGGGCTTTCATCTCCTCCCTGGTCATCACGGCCTCCACCTCGGCGGTGTCGTCGCCGTCCATGGTGTTGGGCAGGTAGAAGGACACATCCACCCGGAACACCTCTCCCTCCGTCTGGGCCGCCACCTCGAAGTAGGGGTCCACGAAGCCGCTGGCATAGCTGTCCCGGATGCCGGCGTTCAGCACTTTCAATCCGGCGGTCATCTCCCGCAGCTCGTAGGTCAGAAGGCAGCTGTTGGAATCCTTGACGATGGCCCCCTCCCCGTTGATCCAGGTACACCGCAGAACAAGCCAGTTGCGGTCGTCGCTGTCCGGGTCGCCGCCGCCGGCGGGAAACTCATAGTTGACCACATGCAGCTCCAGGCTCACATCCTTGTTTTTGAAAAGCATGCTATCCCCCCTCAATCGTTGTGGTGCTCAGCGTAAAACTGTTCGTAGTCCGCCAGCATGATCTTCAGCAGCTCCGGGGTGTCCAAGCCGTAGGGGCAGCGGCTCTTGCAGGCGCCGCAGTGGACGCACTCCTCGATCTTGTGCATTTTGGCATGCCACTCGTCGCTCATATAGGGCCGGTAGGGGGAGCGGCGCAGCAGCGCAGACATCCGGGCCGCCTGGGGAATGTCGATTCCGGCGGCGCAGGGCAGGCAGTAGCCGCAGCTGCGGCAGAAGTTTCCCGCCAGCTCCTTCCGGTCCTGGTCGATGACGGCCTGGAGCTCCGGGGTCATCTCCGGGTCCCGCTCTGTCAGCTCCAGCCACTGGTCCAGCTCCTCCTCCCGCTGGATACCCCAAATGGGCACCACGTTGTCAAACTGCTTCATGAAGCAGTAGCACGCCTCCGCGTTGTTGAGGAGACCTCCGGAGAGGCCCTTCATGGCGATATAGCCCATATCGGCCGCCCTGCACTTGGCCACCAGATCCAGTTCCTTCTCCGTGGTCAGATAGCAGAAGGGAAACTGAAGAGTCTCAAAGTTTCCGGAGGCAATGGCCTCCTGGGCAACGCCCAAGCGGTGATTGGTGATTCCAATATGGCGGATGTACCCCTTTTTCTGCATCTCCAGCGCCGCGGCAAAGGCCCCGTCCGGGTCCTCAATATCAGGGAGCTTAGCCGGATTGTGGAACTGAAAAAGGTCGATGTAATCTGTCCGCAGACGGCGGAGGCTCTGCTCCATGTGGGACAAGGCCGTCTTCTTGTCCGTAGCAGCGCTCTTAGTAGAAATCACGATGTTTGTCCGCACGTCATGGAGGGCCTCCCCCAGCTTTTCCTCGCTGTCGGTGTACATATTGGCGGTATCAAAGTAGTTGATACCGCTCTCATATGCCCTGCGGACCAGCTTCACCGCGTCGGCCTTGGAGATGCGCTGGATGGGCAGTGCGCCAAAGGCCGTTTTGGTGACATACAGCTCTGTGCAGCCCAGCCGGATTTTTTCCATAACTCTTTCCTCCTGCTTTTTCTCCGCATTGGACGGAGATTTTTCCTGAAATGACTCTATCGCCAACAGGCCCGGGAAGCGCCAAAGATATCTGGCGGCCCCGCCAAGACCGCTGAAAAGACCGGCCTGTCTGACTTCACCGTTCCGCAAAAGCACGCTCGCGCACCGGCAGGCCGTATGCCTGCCGCCTTTCCCGCTTTATTCACTATATCATACTTTGCCGGGTTTGCAAACCGCGGAAACTGTGATAAAATAAAAATATTAATCTGTTGAAACGGGGGCTCTCAATGGACAAGGAACTGCATCTGAAACTGACTATCCGGCTATACAGCGACGACCACCAGCGCTGCTTCGGCCCCGGTATTGCCACGCTCCTGGAACGGGTGCGGGAGCACCGCTCCCTGCGGGCCGCGGCCTCGTCCATGGAGATGGCCTATTCCAAGGCATGGCGCATCATCCGCACCGCCGAGGAGGTCTTTGGCTGCAAGATGCTGCACTCCACCACCGGCGGGCGGCACGGAGGCGGAGCGGTGCTGACCCCGGAGGCGGAGCGGCTGCTGGCGGCATACCGTGCATATCAGGCCGATGTGGACCGCTATGCACGGGAGAGATTTGAGGAGGCCTTTGGTTTCTACCGGACCCCGGATCAGGAACTGTGAGAAAATCCGCGGCAGAGCTACTGGAATAAGCAATTGAGGACAATATCCATCCTCTGAACCGGCACTGAGCCCCCCTTACGGAATTCAAAGAGAGCCGGCACCTGACTCCGAAATAATCCAGTTTGACGGCCACTATATTGACACAGATAAAAACGGGAGGCGGATGCCTCCCGTTTTATATCCGGATTCCGCCGCGCCGCTGCGTCAGCTGGGCTCCTTGCCCAACCGCCTGTACATGGTCTTTTTCACCGCCCGGAGGATGTTCTCATACCCTGTGCAGCGGCACAGGTGACCGGAGAGAAGTTTGCGAATCTCCTCGTCCGTGTACTCCTTCCCGCTCTCCAGCAGCTCCACCGCCGACATGATGAAACCCGGCGTGCAGAAGCCGCACTGGATGGCCGCCTCGTCGATGAATGCCTGCTGAATGTCACTGAGCTCCCCGTCGGGACCCATGAGACCCTCCAGCGTGCGGATATGCTTGCCCTCGGCCCAGACGGCCAGATAGATGCAGGAGTTGAAGGTCTCGCCGTTGATCAGCACGTTGCAGGCGCCGCACTCCCCCACCTCGCAGCCCTTTTTCACAGACAGGGTGTGGTAGTCGTTGCGCAGCATATCCGTGAGGCTGGCCCGGACATCCACCGTCTTCTCCACGTCCTTGCCGTTGAGGTTGAAATGAACGGTCTGATACTGAATCTGATGCCTCTCCATTACAGCTCACCTCCCGCCAGTTTCACAGATTCGATGAAGGCCCGCCGGGCGCTCTCCACGGCGATATGGAGGCGGAAGTCCTTAGCCGCCCGCCAGGAGTCCCGGGGATTGATGTCCTCTTTTACCGCCTGGGCAAAAGCGTCCGCCAGCTCCATAGAGACTGGCCGCCCCGCCGCCAGGGCCTCGGCGTGCGCCGCCCGCAGGGGCACGGGTCCCGCCACGCCGAAGGCAACCCGGGCCCGCTCCACCGTTTTCCGGTCTGCAGAAAGACGGACGTTGACGGAGGTGCCCAGAGTGGCGATGTCCATGGCGCTGCGCATGGCGTACTTGATATAGTGGCCGAAGCAGTTCTCGTAGCTCTCCTTTGGGATGAGAATGGCGGTCTGAATCTCTCCCTCCCGGATATCCACCCTGCCCGCCCGAATGTAGAAGTCGTGGATGGGCTGGCGGCGGACGCCCTCCGGGCCTGTCAGCTCCACCACGGCGTCCCAGGCGTGGAGGGTGGAGGCAGAGTCGGCAGAGGTGACGCCGTTGCAGGTGTTGCCGCCGATAGTGCCGATGTTGCGGATCTGGGGGCCGCCCACCTGGTCCACGGCCTCTCCCAGCACGTTGATATGCTTTTGAATCAGCGGATCCCGGGTGATATGGGAAAAGCTGGTAAGGGAGCCGATCCGCAGCGTGCCGTCGCCGTCCATGGAGACGCCCCGGATCTCGTCCAGGGTCTGGATGGAGATCAGCTCCGCGCCGGCCCGCTTGCCCTCCCGCATCTGCACCAGCACATCGGAACCGCCGGCGATGATCTGTGCCTCGGGATAGGCCAGGCGGAGGGCCACGGCATCAGCAACGCTCTTCGCCTGATACAGGGCTTTCATGTCATACATATGCGGTTCCCTCCTTTAATCCTGAATCAGTCCAGCCGCCTTAAATTCGCGGTACAGGGCATGGGGCGTGATGGGACAGCAGTCGATGGCCACACCGGTGGCGTTCAAAATGGCATTGCGGATGGCCGGGGCGCCGGAGCAGGCCGGAGGCTCGCCCAGGGCCTTGGTACCGTAGGGAGAGGTGGGCTCCGGGTTCTCCACAAAGGCCGCCTCCAGGGAGGGGTGGTCCATAAACGTGGACAGCTTGTAGTCCAGCAGGTTGCCGTTCAGGGTCTTGCCAGTCTTCTCGTCAAATTTCAGCTCCTCCGAGAGGCCGTAACCGATGGCCATGGACATGCCGCCGTGGACCTGGGCCTCCGCCAGGGCGGGGTTGATGAGGCGGCCGCAGTCGTGGACATTTACCAGCCGCAGCAGCTTCACCCGGCACATGGGGATGTCCACCTCCACCTCGGCAAAGGAGCAGCCGAAGGAGTAGGCGTTGGACTTGATCTGGGCCGTGGTCTCGGCGGTGATATGCTGGCTGTGCTCCAGAGAGTACAGGCTCTCCGTGGCCAGATCTCCCAGGGACTTCAAAATCCGCCCGTCGGATTTGCGGATGATCTGCCCGTCCGCCAGGTCCAGATTGGAGACAGACATCCGGGTCTGTTCATGGGCAATGTTCAAAATGCGCTCCCGCAGGGCCAGGGCCGTCTGCATGATGGAAAAACCGCCGATGTAGGTCTGCCGGGAGGCGTAGGCCCCGGTGCCGAAGGGGGTGACGTCGGTGTCCTGGGCGGAGACCACGTGAACATCCTCAAAAGGGATTCCCACGGCGTCCGCCACCATCTGGGAGTAGGCGGTGTCGCAGCCCTGGCCGATCTCCGTCTCACCGGTCTGGAACTGGAGGGAGCCGTCCTGGTTCAGCACCATGCGGCAGGAGGAGCTCTCCAGGGAGATGGGCCATACAGCGGTATTGTACCAGAATACCGCCAGTCCCACGCCCCGGCGGACGGGGCCGGTCTGGTCCCGGTACGCCTCGAACTTCCGCAGATAGTCCATGGCCTGGATTCCCTTGTCCATACACTGGTTGAAGGTGTCGTGGTACAGCTCATTTTTGGAGAAGCCGTCCACATAGCCCACAGGCATCAGGTTTTTTCGCCGGAACTCCAGGGGCGTCATATGGATGGCCTCGCAGATGTCGTCGATATGGCTCTCCCCGGCGAACATGGCCTGGGGGATGCCGTAGCCCCGCATGGCGCCGGCGGCGGGCTTGTTGGTAAACACCGTCCAGCTGTCGCACTCCACATTCGGGCAGGGATAGAGCTGGGGGAAGGCGTTCATGCCCTTGGCGTTGACGCCGTGGCCGTGGGAGGCGTAGGCCCCCTGGTTGGAAAAGGACTCAAACTTTCGGGCCACCAGCGTCCCGTCGGGCCGGAGGTAGGAGATGATATGGGTGCGGATGGCGTGGCGGACCCGGTTGGAGACAAAGGTCTCCTCCCGGCTGCACTCCAGCTTCACAAGTCTCCCCCCCACCTGGGTGGAACACCAGGCGCACAGGGGCTCGTACAGCGCGTCCTGCTTGTTGCCGAAGCC
>NZ_CAJULS010000113.1 GCF_910587525.1 uncultured Oscillibacter sp. | reverse complement strand
TGTTCTTTTAAAAGTATAACATATCGCGAGACAAATTGCGAGATCTGTTTTGAGTATCACGGTATCCCTGCCTGCTCACCCGCAATCTCCTCCCATCCGAACCGGGCGGGGCTGCCAGAGAAAGCGCGCCGCCCTCCGGACAGACAGCCCGAAAAGCGGCGCGCTCAGATCATACGTGGTAGCAGCCCCCGCCGACGAACTCCCGCATGAGGGAGGTCTTGGGGATATTGTCCGCAGGGATGGGCAGGAAGTAGTTCAGGAATTTCAGCAGCCGCTTGGCTTCGATATACTCCTCGCTGTCCCGGGGGACGCCGAAGAGCAGAGGCTGCACGTAGGGCTTCAGCAGGGCCGTCTCATAGA
Source organism: uncultured Oscillibacter sp. (assembly GCF_910587525.1). Lineage (GTDB taxonomy): Bacteria > Bacillota > Clostridia > Oscillospirales > Oscillospiraceae > Oscillibacter. Next base: position 7,343 of record NZ_CAJULS010000113.1, on the reverse strand, counting down.
TCAGAGCGGAGTTGAATACTGTGTCCGCGCTATCCTGGAAGGGGAAGATATTGTTCTCCTCGCCCCGGCGCACAGAGGGCCACATTTTGATGGTGGCCTGGGCGCTGTACCCCCGGGTCCGGGCGTCCCGCTCGATCCGCCGCAGGAGGCGGGCATCTGTGGTGGGGATGCGGTTGTGATCGTCGATGTTCAGTGTGGTGAGGCAGCTGATATAGATCTTGTATTTGCTCTCTTTAGGCAGTGCGTGGGTGAACTGATCGTTGAGGCAGTGTATGCCCTCAATGACCAGCACATCACCATCTCCCAGCTTCAGGAAATTGCCGTTGTACTCCCGTGCGCCCTTTTTGAAATTGAAGGTGGGGAGCTCCACCGTCTCGCCGTTCAGCAGACGCACGCAGTCTTGATTGAACTGCTCCACATCCATGGCTCCCAGGCCCTCAAAGTCGTAGTTGCCGTTCTCGTCCCGGGGGGTGTCCTCCCGGTTTTTGAAGTAGTTGTCCGTGGCGATAGGATAGGGCCGCAGGCCGCAGGCGCGCAGCTGAGTAGACAGCCGGTGGGAGAAGGTGGTCTTGCCGGAGGAGGAGGGGCCTGCGATCATCACGAAACGGACGTCCTTCCGTCCCGCGATCTCCTCGGCGATGTCGCCGATTTTCTTCTCCATCATGGCCTCGTGGGCCAGAATCAGCGGCGTGGCGCCCCCCTGAGAGATGGTGGTATTCAGCTCCGCCACATTGGAGGCGTTCAGCGCCTCAGAGCGCAGGGTGGAGGCGTAGAGCTCCCGGAAGACCTTTCGGGAGGGCAGAAAATCCCCCAGCTGATTGGGATTTCTCTGAGTGGGCAGGCGGAGAACAAAGCCGTTTTCAAACAGCTCCAGACCAAAGCACTTGATATAGCTGCTGTCCGGCACCATGTAGCCATAGAAGTAATCCACAAAGCCGTCCAGAGAGTAGACGTTAACCCGGGAGTTGATCCGGAAGCTGAGGAGCTGGGCCTTGTGGATCAGTCCGGCCTGCCGGAAGAGCTCAATGGCGTCGTCGGTGTTGACGGACCGCTTTTCGATGGGCACTGCCGCCGCGGACAGTTCCCGCATCCGCGCTTCCACCCGTGTAAGCAGCGCCTGATCCAAGGTAAAATTACCCCGGGCCAGAATGAAGAGGGCGCTGCTGAGGGAGTATTCCACGGAGATGCGCTCCACATTCTCCCGGCCTACCACGTCGTAGAAGGCCTTCAGCATCAGAAAGACTGCGCTTCGCTCATAGGTCTGAATACCGGGCTTGTCCTGAGCGGTGACCATTTTCAGCGAACAGTCCCGGTCCAGGGTCTTGTGGAGCTCGCAGAGCTTTCCGTCTCGGTTTACCAGCAGGATATCCCAGGGATACCGGTCCTGAAAGTCCGCCGCGACAGCGCGGTAGGGCGTCCCGCTGGGATAGGCGTGATCTGCGCCGTCCACAGTGACCTTTATCATTCTCTTTTCTTCCATGGAATGGCCTCCTCTTATATATGATCTTCCCGCCGGGAAAGCGGACTCCCGCCAGCCTTCAGGGCAGCACACAGGTCCGGCGGTTCCTAGTCCGCCAGCTGAAAACCCACATTCGCGGATTCTTAACCATGATGACTATATCATACGACATTTTTCCCAAAAATACAAGGTGGATTCTGCCATGAAAACCCAGGGCAAGTTTTATATTGTAATTGGACAGTCGGAACGCGGAGTGGAAAAAAGATTCTGACGCTGTATGCCTGCGGGATGAGCTATGCGATGCAGCTCGTTCCGGAGCTGGTCGGCAAGATCCGTGAACTACACACTAAAATTTTCCCCAGCATAAAGCCCGCTCTCCGGGACAGACTAACCGTGGCATCACCGGCGTTTTTCGCCGGCGGTCCGAAGGAGGTATTCCCATGGTCATTATTGACAAGATTGCGCTGACCCTGGCGGTCATCGGCGCTCTGAACTGGGGCAGCGTGGGCCTGTTCGGCTTCGACTGCGTGGCCTTCCTGTGCGGCGGCCCGGCTGCTGTGCTGTCCCGGGTCATCTACACCCTGGTAGGCGCCGCGGGTCTGTGGTGCGCCACGCTGCTGTTCCGAGACAGCGAGGAAGAACGGACGCCTTACACGGCCTGAATAAAGAGGGAGCGCCATCACGGCGCTCCCTCTTTCGCTTTCTTTTACCTCCGGTTCTCATTGGGCACTCTCTACATCTTCCACAGTCACCAGAGCATCCCTCTGTAAATACTGAACAGCCCGCAGTGCGTACCGGTGGGCATCCTCGCTGGAACCAGCTACGGCGTCCGTTACCACCCTGATATGGTAGTCGTGCTGGTGGGCGTCCACCGCCGTATAGTGGATGCAGACGTCTGTCAATCCGCCGACGAGATAAAGCGTTTAAACACGTAGACCCTTCAACAAAATCTCCAGATCTGTGCCGAAGAAAGCGCTGTACCGGCGCTTGGAGATCAGGTATTCCCCTTCAACCGGGTAAGTCAGCTCCGCATAATCCGTCAACGGAGAGGTCTCGATACAGTGGACCCCCTCGGAGCCGTCCAGCTCCCGTCCGAAGTCCACCATGTCCGGCCTGTGGACCTCCCTGATCTGGATAACCGGCAGCTTTCTGGCCCGAAATACATCCAGCACCCGTCTGGCGTTCCGGATACATGCCCATTCCAGATCGTCGCGGTTTCCCTCTTTCATTTCCACAAAGTCCGCCTGCTGGATATCGATAACCAGCAAAGCGCAGCTCTTATTCAATTTCAGCATAGTCTCCTCCGTTATTCAAATTGTTCCAGTCTGAACAGCGGGGCACGCTAATACCGGTCCAGATTGACCCCAAGAGCCATGGACATATGTTTCCCTCCTACCGAATTTTCAGCCGCTTCACCAGCGCCTCCTCCGGAGTCACATTCACGGTCTGATGCCCGGTATAGACCACCATGCCCGGCCGGGCCCCTGCGGGTTTTTTTACATACCTCACCTGCACATAGTCCACAGGCACATTGCCGCTCTCCCGGGCCTGGGAGTACCAGGCCGCCAGCTTGGCGGCCTCCACCAGATCGTCTTCCCCTACGGCCTGTCCGCCGGTGCGGAGAATCACGTGAGAGCCGTGGAGCTTCTGCGTGTGGAGCCAGATATCCCGGTGGTCCGCCTCTTTCAGCGTCAGGCGGTCGTTCTGTCGGTTGTTCCGTCCCACCAGCACCTGGAAACCGCCGCTGGTGCGAAACTCCCGGGGCTTCGCCGGACGCTGGCGGGTCTCCTTCTTCCCCTGCTTTTTCAGAAAACCCGCCTCCCGCAGCTCGCTCCGGATGTCCAGGAAGTCCTGCTCCGTTTCTGCCAGCCCGATCTCCTCCAGCACACTCTCCAGATACTCCAGGTCCCGGCGGGCAGCGGCCATCTGCTCTCGGAGATACCGCTCGGCAGTTTTGGCCTTGGTGTAGCGCTTGTAGTATTTGGCGGCGTTCTGCTGAGGGGTGAGCAGCGGGTCCAGCTGGATGACGGCCTCGCCCCCCGCCTCGTCATAGTAGTTCTCACACACCAGCCTGCCCTGCCCCCGCTCCATGCGGTAAAGGTTGGCGGTAATGAGGTCGCCGCAGATTCGGAGCTGGTCCCGGTTTTGGGTCTCGGCATAGTCCTTCTCCTGCTGACTGAGCTTCCGCCGCAGGCGGTCCCGGGCAGTGGAGGCGGTACGGATCAGATCCGCCCCCCGCTGGCGTGTCCGCTCCTGCTGCTCCCGGGCCTCGTAGAAGGCGTCCAGCAGCTGGGAGAAGCTGCCGTAGGTCTCCGTCTCCATGGCGGCACCGTACTGGGCGACGGGCAGGCAGGAGAACTCCGCCGGCCGGCCCTCCCGCCTGAGACAGACGGGGGTGAAGCGGCTCTCCCGCACGGCGGAGAGAAACGATCCCACCTCCCGCCACAGCGCCGCCCCGTCCTTCAGGGCGCAGAGACGGCTGTCCGTCTCGCCTGCCGCCCGGAAGGCCAGCTCCCGGGCCATGAGGGGGGAAATGCCGAAATAATGATCCAGCAAAAAGGCGTCGATCCGCCGCTCGGGGTTGGCGGCGGAGAGCTTTTCATAAAAGCCTTCCTCCGTCTCCTCGATCACAACGAGACGGTCTCCGGCGGCAGGGGGCTCGTAGTACAGCCCCGGCAGCACCTGGCGCTGGGCGGACATCTCCGCGTCCACCCGGCGAAGACATTCGATGATCCGCCCCTCCCCGTCCAGCAATATCAGGTTGGACCGGCGGCCCATGGCCTCCAGCACCAATGTCCTGCGGCCGGGACGGCCGAAGTCGTCGGTGACGTCCAGCTCCAGCCGGACCAGCCGTTCCAGGGGCGGCTGGGCAAGACCTGCGATCTTTGCCCCGGTCAGGTGCTTGCGCAGCAGCATACAGAACATGGGCGGCTCCGCCGGGTTGTCCCGGACGATCTCTGTCAGCTGAATACGGGGGGCATTGGCCCCGGCATTCAGCAGCAGCCGCCGGCCCCGCAGCAACAAAATCACCTGGTCCCGGGCGGGCTGCTGCACCTTGTCGATGCGCAGGCCCAGCAGCTGGGGCCGCAGCTCCTCCACCACCGCCTGCAAGCAGATCGCGTCTAACGGCATGGCACTTCCTCCTCCATCATCTCGCAAAAGAGCTGGTTGACCCGCTCCCGCTGTCCGCTGAGGTACAGCCAGCCCAGCAGGGCTTCCAGGGCTGTGGCCTCACCGTACTGGGCCCGGCTGGCGTGGCCTGGGACGGTGTGGACGTGGGCGTTACGGCCCCGGCGGAACACCGCCGCCTCCTCTTCTGTCAGCATGGGCAGAATCCGCTCCGCCCGCCGGGCCTGGGACTCGGCGCACACCAGGCGGATGGCGGCCTGGTGCAGCCCCCTTCCGGTGGCCCTGCCGTGGGCGCAGAGCCAGGTGCGGGCCAGAATCTCAAACACGGCGTCCCCGATGTGGGCAAGGCCGATGGAGCTCATGGCCCGGAGCTGGTCCGGGGCGAGGCAGGGTTCAAAGTAGTTCTCCATAGGGTTCTCCTTTGTCAAAAGCACAATTTTACAGCAGTATACCACGTTTCCCGGAGATTGGGCAATCAAAAATGCGGCCCGTCCGCTTTTTTCAAACTCGAATTATAAATTTGCCGAATCGGCAGACTTGTACTGCAGCGAATAAACATCACGCCCAGGTCTCCCGGCAGAGGCGGATCATGGCCTCCATAGGCCGCGTCAGGTACTTATTCCTGTGGTAGAGCAGGCGGAAGCGCCGGGTGAAGCGAATTCCCTCCACCCAGAACTGGCTCACACTGCCTCTGTCCAGAGCGGGACGGACCAGTGACAGCGGCAGCACCGCCACCCCCAGGCCCTCCGCCACGCCGCTGACCAGGGTCTGGGTACTGATGCTCTGCCACAGAGGCCTCGGCTCCACCCCGCTGGCCTTCAAAGTGGACTCCACCAGATCCCGTCCGGCGCTGCCCCGTTCCCGGAAGAGAAAGGGCTCCTCATTCAGACGCCCCGCAGCAACGGAACGCCCTGCGAAAGGGTGCTCCGGGTGGCATAGGAACACCAGCTCATCCCCGCCCAGCAGAATATCCGCCAGCTTTTCGTGATGGCACTCCCCCTCGATCAGTCCCAGGTCGATCTCATTGTCCAGAATGGCTGCCTCCACGGTGTCGGAGTTGCAGATCATCACCTCGATCCGCAGCTTTGGATACAGCTCCTGGAGCCGTGCCGTAATCCCGGGCAGCTGCACAGTGCCGATGGTGATGCTGCTGCCCAGCCGCAGGGTACCGGTCTCCTCCCAATCCTGGGAGCGGGCCTCCATCTCGTCCAGCAGGGCCACGATGTGCTGGGCATAAGACCGCATCTGTTCCCCGGCGTCGGTGAGAAACAGCCGCCGCCCGATCCGGTCAAACAGGGTGACTTTGTAGTGGCTCTCCAGCTCCCGGATCGCCACGCTGACAGTGGGCTGGGCGATGTACAGCTTCTCCGCGGCGGCGGTGGCGGAACCCTCCCGGCACACCGCCAGAAAAATACGCAGATGGCGCAGAGTCACACTCTCCCCCCCTTTATAAGAAAACAGCTATGATATATATTATATCATAGTATTTCCAAAATGCAACTTTATGGTGTAAATTGGAGACAAAGGAAGTGGGAAGAATGGGAAAGATCTGCTGGAAGCTGTTTACCTCCATGCTGGTCCTCAGCGGCCTAACCTTCGGGGGCGGGTTTGTCATCATCCCCCTGATGCAGCGCCGGTTCGCGGAGGAATTGGGATGGCTGACCGAGGAGGAAATTTTGGACATGACAGCCTTCGCCCGGGCCTCCCCCGGCGCGGTGACAGTCAACGTGGCAGTACAGGTGGGAGCTCAAATGGCGGGGGCCGCCGGGGCTCTGTGCGGCGTATTGGGCACTATCATCCCGCCGCTGGCGATTCTCGCCGTCATCTCCCTTTGCTATGACGCCTTTTCCGCCAGCCCTGTCATTGCCGCACTGCTGTATGGGCTGCGCCTGGCAGTGGCCGTTGTGGTTGCTGACGCGGCGGCCGCCATGGCGGCTGAGGTTCTCCGCGGGGGAGACCGTCCGCGGACGGCGGTGATGGTTGTTGTATTCCTGCTGTCTCTGGCTACAGGCGCCGGCACTGTCTGGCTGCTGGCAGGCGGCGCCGCTCTAGGCTGGCTGATGGCTGGGAGAGGTGTGACATGATCGCGCTGGCGCTTCACTTTCTGTATATCGGCCTCTTCAGCATCGGCGGCGGCCTCTCGGCCATCTCCCTGATTCAGGCGGAGATCGTGGACAAGCTGGGCTGGTTGACAGCCGAAACCTTGGTGGATCTTATGGCCATCGCGGAGATGACCCCGGGCCCTATTGCCGTCAACGCCGCATCCTTTGTGGGAATGAGCCTCTACGGCATCTCCGGCGCAGTGACGGCCACCTGCGCCTGCATCCTGCCCGGGTGCCTGATCTCCTTTCTGATCTCCCGGACAAACGACCGTCTGCGAAAAAATGCGCGCTGGCAGTATACCCTGAAAGCCCTGCGGGCAGCCGTGACCGGCGTGATCGTCAACGGCGGTCTGGTAATCGTGAAAAACGCGCTGCACTCCGGCGGGTCCGGTCTTATTTTCCTGTCCGCAGCCCTTTTTTGCGGCGGCCTGATTGCGTACCGCCGTTGGAAACCCTCCCCCATGCTGTTTATGCTGGCCATGGGGACAGCCTGCGGCATTGTGCGGCTGGTCCTGCCGCAGCTTCTGGCGGGGTAAGCGGGCTCTTTCCAAGGAGGAACGGATCATACGTTCCTCCTTTTTTGACGCCATCTCGCTGCAAATAATGAGTCAAGTAAACTTTTGCTGATTTTGCAGAAAAAAATTATTAAATTT
>NZ_CAJULS010000112.1 GCF_910587525.1 uncultured Oscillibacter sp. | reverse complement strand
GACCACGCTGGAGGGGATGGATTTGGGCCCGCTCCTTGGGCTGTGGCTCCAGTCCCCGGTCATCGGGCTCACCATGCAGGCGCTGGGCATCATTATTTACGGCGCAAGCACTTTCGGGGCTTTACAGTGTTTTCTGAAGGAAAAGCCGTAAACACCATTGTTCCATCCAGACGAATCGAGGACAAAATGGTCGTGGATTTTGGTGTATTCAGCGGCGCGTGATCTACCACCCGCCGGCCCCCTTTTCCCGGGCCATACCGTCTGGCCGTATTGATATTGACTCCGCTTTCATAGCGGAAAACCAGACGGGAAGCCTGTGTTGTCTTCGCAAACCCACTCCATCGTTCTCTTTTGGCCTGCACATCGGGGATGCTCCTGTTCTGAGATGTGGATCATCTTCTTTTTTCCCCGATACCCCATTGCCTGGATTCTGCGGCGTACCGTTTCTATTCCAACTGGCAGACTCAATTTCTCTACGATTTCTGACAGTGTAATATCCGGCTTGACCGTCTATTGCCTTCGCAATTCTTTCTGAATCTTCCGGCGTCAGCACCCGCTTACGTCCCCGCTCACTTACGCGCAGATCGACACTTCCTGTTGTGGCTTTTTGTTCTGCCGGCCGGTATACTGTCGGCACAGATACCCCGCATGCCAGCGCAACTGCTTCTGCCTCGTGCGGTTTCTCTTATGCTTCTACCGGCAAATTCCCCGCTTCATTATGCGGCATCTTCCTCTCCCCGATACTATCTTACCATATTTTTTTCCTTATTGCTATTTCAGAGAACTGCTCTGGTGGAAAAAATTGGTGCATCCTATCATGCCATATACAAGAGTCTCAACGAGACGAAAAAACCGCACCCTGCCGCCGATAAAACCGCCAGCAGGGTGCAAATGCAGTAGGAATAAAATTCGGGAGCTTTAGGCTTTGCCAGCAAAAACCCCCTATAGAGGTAGTGCGGGCCATCCGTTATACCCGTTATACAGAAAGACAACAACTATCCGTTTTCAATCTCCATAATCCTGGATAAGGGGAGGAAGCTGGGAGATCATATTGTCCATATCCTCGAACATTGCGCTTTTGGTGGTCCCCAGCCGGCTGGCAGAATCAATGTGCTTAATAACAACCTGATACTGCTCCTTGATCTGATCAAAAAACTGGCACAGCACCTGCAGCTCCTGCTGCGACTGCCCAATCACATCGGCGATGCCGGATTGTACGGACATGGCGCCCTCTGCCGCCTGTGTAATCTTCTCGAAGCTGCCCTCGGTCTGACTGACAATGCTCGCTCCCTGGCCCATGGTCTGTTGGGAGACAGCGATGCTTTCGCTGAGCTCGTTGGCGCGGAGTTCAACCTCGTTTACTCCGTTGTCCACCTCGCCAGCCAGATCCTTGATCTCCCCGGCCAGCTGTTTTACCTGGGTTGCTACCACCGCAAAGCTCCGGCCCTCGCTTCCTGCCCTGGCTGCCTCAATGGAGGCGTTGATGGCCAGGATATTGGTCTGCTCCGCGATGGATACGATCTTGCCCAGAGACTGCTGGATTCCCCGGATTGCGTTCTCCAGGTGGGAAAAAGTCTCTGCCATGGCGTCGTAGGACTGCTGTACCTGCATGGAGGTATGGCCCAGGACCTCCATTTGGTTCCGGGCCTCCGACACTGCCATGCCGATTTCCCCGCGCACCTGACTGAACTGCTCCGCTGTCTGGCTGATGCTGGAAAAGGATTCCCCCAGAGCCCGGAGCTTTGTCTGAAACTGGTCTCCCTCCTCCAGAACACCGGAGAATGAGGAGCCCACCTGGCTCAGTTCCCAAAGGGAGGCAACCTCTTTTTTTACAAGATCCTGTTGATATTCTTTTAGGCTGCCCGCAATATGCAGTACCGGATACAGACTCTTTTCCTCCTGAACCAGTGCGGCCGGCTGACCTTTTCGTTTCAAAAGCATGGAACTCCCTCCTTTACTCAAAGACCACACAGGTCATAGACTGGTTGACAAACCGGTTATTGTAGTGCTCACCATAGCCCACGAAACCGGCGTGGTTACCCAGGACTGCCATGTCCCGCAGATAGTTCTGCATATAGCCCTGTTCTGTAAACAGCTTGTAGCGGAACAGGCAGTTCACCGAGAAGATGGCGGAACGATGAGGGAAATCCCGGCAAATCTGCTGGATGGTATTCTGCACAATGGCTCTGTAATCGCCCAGCTCCAGCAGGATCAGCACATCGGAGTCATTCACCTGTCGGAAACAGGCCAGGGCGTTTCCCTTGACCTCTTTGATGGAGATGATGCAGGTATCGTCTCCATTCAGTTTGCCAAAGGGATTTTGAAAAGTTCGGGTGAGAATTTCCTCGTCTGTCACATGGAGGATGTCCTGGTAGACCTGTTTGGCGCTCCTTCCGTTCAGAGCGCCCAGGACGTAGTTGGCCCGGTCCGTATGGGATGCTACAAAACGGTAATTCCCCAGCTGGTGATAAATATTCTCCTTATAGGTTTTTACCCGGCCGTTTTGGTTGCGCACCAGCCCATAGGCCACCGCATCCTGATAGACCCGGCCGTTGGCGGACACCTTTCCCTGATCGCCAGTGCCGCCTACCAGTGAGATGCCCCGCTTGTGCAGGGCGGTATAGATGGTGGTGAGCACGCAGGCGTCGTTGCCGGAGCAGAAATCGATGCACACGGTATCCCCGTTGGAGCCGCCCACCGACTTCATATCCAGCTCCAGACGCTGTATGTATTTCACCGGCATGGTGGAGGCGTGCTCGAGCACATTGGCGGCAGCGGTTACACCTTCCGAAAAGGCGATAATCCCCACACCGTGCTCCGCCACGCTAGTCTGATAACTCATTCCAATACACCCAATGCTGGGCACACCAGGAAAACGCCGCTCCAGTGCCGCCACATGTTCCTCAAACTGACCTGCGTTAGATAATAGCATGATGAACTGCGGGGAACGTAGTCCCTGGAGCGCCTCGTCCAAGTTCCCCTGCTGGCTCATACCGAAAAATTGTTTCATGCCGTTGCTCCCCCTCCCAATAATTTCAAAAACCGGAATATTAAGTTAAAATATTATATGGCAAATCTGTTAGTCTGTCAATTATAAAAACAAATAGCTGCCTGGCGGCTTCTTTACAATTATAATCAAGCGTTACGGCGTATACACCGCACTTCAAAAGAATCCTTTGAAGTGCGGTGGGCATAAAGCACCTAATGGGGTAAAAGTGCAAAAGGCAGAAAGACAAGCAGAGCAGTTCTGCTTGCCTTTCTGCTGTTATGATTTTTTATTGTGTCCGGATGTGGTTTTCGGCAATTCACTGCCCGATGAAAAACAGCCAGGTGTTGGCGCCGCGCTCCATGGCGGCAAAATAGTGGGTTTGACCTTCTGCCTCAATGGAGTAGACCTTGAAGTCCTTGCGGATTCCGTCAGTATAGTCTTTCAAGTACGCAGTCTCACCGGTGTCGGTCCACTGGCAGTCAAAGATATTGACGCCCCAGAGTTTGTATGTTTTGTTCTTAATCAGTTTGCCCAGTTTCCATTCCATTTCCATTGCGGCTGCTCCTTTCCGTCTGGGTGATGTGACTATTATATCCGCTGGTTCATGGCTTTTCAAACTATTGCTGCAAATATCTGAGCCAGGAGTCCTCGTCTCCCAGCTCCGCTTTGACCATCTCCGGGGGCAGTGGTTCTACCGGACGGCCTGTGGAAAGGGCCGCGAGATAGGTCTGCGCGGCTTCCTCCAGGTAGGCGGCAGCGTACAGCGCTACCTTCGGAACGGTGTCCGTTATGTTCCCTATGGTGATTTCTGCCCGAGAGGTGCGGGAAGCAAAAGAACTCCTGGAGGAGTGCCGGACTGAGCTCCGGGAGCAGGGAGTGACCGTGGACCGGGTGGAGGTGGGGGTTATGATCGAGACCCCTGCCGCCGTGATGATTGCCGATGAGCTGGCGGAAGAGGTGGATTTCTTCTCTCTGGGCACCAATGACCTGACCCAATACACACTGGCCATTGACCGGCAGAATCCCAAGCTGGATGAGTTTTACGATCCGCACCATCCTGCGGTACTGCGAATGATTAAGCACACAATAGAGGCGGGCCATCGCCATGGCTGCTGGGTGGGAATTTGCGGTGAGCTGGGCGCGGATTTGGCGCTGACGGAGACATTCCTCCGCATGGGAGTGGATGAGCTGTCTGTCTCTCCTGCCGCCGTGCTGCCCATGCGCAAGGCCATCCGCGGCATGGACCTGAGCGGGGAGCGGTGCACTACAGTCTGAGCAGCCAGCGCTCTGTGGAATGGGCGGTGCTATGTCCATACGATTGAAGAGATAAAACCCTGAGCCACAGGAAATACATTGCGGACGTTGTGCTCTGCTGGAAAAAGCATGGGGATAAGGAAAGGGCGGCCTATAAGGCCGCCCTTGTTTCTTGCGGTGTGCGCGGAATGTGTGCCGAATGGGAATTTCCCTGTGCAGCTTTAATCAATATCACGCTGCCCGGCCGTTGCGGCAGAGCGGCCGGTTCATTCCTTAAAGATTCGCAAAGACCTCTACCTGGAGCTGAAGCCCGCCTGCGATTTCCTGGTTTGTATCCATCTCGCTGACGATACCGGCCAGATCGCCCACCAGAATATGGGTGCTGTCCGCAACGCCAGTGATGTCGGAGACGGCGCCGTCCACCGCGCCGGAGATGCCGGAAATAGAGCCGGCAATCTCCTCCATGGCGGTCCGGAGCCGGCTCGCCTGGCTGTGAAAGGCCTCCATGGACCGCTGTATGTAGGCTGCGTCCTCCCGGTACTGCTGTCCGGACTGGACCGACTGAGCCAGCTGGTCTGCGATGGTCTGCCCCAGGTAGTCGGCCAGCTCCTGTGCGCTGGAAGTGAGATACTGGACCGCACCAGTGACGACCCCGCTGACCTCCTGAATATGTCCGGCGGCCTCTCCGCAGGCGTCCGCCAGCTGGCGGATTTCCTGAGCTACAACGGCAAAGCCCTTGCCGGCCGCCCCGGCCCGGGCGGCCTCAATGGAGGCATTGATGGCGATAAGGTCAGTGGAGGAGGAGATGGAGAGGATATCCTGGGTCAGGACGCTGATCTGGTCTACGCTCCGGCTCTTCTCGATGGCCTCATTCAGAACGGACATGATGTCCTCTGTTCTGGCCTGTACGGCCTCCATCTCCTGCCGGGCGGACTGTTCCATTTCTTCCGAGCGTCCCCGCATTTCCACTGAGTAGCGGCTGAGGGCGGCGCAGGCATCCGTCATCTGTCCGGCCTCCTCCTGGGTGTGGCTGGCACTGGCGGTGATGGCGGCTGTGTTCTGGGAGATCTTCCCGAGGGCGTTGGAGAGCTGCTCCGTCAGTCCGGAGAGCCGCCGGGCGCTGCCTGATGAGGTCTCGGTCCGGCCGCGAATCTTGCCCACCACGCGGTTGAGGGCTTCTGAGCTGTCCTGGAGGGTGTCCATCGCACTCCGGATAGGGGTGACAACGTACTTGCGAATGATCCGCAGCGCCGCCCACACCAGAAGGACGCCCACGGCCAAAGCAGCGGCGCTGATGACCAGGGAGCTGATGTATACGATGAAGAGGTGGCGCTGTGCGGCTTCCGCCCGGGCGCTGACCGAGGCGGAAAGGGCGTCGATGCCGGCTTCTGCGGCGGTGCTTTGAGCCGCCACCTCGCCGTTGGCCATGGCGTAGGCCTCCTGGGTTTTGCTGTCGGCGCTGGCGCAGACCAGACGGACCAGCGCATGTTTGAAGGCATCATAGTCCTCCAACAGGCCCCGGTAAACAGTCTCGTCCTCCCCGGACACAAAGCGTTCATAGGAGGCCAGCTGGCCGTCCAGAACCTCCTCCTGCGCCTTGATCTCCTGCACCAGCCGGATCATCGTACTGTGGTCCGCGGCCACGATATGGGACAGGGCCAGGCGGTGGAGGTCCATCATGGAGCGGCGGATTTCCTCCAGCCTGGATTCGCTGGCCATGTACTCGTCCACAATAACACCGGCGTTGGCGTGGACGTTGTTGATGCTGAACACCGCCAGAAGGTTGGACAGCAGCATAATCAGTCCCAGCAGCACCACCGGCAGGATCAGTCGTTGCTGCAGGGTAAGCTTTCCTTTCATACGAATACCTCCCATTTATCGAGCCGTCACATTCTCCACCATACGGTCCAGCTGGGCCTGGAGGGACGCGCCCGAGGGATTCCCCTTCGCCATACTGGTGGCAAACTCCGTCACAGGGTCCCAGAAATTGCCCCCCACCCGCTGGAGCTGGGAGAACTCCGACTGTGCCAGCAGCGCCGCGATGGCCGCCGAGTTCTGCACCTCGGCCGAGGCCGCGGCAGAGCTGTTGGCGGGGCCCTGCCCCCGCCGCTCAAAGCGCAGGCGCTGGTTTTCTTCGCTGGTAATCCACTCAGCAAGCCGCGCAGCCCATTCCGGCTGACTTGAATAGGCGTTTACACCGATGAGCTTACAACCGGAGAAGGAGGCCATCTGCACCTGCCGGCCATTGCAGGTAAAAGTTGGAAGTTTGACTGCCCCGGCATGTTCGCCCCAGGCCTCCTGGACAGCTACTGCGTTCCAGACACCGCTGACGCCGGCGATGACCGAGCCGTCCTGGACGCCCTTTAGAAATTCCTCGTCAGTCCGGCTGGAAAAACCGGGGCTGGCGGCGATAGACAGCATAGCCTGGGCCACATCCACACCGGAGATGGGGCCGTCAGTGCGGTTCCAAGTGCAGTAATTGGTGAGACCGTCCTCATTCAGACCCACCTCCAGGCCGGTGTTGCCAAAGAAGGCATAGACATACCAGGCGGAGGTCCAATCCATTGAGAACTGCCGGCCGGCAGCCTCCGCCGCAGCCAGAATTCCGTCCATGGTTTGCACATCATTCTCGTTAAAGTATGCCTTGTTATAATAGAGGAAATATCCGTTGTCCGCTGTCAGCGGATAGGCGTACAGCGTTCCGCTTACACTGGCGGCCTCCACCGCTGCAGAGAGGTTGGCTGCCCGGATTGGCGCGGCGTCTTCAATGGGGTCCAGGGCCCCGGCGGCAGCCAGCGCGGCCGACTGGTCGTCCGCAAAGGTAAAGACATCTGCCCCGGCCTCCAGATCCCCCAGCAGGATATCCTTACAGCTGGATTCGCTCTGGGGCTGGCAAGTAATTTGAATGCTGGCCTGATCGGCGTAGCGGGCCTGAAAAGCGGCGGTGATCTCCTGAAGAAGTTCCATATCCTCCTCTGCTCCCCAAACGGTGAGTTCCACGGTCTGCGGCGGGGCTGTCTCCTCCACAGCGGGGGCCTGCTTCCCGCAGGCGGAAAGAATGAGGAGAAATCCCGCGGATAAAAACAGAAAAAATGTCCTTTTTTTCATATGATCAGACCTTTCTGGTAAATTGGCAGTCTTAGAGCCTGTATTGAAGCGGGGAGTACGGGACCGGCAAAGGGCCGTCAAGACGGTGTTCAGCGGTTGTGAATGCAGCCTTCTTTGCGCGGATGAATGCAATGTGCTGCCGCAGGCGGAGATCACGGCTGTTTTCGGATAATTATACCATTCATTGCCGCGATTTGCAACCACCGTTTCCACTGATCTTGGGATGGTGGAGCTGCTGAAAAAGTGTCCCCAAAGCGCTCGAAATATGGTATCATTAGAGTGGGGAGGGGGCGTGGAAATGCAGTTAAAATATCACATGGTAGCATCGCTTGACAATGGTAAACACACCATTGAATAAGACGCTGGGGGCAAGAA
>NZ_CAJULS010000111.1 GCF_910587525.1 uncultured Oscillibacter sp. | reverse complement strand
CCCGGCCCTTGAAAATCAAGGGCCGGGGGCTGATTGTCTCCTATTCCCACTCGATTGTGGCAGGGGGTTTGCTTGTAATGTCATATACAATCCGGTTGATATGGGGGACCTCATTGACGATTCGTACGCTCACCCGGTCTAACACCTCGTAGGGAATCCGAGTCCAATCTGCGGTCATGAAGTCCGTGGTGGTGACACTGCGCAGGGCCAGGGTGTAGTCGTACGTCCGCCCGTCGCCCTGGACACCTACGGAGCGCATGTTGGTCAGCACCGCGAAATACTGGTCCATGGTCCTCTCCAGGCCCGCTTTGGCGATCTCATCCCGGAAGATAAAGTCTGCCAGACGCAGAGTGTCCAGCTTCTCTTTGGTGATGTCTCCGATACAGCGGACGGCCAGGCCCGGGCCCGGGAAGGGCTGGCGGCTCACCAGATACTCCGGCAGGGCCAGTTCCCGGCCCAGCTGCCGCACCTCGTCCTTGAAGAGGAGCCGCAAAGGCTCCACGATCTCCTTGAAATCCACACAGTCCGGAAGGCCGCCCACATTGTGGTGGCTCTTGATGACCGCCGCGTCTCCGGCACCGGACTCGATCACGTCCGGGTAGATGGTGCCCTGGGCCAGATAGTCCACCCGGCCGATCTTTTTGGCCTCTGCCTCAAAGACCCGGATGAACTCCTCGCCGATGATCTTCCGCTTGGCCTCCGGCTCCGTGGTGCCGGCCAGCCTGCTGAGAAACAGCTCCTCCGCGTCGGAGCGGACAAAGTTGATATCCCACTGGGAGAAGGCGGCCTCCACCTCGTCTCCCTCGTTCAGCCGCATGAGGCCGTGGTCCACGAACACGCAGGTCAGCTGGTTCCCCACGGCCTCCGCCAGCAGGGCCGCCGCCACGGAGGAGTCCACGCCGCCGCTGAGGGCCAGCAGGACTTTGCCGTCTCCAATCTTCTCCCGCAGGGCCCGGACGGCGGTCTCCTTGTAGCCGCTCATGGACCAGTCTCCCGCCGCACCGCAGACCTCGTAGAGAAAGTTGCGGATCATGTCTGTGCCGTGCTCCGTGTGATTGACCTCCGGGTGGTACTGGACGCCGTAGAAGCCCCGGGTTTCGTCGGCAATGGCCACGTTGGGACAGGCGTCGGAGCGGGCGGTGAGGACGAAGCCCTCCGGCACCTTCTCCATATAGTCGCCGTGGCTCATCCAGGTGATTCCCTCAGCGGGCAGGCCCTTGAAGAGGCGGCATTTCGTGTCAAAATACGTCTCCGTCTTGCCGTACTCCCGGGCGGTGTCCTCTGCGGCGGCCACGACTTTGCCGCCCAGAGTGTGGGCGATCAGCTGACAGCCGTAGCAGATGCCCAGGATGGGCACGCCCCAGGTGAAGATGTCGGGGTCCACGTGGGGGGAGGTCTCCAGATATACGGAGTTGGGGCCGCCGGTGAAGATGATGCCGATGGGGTCTATGGCGCGGAGGTCCGCCAGGGGGGTGGTATAGGGCTTGACCTCGCAGTACACGCCGTGCTCCCGGACCCGGCGGGCGATGAGCTGGTTATACTGGCCGCCGAAGTCCAGGATGATGACGGTCTGATGGGACATGGTAGATTACCTTCTTTCACAAGAGGGGGTGTGGTTTTGGTCTTTGCCCGCCCTTCGGGCGGGGGGATTTCAGCCATGATGATGGCTGGGCAGATGCACCCCCCATTTTCTCTTTTTCTGAGCGCAGAAAAAGAGAAAACGGGCCGTGCACGGTCCAAAAGAGAAAAAGACTTTATGGAGCTTGCGGAGGTCTTTTGCTTCGATTGAATGGCGTGCAGGAAATTTGATGGGTAGACGCAAGGCCCCAGCTTCTCTTCCCGCGCTTCGCGCCTGATCTGTACCGTGTGGGTAGAACACTGTAGGGGCGATTATCAATCGCCCGTCTCCTAAAAAATACCGGACTTCCGGTAAACGTTTCCGGGAAATCTGTGGGGCCTGCACCCTGTGCGGGCCATCCCCCCGCCGGTAAGGGTCAGCGGATAACGGGGACGCCGTCCTTTAGATGGAAGGAGGCGGTGGTATAGCTGTGGAAATCCACCTCCTGCGGGTCCTGGGAGGACGTATACAGCGGAAACACCAGCCGGTAGGTGCCGTCGGGCAGGCCGGCGTAGGGCACCCAGGAGAATGTGGAGGAGAAATCCTTGCCGGGAGACAGGGAGTAACCCTCCAAGGTGACGGCCCAGTGGGGACCGTCCAGCTTGGGAACGTCATACCAGACGCCGTTCAGCAGGACCTGCAATCCGGCAAAGCCCCCGTTTCCGTGGAACAGGGACTGCCCGCTTTGGTTGGTGATCGTCCAGGAGAGTGTATTTCCGCTGACCGTCAGCGTCATGGGCACGTCGTTCAAGGGGGGCTCCGGGCCGGACGCCTCCATAAAGCGGACGTCCCAACAGCCGTCCCGCAGAGCGAGAATCCGCAGGCGGGGCAGCGGGGAGGCGTCCTCCCGGGGCTCCGGCTCTTCGACGAACTGCTGCCAGATGGAGGGGAAGTCCACCTCCGCCAGCAAGGTGTTTCCCTGGTTGTCCAGCCAGACGCCGCCGCAGTACGCCGCCACATAGTCGGACTCTGTGCCGCCGATGTGCAGGGTGTAGACGGGCCAGGGGGTTTCCGGGATGGTCCAGTTGGTCACCGCGCGGCCTTTGATGGGGTTGAAGGCAGTTTCCAGAGCTGTTTTTTCCGGCCATACTCCCACATAAACGGAGGCCGAGGAGACGTTTTTTCCGTCGTAACAGGACAGTGTCACGGTTCGCTGCAAGGCAAAGGGCAGCTCCAGCGCGGTCTCCTCCTTCGCCACCGTCATGGCGTGCCAAGAGGCGATGAGCTGCTCCGCCTCCCGGGCGGTGAGGAACGGAAGCTCCGTTCCGCCCCACTCCACCGCGGCAAAGCCGGTGCGCTGGAAAGCGGGCAGGTCCTGCTCCGGGATCTCCACCGGCTCCGCCAGGGGCCGCCAGGCCATGAACACCCGCAGGAGGCTGTCCGGCTGGGGGGTGATGGTCAGCTTGGCGCGGCTTGTGTAATCATCAAACTGGAAGGCGATGAGATTGAAGGCGTTCGCCTCCATCCGGGGCAGCCAGTAGACGGTGAACTCGTTGGCCTCCCGGCGGGTGAGGCCCAGCTTGCTGAGGGACTCCTCCAAAAAGGCGGCGGTGTTTTCGCCCGGTACGCAGAAGCCCCGGGAGAAATCGCAGTTCCCATTGGAGGCACCTTCCCAATAGAGGTAATTATAAGTCTGGCCGCTTTTGTCCGTCAGTGTGCCGTCCGGAGCGGCAGTGACAGTCCAGCCCCCCTCGCCATAGGCGGGATAGGTACAGGTCAGCTCTCCGTCGTAGTCCAACCGGACGTTGACCCCAGTCTCCTTCTCCGGGTAGAGGTAGAGGACGGGCTTGGCGTCGAGGTCAGTATGATTGTTCTGCCGCTCCTCCCGGCAGCCGGTGAGCGACGCGCACAGCAGCGCCGCCAGACACAGCGGGACAATGACTTTGTGCAACATAAAATGCCTCCTTTTTATAGCGCTTATACAGACTAAGACGAAAAAGGGGCGGTTTGGTTTCGGGCTTTGGAGCAATCAGTCCTCCCGAAAGACGATGTTGCCGGGCTCGGCGCTCTCAATAATGGCCAGGGACTTGAGGTTCACTCCGGCGGCGCGGAGGCGGTCGCCGCCGCCCTGGAAGCCCTTTTCCACGGCGCAGCCGATACCCACCAGCGTGGCCCCAGCCTTCTCCACGATGTCACACAATCCCCGCATGGCCTCGCCGTTGGCCATGAAGTCATCGATAATCAGAACCTTGTCCTCAGAGGAGAACCACTCCTTGCTCACAAGCAGCGTGACCTTTTTCTTATAGGTGTAGGAGAAGATGTCGCTCTGGTACAGGCCGCCCTCGATGTTGTCGCTCTTGGCCTTCTTGGCAAAAATCATGGGTTTGTTAAAATGGCGGGCCACAATGGCGGACAGGGCGATTCCGCTGGCCTCGGCGGTGAGGATCATGGTCACCTCGTCCATGTTGAAGTGGCGGCCGAATTCCCCTGCGATGTGCTCCATGAGTTCCGTGTCAATGCGGTGGTTCAAAAAGCCGTCCACTTTGATAATGTTGCCGGGCAGAACCTTGCCCTCCTTGACAATGCGGTCCTTCAGTTCCTGCATAGCTGTCCTCTCCCTTACTTTTTTTGTAAAATTCCGTGAAAAAATGTACTACCATTATCCCGGATTCCTGCGGATTTTGCAAGTGATTTTCCAGACAAAAAGCCTCTCTCTAAGCAGAAAAGCCCTGTTTGTTTTCGACAGAAAGTACAAAAATCCGCAAAAGCCGCGCCGTGGAGAGACACGGCGCGGCTTTTGCATTATTCCAGAGCCTGGGCTACCTTGTCAAGCCACGCGCCCTGGAAGGACTCGATGTCCCCGGCGTCCATCAGGGCGGCCAAGGCGGGGTCGATGGGCATCTCCGCCAGCAGGGGCAGGCCGTGGCGGGCGGCCGCGGCGGCAGTCTTGCCCTCACCGAAGAGGCGGAGCTTTTTGCCGCAGTCCGGGCAGGAGACATAGCTCATGTTCTCCACCAGGCCCACGATGGGCACCTCCATCATCTCCGCCATCTTCACGGCCTTCTCCACCACCATGCTCACCAGCTCCTGAGGAGAGGCCACCACCAGGATACCGTCCAGCGGAATGGACTGGAACACGGAGAGGGACACGTCGCCAGTGCCCGGGGGCATATCCACAAAGAGGTAGTCACAGTTCCAGAGAACGTCTGTCCAGAACTGCTGCACCACGCCGGAGATCACCGGGCCCCGCCAGATGACCGGGTCCGTCTCGTTCTGGAGCAGCAGGTTCGTGGACATCACCTGAATCCCGGTACGGGTCTCCGTGGGGTAGAGGCCCGCCCCGCTGCCCACGGCCTGACCGTGGAGGCCAAAGGCCTTGGGGATGGAGGGGCCGGTGACATCGGCGTCCAGGACGCCCACGGTATGGCCCCGGCGGCGCATGGTCACCGCCAGCTGGCAGGTGGTCATGGATTTGCCCACACCGCCCTTGCCGGATACAATGCCGTATACCTTGCCCACATGGGCGGCGGGATGGTGCTCTTTCAGCAGGGACTGGGGCTCCTGCCGCTCTCCGCAGCTCTCGCCGCAGGAGGCGCAGTCATGGGTGCATTCGCTCATGGTCTTCTATCTCCTTTTTCGCTTGCGCGTATTTTGAAATTGTACAGATACATTATATATGTAGGATTCTATTCTATACCAGAGGGACCTCGTCCGTCAACCGCTGGATGGAGACGGCGCTGTCTCCGGCGAAAAATTCCGCCTCCCGGCTGTGGCAGGTGAAGAGGAGAATCTGCCGCTTTTGGGCCGTGGTGCGCAGATACCGCAGAGCGGCGGCGCAGCGGCTTCCGTCAAAATTGGCCAGAGCGTCGTCCAAGACGATGGGCACCTGGTTTTCCTCGGGCAGTATCAGGTCGCAAATGGCCAGCCGTACCGCCAGATACAGCTGGTCGGCGGCTCCGGCGGACAGCAGAGCCGCGTCCCGGCAGACGCTGTCCCCGGCGGGCTCGGCGGAGAGATGAAAGCTCCGGTCCAGCGTCACCCCGGTGTATCGGCCGCCTGTCAATTCCCGAAAGATCTCCGCTGCCCGGCGGCCAAGCTCCGGGGAGAACCGGGTCTGAAGGGCGGTGTTGGCGGCGCCGAGGGCCTCCAGGGCCAATTGAATGGCTTTGTGCTCTCCCTCCAGGGCCTGAATTTCTTCCTGCAGATGGGCGGCGGAGGAGCGGAGCACCACCGGGTCCCCCAGGGCGTGGAGCCGGCCGGCGAGACGGTCCGCCTCGGAGCGGGCGGCGGCCAGGGCATCCCGGGCTTCCTCCAGCCGGGCGGCGACGGCCTCCCGGCTCCGGACAGGGGCGGGGAGATCCGCCGGGTCCTCTCCAGCGGCGGGGGTCTGCTGGGTCAGCAGGTCACAGCGGAGCCGGGCTTCCCGGGCGGCGGACTCGGCCTCCATCAGTTCTTTTCGGCGGACGGCACAGGCGCGGAGGGCAGCGTCGGCGGAGGGCACGTCAAAGGCGGCGGGGGCGAAGCGGCGGACTTCCAGCAGGATGCCTTGCTCGTTGGAGGTCAGAGAGGCGTACAGGCTGTCCGCGGCGGCAGTTTTAGCGGTCAGCTCCGCCTGGGCGGCTTCCGCGGCCCGGTAGAGGGCGGTGAAGGCCGCCAGTTCCTTTTGCCGCTGCTGGCGGAGTTCGGCGGCCCGGGCCTCCCACTTCTTTTGCTTTTGAATCGTAAGCAGACTCAACGCCAAAAGGCACAGCCCGCCTGCCCCGCAGCCGCAGCCGGTGGACAGCCGCAAGTTTTGCTGGGCGAAAAAGACCATGGCGGCCCATAGCCCCAGGCCCAGGGCAAGGGCCAGCAGCACTCCCCAGAGGGGGAACCGGGGCCTGGGGTCGATATGCAGGGGAAGCCTGGCTGCCTGCTCCGGCGTCTGGCCGGGGAAGGGGCTGTTGTTCACGGCATCCTCCGCCCGCAGCAGGGCCAGCCGGGCAGCGTCCTGTTCCTCCCGGGCCTTTTTTGTGGACCGCCGCACAGTTTCCAGATTGACGATGGCGCCCCGCAGGCGGCCGATGGCGTCGTTTTCCGGCATCCGCTCCTCCTCGATCCGCCGCCGCAGGTCTGAGGCCCACTGGGCGGATTCCCGGGCGGCGGTCTCCGCCTGGAAGAGGGCGCGGCGCCGCCGGCTGGCTTCCCAGCGGTCACAGGCGGAGAGCTCTTCTTCTAAAGCTGCTTTTTCGATTGCCAAGGTCTCCATCTGTTCCTGGGCGGCGGCCAGCTGTATTTCCAAAGTCTCCAGCTCTTCCAATTGGTGCGCTGTCTCCTGCAGTTCCGCCTCCAGGGTGGGAAGCTGGCCGGTTTTGTTGTGGCGGCGGCGGTTTAACTGTTTTTTTAATGTATCGGCGGCCTCGGAGTAGGAGGTGCCTTCCTCTCCGGAGGTGATGAGGGCGGCGATTCGCCGCTCCAGCCCCGGGTCCTGGGTGACGGCCAGCCCCGCCTGGCGGATGAAGGCACTGCGCTCGAAGACCTCCCGGCTGACGCCTAGGAGAGTATCGCCGCAGTTCTGCCCCGTCAGGCCCGGCACCACCTCGCCGGTGCCGGCGTACACCGCCTGGAATTCCCCCATGGGGGCGGTCTGGCGGCGGGTGACGCGGGACAGGGTCAGTTCCTGACCGCCGGCGCGGCAGTCCAGCCGTCCGGACATGGAGACGCCGCTCCAGGGGGCGAAGCGGTTTTTGTCGGCAATAAAGCCGGCCCTGTCCCGCTCCCGGCTGTTGATGCCGAAGAACATGGCTGAGAGAAACGCGCACCAGGTGGACTTCCCCGTCTCGTTAGGGGCCTCAATAATATTCAGGCCGTCCCGAAGTTCCAGGGTCTGGTTCTGGAGCCGGCCGAAGGTGGCGGACATTCTGTGGATCAGCAGAAAAATCACTCCTCGCGGAATATATTTTAGAAAGGGAGAGAAAATAGGACAGGCCGCAGATAACGGCAAAGATACTTGTGAAAGATTGGGCATTGTGGTCCGCTTGAAGCCATTATACCATATCCTGTTTTGCTTGCACAGCCCATTTTCCATTTTGCACAGAAGTAGTACCAAAAAACAGGGAAAGAGCTGGGCATGATGAAAAAACAGGAAAAAAGTGAAGAAAATGGGTTGACAAACAGGGCGGGATTTGGTATTCTAACAAAGCTGTGTGACAGGGGAGCGCGAGGGGGAAGGCAGCTGG
>NZ_CAJULS010000110.1 GCF_910587525.1 uncultured Oscillibacter sp. | reverse complement strand
CACTGTTACATTTGCTTCGTTTGCCCTCTGGTTCTTTGGTGGTGTTGGTAATAGCTTTATCAATGCCTTTCAGCTATACTTGCCTTGCAATCAGCGGAAGTCTCCGTTCCATTGTGTCTCCCCCCCCCCAAAAAAATCTATCCCGCTACAAGCAGTGCCATGTACTATTCGAGAGTATATGGCACTTTTTGAACTCTATCGTATTTTCTCACTCGACTCCGCCTGACACAAGACGTTGGGCGGGTTTACGTTTACAATGGAAGACAGATAATGATAATCCGAACCTGGTTCCAATCGGGAACAGCTTCGGATTTTTAGTATATCTTTAGTGCCTGCCGCCGTTCTACTCCCCCTAGCTTGAAAGTTTATGGCGCCGGCCTATCTGGCATCTAATTTGCTATAGCTATAATAGAAGTTCGCTCACAAGTTCAACCCCGTGTGGTTTTAACAGGACCGCTCTTTCAAGGTCAGGCCAAGGAAGTGAAACAATATGAAGTAAAGGATTATAAGCGATATAGCAGGGACATCTGAGACAGAATTTCTGTGGTGCAGCTATAAAAGACTTCATTATATAAACCATAAGGAGTGCATATGAAACAATTTGAACACCTCTATGCCCCCATCACGGTAGGCAGCATGACCGTACGAAACCGCATTTTTATGGCGCCTATGTCCACGCATCTGGCAGACACGCAAGGCCGGGTAACCGAGGAGCTGCTGGCGTACTACGCGGCCAGAGCCAGTGGCGGCGTGGGATATATCACAATTCCCAGTGTATTGATTGAAAAGTTAAGCCGGTATGGAACTTATCGAAATGTAGGCCTCTTTGAAGAGTGGCACGTCGGCAATCTTAAGCGCCTGACAGATACCGTCCATGCCCATGGAGCCTGTATCGGGGCGCAGCTCCTGCACCCGGCCATCGCCGCTCCATCCTCCTACAACGAGGGGCGGCAGCCGGTGGCGGCCTCCCCGGTAGAGGCCCGGGCCTATGGCGAGCTGCCCCGTCCGCTGACCATCCCGGAAATTCGGACATATGTGCGGCTCTTCGCCGAGGCTGCCGGACGCGCCCGGGCCGCGGGCTTTGACGCTGTGGAAATCCACAGCTGCCACCGGCACGGCCTGCTTGGCAGCTTTCTCTCACCGCTGCACAATAAGCGCATTGACGCATACGGGGGCAGTGTGGAGAACCGTGCCCGCATGGCGGTGGAGGTCATCCGGGCCGTGCGGGAGCTGGTGGGCGCAGAGTTCCCCATCATCGTCCGCATGTCCGCCTGCGACGAGGAACCCGGCGGGCAGTCATTGACAGAGGGAATGTATATCGCCCGCCTCTTTGAGAGGGCCGGGGCTTCTATGATCCACCTCTCTGACGGTTCCCTGGACATCCCCTGGAAGACCACCGCTCCGTCCGGAACGCCCCAGGGATTCAATATGGACTATGCCGCTAAGATCCGACGGGCCGTTCACATCCCCCTTGGCGTGGTGGGGAGGATCAATGAGCCCTGGGTGGGTGAGCTGCTGCTGGAGCAGGACGCATGCGACGCTGTGTATGTGGGCCGTGCGCTGATCTGCGACCCTGATTTTCCCAACAAGGCCCGGCGGGACCCTGCCTCTATCCGGCCATGTATTGGGTGCCTGCGGTGCCTTGCCGCCGTCAATGCGGACGAGCCTTTTGGCTGCACAGTGAATCCGGAGGCCGGGCGGGAGCTGCTGGTGAATGCCCTGCGTCCGGCGGGGGAAAGAGCACGGATCCTGGTGGCAGGCGGCGGTCCCGGCGGGCTGACGGCCGCCGCCTACGCGGCGGAGAGAGGGCATGACGTGACGCTGATGGAACAAGAGGCCCGCTTGGGAGGCCAGATGTACCTGGCGGCGTTTCCGCCCTGTAAACAGGAGATTGCCAAGGCATCCGGCTATATGATCCGCCGGGCGGAGGAAGCGGGGGTAAAGATTCTCCTGAATACCAAGGTGACTTCAGAGCTGGCGAAAAAAGAGAAATATGACCTGGTCATTGTGGCTGCCGGGAGCCGCAACCTGCTGCCCCGCTTTCTCAGCGGCGCATCGCAGTTGGTCACTGCCAGAGACGCCCTGGAGGGGAAGGCCTCTGTCGGCCGGAACGTGGTGATAGTGGGCGGCGGTCCCGTTGGCTGTGAGACCGCCGACTATTTGATTCACCCCCATCTGGACCTGGGCGCTCGAAGCCGCCAGGTCACGCTGATTGAGATGGACACGGTGCTGGCACGGGAAGAGCGGACCTCCGCCAGATCGCTTCTCATCGCACGGCTTCTGGAAAAGGGATGCCGCATCCTCACCGGGGCCAAGGTCCTCTCAGTAGAGGGCGATAAAATCATCTATGAACAAAATGGTGTTCAGCAGATGCTTACCGGTGTGGATACCGTAGTCTCTGCGGCAGGCTTTACCTATGAGAATCCCCTGGCAAAGGAGCTGGCCGCGGCAGGTCTGTCCGTACACGTAATCACGGAGACGCCGGATATTCAGACTGCCGCCGCAAAGGCCTTTGAATTTGTGCGGCAGAATCTCTGAGATGTGAAAAAGAGCCTCCGTAAACGCATTGCGCTTACGGAGGCTCTTTTTGCCCAAGACTGTCTCAGTGCTTTACCAGATCACGCACCATCTGAATATGCTGGCGGGTACGGCTGCGGAAAAAGCCCAAATCGTTCATACAGGTGACAAATTGGAACCCCTGACGAATACGGCGGGCGGCGTCCTCCGCGCTGGCGGTAACAATTCCGGGAATGACGCCGTTGGCCTGGCAGGCCTTCAGAATCCGGTCCACTGCCGCCACCATCTCCGGCGCTTCGGTAGTATGGTTGGCCGCAGAGTCCGCTTTAAACTTGATCCCCATTTCCAGGGAGAGATCGCCGGTGCCAATGAAAACCACATCGATGCCCGGCGTGGCGGCAATTTTTTCAATGTTGTTCAATCCCTCGATAGACTCGCACTGGGCAATGGACAGGCAGCACTCGTTGGAAGCCTGGACGTAATTGTCATAGGCGCCCCAACGGGGGCCCCGGCCGCCATTGGCCCCGCGCTTGCCCAGGGGCGCGTATTTGGTAAAGTTTACCAGATTTTTTGCCTGTTCCGGCGTGCCGACCAGCGGCGCCATCACGCCATTAACGCCCACATCCAGCATCCGGCTCATCATGGGGCCGTCGTCCGGGTTATAGACCCGCACCAGCGGTGCCATACCGTACAGTTCGCTGGCACGGCACATATGCACAATGCTCTCGGCGTCTGTCTCAGCGTGTTCACAGTCGATCATTACAAAGTCCAGGCCGTTTAAGGCCAGGATCTCGCAGTTCATCGCGGAGCTGGAGGCCACAAAGGCGCCCAGCGCATAGCCGTTGGCCGCGATTTTTTCTTTGACAAGGTTGCGCATTTCCATGGCAGTCACTCCTCTTTTCGTTTGCCGGACTTGTATGACGCTTTCGCCGTTCAAGAGCCCGGCTGTCTTGGCAGGGCCGAAATACCGGCTGTCAGGCACGGACCTCCGCGGAGGTATCCTGAGGCTCGGTGAGATCGGGGACTTCCCGTCCGCCGGCATCCCAGTCAATGTCATATTCCGCTTTCAGCCAGGCTTTGTATTCGTCGCAGCTGGAGGAGCGCTTGGGAGACATGATGTCCATTTGGTAGCAGGGGCCCTGGGAGCGGTAGACGTGGGCATAGTGCACGTAGTGAGGCGGCACATTGACCCAGCAGCCGGGAGAGAGGCGGTAGGGAACGCCGTCCACCCAGTAGTCGCACTCCCCTTTCACCACCGTGGCAATCTGCTCGTTCGGATGGGTGTGGGGGCCGATGGGCATGCCGTTGAACATCTGCCCCAGGCACATATGCATATTGGCGGCTTCCATGGCGAAGCACTTCATATAGCACATGACCTTGCCGTCCACATCCTTCTTGTGATTGGGCATCCAGGGCAAGTCGTTATAGTTGCCGTACATGATCTTTGCCATATTGATCGTTCCTTTCTTGTCCAGTTTTTGAATGGGATGGTTGTATTCTGTCAAGCGATTAGAATTCCAGATAATGCGATGGAAGACCATCCAGAATATCGCTGGTCAGACTGTAGGAGGCGATGGGGTAGCGCAGGCCGTTTTTGTGCAGGCCCTTCATCCCCTCCACCGCTCGGACAAAGTCCTCCGCCGTGAAAGTGATCCGCAGCTCGTTTTCCCCCATACCGGCAAACTTCTTATCCGCATAGCAGGGCAGGCCGATGGAGGGCTTGCCTGTCAAAAAGGTGCGGCACCAGGAGTCAGAACAGGTGGACTCCCCCACAAAGGTGAAGTCCAGTTTTTTATATTCTTTGAATTGGTACCCGGCCAGCAGCAAAAACGCCTGGGCCGGGGTTGCGTAGACCACCACCACATCCGGTTCGATCCGTCCGGAGACCAATGGCGAGGCCACCACAGCCGCATACTTGGGCGGGATGCACTCCAACGCCCGGTTATGGGCCTTGGAGGCCTCCAGATTGTCGAACCATACACCGTTGAACATCTCGCCGGAGTACCACTTTTCGTCCCGCTCGAACATACCGTTGATACCGCGGCAGTAATTGGCGTGAATGTTCTCCGGCCGGCAGGCGCTGGTCCAGTTGAACTGCGCGGCGTGCCCCACAATGGTGCAGGGCGGCAGGTGCTTGTCGTGAAGCCGCACCTTGGGAATGGCGGCCAGCTCCTCCTCTGTCTCGATCCACTTCATGGCAACAGGCGGCGTCTGCAGCCGCAGAAGCTGTGTCAGCTGCGGAACAATCTCCTGCCAGTTATGCACTTCCATAAAAAGCCCTCTTCCGTCTGTATTGGACCGGGCGGCAGTCTTGAATGAATCCGCGGTCCTGCTCTTTTATATAGCATTTTCAGTGCCAACTACTGCCGCTCTATAAAAAAGAAAAAACCGGGCGCATCCCATTGGGATGGCACCCGATTTGCTTATAATTCATGGACAACGGCCGATAAGGCTCGGCAAAAGAGATATGCCGCGTAACTCGCGGCACAGGGAGGCTATTATGGAACAGAATATCGACATCATCCCCTTTGGAACTACCCGGAACGGAGAGTCTGTAAGTCTTTTTCGCATCCCAAACAGCACCAATGATTACATTGAGCTCTCCACCTATGGCTGTGCCCTGAAGAGCGTCTGCATCCACACGTCTGACGGTTCCATGCAGAATGTACTGGCGGAGCCGTCGTCTCTGGCGGAGGATGAGGCGTCCCCGGCATTCCGGGGCGTGGTGTCTCTGGAAGATTCAGAATTATCCGGCGCCCTGTCCCATGCTGTCTGGAATGTGGCTGAGACAGGCGAAAATCATGTGTTTCTCACCTGCCGGGTCCGTGCCGGGACAGGGGAGATCGCTGTGGGAGCGCGGGTAATGTGGGTCAACCTCAACCGCCTGGTGATGGACCTTTTTGTAACACCGGAGCATGACGCCGCTCTGAATATCTGCAGTGAGCTGATGCTGCGTGCCGGATCGGCCGGAGGTTATGCGCTGAGGACGTTTTGTCCTAAATACCGTGCCGGCGGAGAGTGGCAGACTGTGGCACAGAGCCCCTACAGGGACCTGCAATTCCAGTCCTTGACGGGCGCCGTTTGCTTTTCCGCGCCGGAGGGCAGCGGCGTGGGCCCCATGGCCGAGCTGACTGAACCGGCGGTTCAGACAGCGATTTCCATCTATGGCAACTTGCCGCTGGTTTCAGTAACCCCCCGGGCGGACAGCGTACAGATCCTCCAGACACTGGCGGAGCCGGCGGCACTGCAGGGCGGCCAGACCTGCTGCGGCCGTATTATCTTCGGTTTTGACCGCCTTTTTACGGCGGAGGAATTGACCAATCCAGCTCCCAGCCCGTTCAGCGCCTTCATATGATCTGGCGGTGAATCATTTTTGAAATCAGGGCCGTCAAAACGAGTTGTTTTTGCATTGCCCGCTTTTCTGCGGTGTTCCTCCTGCCCGATAAAACTACAAAGCGCCTCTTCTCAAGCATAGCCGGAGAAGAGGCGCTTTGCGGTCTCCATCAATTTTCCGGAAGCTCTTCCCGACGGATGCCCAGCGCCTTGGCCTTGCGCACCAGCGTGGACTGGGATACCCCCAGGACCCTGGCGGCCTTGTAGGTGCTCTTGTAGTTGGTCAAGGCCTCTGTGATCATTCGCTTTTCAAGCTGTGCCGTCACTTCTTTTAAGGACATAACCGGCGCGTCCGGCGTGGCGTCTACGTTCAGCCGTCCGCTGAAGACCATCAGCACCTGCTGGGGCGTGATGGCGTTTTTGCTGCTTACAATGACCAGGCGTTCCACCACGTTTTCCAGCTCCCGGACGTTTCCCGGCCAATCATGCTGCTCCAGCAGCATGACCGCCTGGCTGAGAAAAAACTTTGAGGTTTTGTACTTTTTGTTGAAAGACACCAGAAAATTGGAAGCCAGCAGGGCAATGTCCTCCCGACGGTCTCGAAGGGGCGCAATCTGAATCGGCACTACATTCAGCCGATAGTAGAGGTCTGCGCGGAAGCTCCCCGCCTCCACCTGGGTAATCAGATTTCGATTTGTCGCAGTAATCACCCGCACATCAATGGGAATGCTCTTTGTGCCTCCCACTCTGCGGATCTCTCGCTCCTGCAGCACCCGCAGCAGCTTTGGCTGTAAGTGCAAGGGAAATTCCCCAATCTCATCCAGGAGGATCGTTCCATTGTTCGCTACCTCAAAAAGACCCATTTTACTCTTATACGCCCCAGTAAAAGCGCCCTTTTCATAACCGAACAATTCCGACTCCAGCAATGACTCCGGGATTGCGGCACAGTTTACCGTAATAAAAGGGCCCTCCGACCGGCTGCTCTGGTGGTAGATTTCCTTTGCGACCACCTCCTTGCCCACGCCGCTCTCCCCTGTGATCAGAACACTGGCGTCAGATTTGGCGATCATGGAGATATAACTGCGCAGTGCTGCCATGGCCTTGGAACTGCCGATCAGGCTGGTGGTCACCTGGTTGTCCCGAAGATACTGCAGCTCTTCCCGCATTCTGCGGTTTTCCCGCACTTCAAGATCCAGTCTGTCCCGCAGTGAGGCGCAGAGGGACAGATCCTGAATCTGCGTCAGCACAAAAATAATTTCCTGCTTGTCATTAAAAATCGGTGTACTGCACACCAGCACCAGCCCGCCATCGGGCATCTGGGACACCACGGTCACCTCCCGGCGCTGGTGGACAGCCTGGAGACAGGCGGGAATGTTGGAGGGGACGTCAATATAATTATAGGAAAAGCTCTGGATATTCTCCCGAAGACTAGAATATGCCTCCTCAAAGGAGACATAGTAATTCATTGTACGCACGACTTCATCAATGCTGGAGATGTGGCGGGAGACCGCCTCGTTTGCAGGCAGCTTGTACTCATCGACCCAAGCCTGATTGACATACTGTACAATACCGTCCGGCGTGATAAAGTGGATGGGCTGCTTGATAAGATCAGAGAACCGCAGAGAGTCCATATGCGGTGAGATTTTCTCCAAAAATTCCTGTTGATTCATCTGTTTTCTCCTTTTAGTGCCCTCGCGTTGTGGATTTCTCCATCTGTTCCGCCGACCGGCGGGCGGAAATATTGGAAATCTCCCCCAAAAGAGTGTTTTCTTCGAACATGTCCTTTGCCGGAAAGCGCTAGAGCTGGTTGAATTATACCACAAAGGGCTTCCTTTTCGCAATCCCCCCTTCTCAGACACCGGAGAACGGATGATGCCGGGACCACAAAGAACCATTCATTTTTAACTTATGCGGCCCAACCAGAGCAGTTCCCGGAAATAATGAGAAAAAGGAAGCGGGGACGGGGAATGCAGAGCAAGACGGAGGACGCGGGTGGGCTGACGCCCGCCACGGATGACAACGCAGCTATGCCTTTCCCGGACCGCTGAACTTTTCTCAGTATTTTGGGAAAT
>NZ_CAJULS010000109.1 GCF_910587525.1 uncultured Oscillibacter sp. | reverse complement strand
TGGCGGCAGGCCATGACGTCGGAGTGGTCGCCGAAGATGTTCAGCGCGTGGCTGGACACGGTACGGGCGGACACATGGAACACGCAGGGCAGCAGCTCGCCGGCGATCTTGTACATGTTGGGGATCATCAGCAGCAGGCCCTGGGACGCGGTGTAGGTGGTGGTCATCGCGCCGGCGGCCAGAGAGCCGTGGACCGTGCCGGAAGCGCCGGCCTCGGACTGCATCTCGCACACCTTCACGGTGGTGCCGAAGATGTTCTTCTGACCAGCGGCAGCCCACTGGTCCACCAGGTCCGCCATGGGAGAGGACGGGGTAATCGGATAAATACCCGCCACTTCGGTAAACGCATAGCTGACATATGCGGCCGCGTTGTTACCGTCCATGGACTTGAACTTTCTTGCCATAAACACTTACCTCCTATAAATCGCTGCCCCGCGGGCAGCATTTTGCCAAACACACGGGCTCTGGAACTCTCTTCTCCAAAACCTCATGCGCCGTCATTATATCACAGGTTGTTTTGGCTGTAAACTGGCACTTTGTTATTTTTTGCACAAGATTTTCCCTTTTCTGCGGATGGGACAAAACCGCCCCGCTTTTTTTGGCAGTTTTTCAAAAAGTGTTTCCTATGGAAACAGGTTTGTGATATAGTGGTGGTGCAAATTGATTTGGGGGTGTCTCTTCCATGGTGGTGAGCGTGCGGTCCCTGGGGCTGAATGGAATATCCGGATACGAGGTAGGCGCGGAGTGCTTTCTCTCCGGCGGCCTTCCGGCCTTTGACGTGGTAGGCCTGCCGGACGCCGCCGTGCGGGAGGCCCGGGAGCGGGTCCGGGCGGCTGTGAAAAACTGCGGAGCCAAGTTCCCCGTCAGCCGCATCACGGTCAACCTGGCCCCGGCGGACCGGAAGAAGGCGGGAACCCTCTATGACCTGCCCATCTTCGTGGGGCTGCTGTCCGCCGCTGGAGAGCTGCCGCCCCCGCAGCCGGACGCCGCCTTTATCGGCGAGCTCTCCCTCACCGGGGCGGTGCGGGGCGTCCGCGGCGTGCTGCCCATGGCCATGAAGGCCCGGGAGAGCGGCATTCGCCAGCTGTTTGTCCCGGCGGAAAACGCCGCCGAGGCCACGCTGGCCGGCGGCCTCACGGTCTACGGCGTGCCGGACGTCAAGTCCCTGGCGGCCCACCTCCGGGGACAGGTTCCCCTGTCCCCGGCCCCGGTCTGGGAGCCGGAGGAGGAAGAGACCGCCCTGCCGGACCTCCGGGACGTGATGGGACAGGAGAACGTAAAACGGGCGCTGGAGATCGCCGCCGCAGGCGGGCACAACCTGCTGATGATCGGCTCTCCGGGAGCGGGCAAATCCATGCTGGCAAAGCGGCTGCCCTCTATCCTGCCGGGCCTGAGCCGGGCGGAGGCTCTGGAGAGCTCCGGCATCTGGTCCGTGGCCGGCGCGGCGGACCCCCTGCGGCCCCTGCTGGTCCGCAGGCCTTTCCGCTCGCCCCACCACACCACCTCTGCCGCCGCTCTGGCGGGCGGCGGTCCCGCCATGCGGCCCGGCGAGATCTCCCTGGCCCACAACGGCGTGCTGTTCCTGGACGAGCTGCCGGAGTTCCGCCGGGACGTACTGGAGGCCCTGCGCCAGCCCCTGGAGGACGGCGAAGTCACCGTGGCCCGGGCCGGGGGCACCCTGCGCCTTCCCGCCCGGTTCCAGCTGGTGTGCGCCATGAATCCCTGCCGCTGCGGCTGGCGGGGGCATCCGGACCGGCGGTGCGCCTGTTCGGACCGGGAGGTTGCGAAATATGTGGAGAAGATCTCCGGCCCCCTGCTGGACCGCATCGACCTCCACGTCTCCGTCCCCTCGGTGGAGTACGAGGCCATGCGGCGGCGGCAGACGCCGGAGTCCTCCGCGGCGGTGAAGGCCCGGGCGGACGCGGCCCGGGCCATCCAGTCCCGGCGCTTTGCCGGGACAGATATAACCTGCAACGCCCAGATGCCGCCGGCCATGGTGGGGGAGTTCTGCGGCCTGGATACGGCGGGGGAGAGGCTTTTGAAGGCCGCCTTTGACCGCATGGGCCTCACGGCCCGGTCCCACGACCGGGTACTGCGGGTAGCCCGCACCATCGCGGATCTGGAGGAGGAGGAAAACATCCAGGCGCCTCACCTTGCAGAGGCCATTCAATACCGGAACACGGACATCTTAAAAGGGTAAAAAGCGGGCGGCCTGAAAGGCCGCCCGTTTTCGCTGTCACCGGATGAAATTCATCATGGGCCGGGAAACGTCCGCCGGAATGGGCACCGCCGTGTCATGGAGGACCTTCACCATCCAGGCCATGTTTCTTCCCAGCTTCCGGGCCACCGCCATGCCTTCCTCATCTTCCAAAACCTCGCCGGGGTCCGCACCGTGAACGGCGCCCCAGTAGTCTGAGGTGACGATGACCATCTCCATAGCATCCATAGTGCCCAGCAGCTGCTGGTAGGTCTCCATGCCGCCGCTGCGGCGCAGGGTGCACAGCGCCCCGCCCGCCTTGCGGCGAAGCTGGTTGTCCCCGCAGCCCGCCGCCAGCATCAGGCGGTCCAGCACACATTTCATTCCCCCGGCGATACCGCCGTGGTACACGGGGGAGGCCAGCAGGATGCCGTCGGCCTCGATGCAGGCGGCAATGATGTCGTTCACCCCGTCATCCTCCCGGACGCAGCGGAGACTGCCGGTATTCAGGCAGTGGTAGCAGGCCATGCAGGGCCGGACGTTGGGACCGGGCTGGAACACCTGGAACTCCACACCGGCGGCCGTTACCTCCCGGCCCACGGCCTCCAGGCACCGGGCGGTGTTGCCGTTCTTGCGGGGGCTTCCGTTGATGGCGACGATTTTCATAAGGGGGCCTCCTTCTTCACAATTAAAACAGTTCCCAAAAATCATGAGAAAAAAGGAAGCGGGGACGGGGAATGCAGAGCAAGGCGGAGGACGCGGGCGGGCTGACGCCCGCCAAGGACGGCAACGCAGCTATGCCTTTCCCGGACCGCTGAACTTTTCTCAGTATTTTTAGGAATTGCTCTATACGGTCTCTATTGTACAGAACCCCGGCAGAAATTGCAAGGATTTGAATTTGTTCAAAAAGGGGCTTTTTCTCCCGGGAAAAACGTGATATCATACGAGGCAGAAAATCAGGACTTCAAAAGACGGAGGAATCCCCTATGAACAACAGCGAAATGCTTCTGCTGAAGCTGGGCGAGGTGGTCCTGAAGGGCCAGAACCGGCGCTCCTTTGAGGACCGGCTTGTCACCAACGTCCGGCGGCGGCTGAAAAAGTGCGGCAGCTTCCAGGTCTATGTCCGCCAGAGCACCATCTACGCCGAGCCGGTAAACGGGAGCTGCGACATGGAGTCGGCCTGGCAGGCGGCCCGGCAGGTATTCGGTGTGGTGAGCGTGGCCCGGGCGGTGCCCTGTGAGAAGACCGTCCCCGCCATAGTGGAGACCGCCAGAACCTATCTTGAGGAGGCCTTCGCCCAGGCGAAGAGCTTCAAGGTGGAGAGCAAACGGGCGGACAAGAACTACCCCATGAACTCCATCCAGGTCTCTCAGGCCGTAGGCGGGGATCTGGCGGAGCTGTTCCCCCACGTGGCAGTGGACGTGCATAACCCGGAGCTGACGGTCTACGTGGAGATTCGGGAGAAGCACGCCTATGTCCACGCCCCCGCCGTCCCCGGCGCAGGAGGCCTGCCGGTGGGCATGGGAGGCCACGCCGTCTCCCTGCTCTCGGGCGGACTGGACAGCCCTGTATCCTCCTGGATGATGGCCCGCCGGGGCGTGGAACTGGAGATGGTCCACTTTGTCTCCCCGCCCTATACCTCCCAGCAGGCCCAGGACAAGGTGCTGGAGCTGGCCCAGCTTCTGACGGCCTGGTGCGGCCGGATGCTGGTTCATATCGTGCCCTTCACGGAGATTCAGGAGGAGATCCGCCGCAAGTGCCCGGAGGAGTATTTCACCCTTATCATGCGCCGCTTCATGATGCGTCTGGCGGAGGCCGTGGCAAAGCGGGCCGGGGCCAAGGCACTGATCACCGGCGAGTCGCTGGGCCAGGTGGCCAGCCAGACCATGATGGCCCTGGCCGCCACGGACGACGTAGCCTCCATGCCCGTTCTGCGGCCCCTGATCGGCATGGACAAGGTGGATATCATCCGGATGGCCCGGGAGATCGGGACCTAT
Organism: uncultured Oscillibacter sp.; assembly: GCF_910587525.1. Taxonomy (GTDB): domain Bacteria; phylum Bacillota; class Clostridia; order Oscillospirales; family Oscillospiraceae; genus Oscillibacter. The sequence continues at coordinate 3,925 of NZ_CAJULS010000109.1, read as the reverse complement.
GAAACCTCCATTCTCCCCTACGAGGACTGCTGTACGGTGTTTACGCCCCGGCACCCCGCCACGCGGCCCAATTTGGAGGAGGTCCGAAAGGCGGAGGCCGCCCTGGATGTGGATGGCTTGGTGTCCAAGGCATTAGAGGGGGAGAGCTGGATCAGGGTGAAACCCTGAGAGTTTTTCTCGCCCTGACGGGCGGGGAGGGATACAGCCATGATGCTGGCTGGTGCATCCCGCACGGCGAAGCCGTGCACCCCCCGTCCCCGCCCGCGGCGGAAAACTCCCCGTTCCCGGCCCGCAGCCGTCCCCCGTCCCGTCCCCGTAGGGCGGCCCCCCATTCCCTTGGAAAGGAAGGTCCATACCATGTCTCATACAGCTGAAATTCTCGCCGTCGGCACAGAGCTTCTCCTTGGCAACATCGTAAACACCAACGCCCAGACCATCTCCCAGAGCCTCTCTGCACTGGGCATCAACGTTTTCTGGCACACCGTGGTGGGCGATAACCCGGAGCGTCTGAAAGAGGCCCTGGACATTGCCCGCCGCAGGGCGGACATCATTATCACTACCGGCGGCCTGGGGCCCACCTACGACGATCTGACCAAGCAGACCATCTGCGAGACCTTCGGCCAAAGATTGGTGCTCCACCCGGAGATTCTGGAGGACATCCGGGTCTTCTACGAGACCTCGCTCCATCTCCCCATGCCGGAGAACAACGCCCAGCAGGCGGAGCTGCCGGAGAACGGCGTCATCTTCGACAACCCTGTGGGCACTGCCCCCGGCTGTGCCTTTGAGAGCGGCGGCGTCCATGTTCTTATGCTCCCGGGCCCGCCCCATGAGATGTCCACCATGCTCCGCCGCCATGCGGAGCCCTACCTGCGAAAGCTGTCCCATGAAGTTATCGTCTCCCGGGACATCATGACCTTCGGCCTGGGGGAGAGCTCTGTGGAGGAGCTGCTGCGGGACAAGATGACCCGCATGACCAATCCCACTCTGGCCACCTACGCCAAACCCTTTGAGGTCCGTCTCCGGGCCACTGCCAAGGCCGCCGCAGAGGAGGAGGCCCTGGCCATGCTGGCCCCCGTGGAGGAGATGGTCCGGGATATCCTGGGGGACATTGTCTACGGTGTGGACGTGTCCGGCCTTGCGGAGGCGTGCCTGGGGCTGCTGAAAGACAAAGGGCTGACCCTGGCTACCGCCGAGAGCTGCACCGGTGGACTGGCAGCCGGGAAACTCACCGCCATCCCCGGGGCCTCCGCGGTATACCGCGGAGGCGTGGTGAGCTACTGGACCAGCGTCAAGGGAGACGTACTCCAGGTCCCCCAAGAGATTCTGGATACATACGGCCCGGTGTCAGAGCAGTGCGCCCGGGCTATGGCGGAGGGCGTCCGGCGCATCACCGGGGCAGATATCGGCGTGTCCGTCACCGGGGCGGCGGGGCCGGACCCGGACGAGCGGGGCGTGCCTGTGGGCGTCGTGTACATCGGCCTGGCTGCACCGAATGGAGCTTACTGCCGCAGTCTGGATATGGGCCGCCGGCGGCGGGACCGTATCCAGGGCCTGGCGGCCAACCACGCCTTTGACGTGGTCCGGCGGTATCTTTCGGACCTGCCCATCTGAGGCAGAGAAAAGCGAGGCTGTGTTCAGCCTCGCTTCTTCATCCCTCCGGCGGAAGGAGGTGGAGCTGTTCCGCCGTCTGGCAGACAGCTCTTAAAATTCTCCTCGCCTCTCCGATATTCAGCTCCTCCAGGGATTCCTGTGCGTCGAAGGCGGCCAGGACCGCCGCGGCGTACAGGCGGTTGTAATTGAGCCGCGGGTTCTCCCTGCTGAGTTTTTTCTCCAGAATGTCTTTCGGGCCCAGCCTGTATTTTGCCATAAGCTCTCCCCCTGATTATATTTTAGTTTCATTTTATATCCATATTCGACAAAAATGGTAAAAATGGATATAAAATGAAACCAATCTATAATGAATCTGAGGTCTTGACATGGCGATTAAAGGGCTGTCCATCCGCATTGATGAAGCGATGCTGCATAAACTCCACATTCTTGCCGACTACGAAGGACGTTCCGCCAACAGCCAGATATTGATCCTCATCCGAGACGCCATTGAGCAGTACGAGGAAAAACACGGGAAGATTGAGCTGTGAGGAAGCCGTGCCCCGGTCTCCGTCTTGACAACCACTCCGAAATCCTCTATGATGGGATGGCCGCGGGCGCTCCGGCCCGGCAAAACGAGAGAAAGAGGAATTGGTATCATGGACATGAATTTTGACGTGAAGGCCAAGATTGAGGAGCTGGTGGAGAAAATCCAGAAGGACCCCGCCCTGCTCAAGCGCTTCCAGACCGACCCCATCAAGACCGTAGAGAGCCTGCTTGGTGTGGACCTGCCGGATGAGAAGCTCCAGCCCCTGGTGACGGGCATCAAGGCCAAGCTGACCGCCGGTGACATCGGCGACGTGCTGGGCGGCCTGAAAAAACTCCTCTAAACTCAAGAAATCCCCCGGAGGACTTCCTCCGGGGGATTTTGTATGCGGAATCTTACTTCCTGCTCTCGGCCACGGCAACGGCCACGGCGACGGTGGCGCCCACCATGGGGTTGTTGCCCATTCCCAGGAAGCCCATCATCTCCACATGAGCGGGGACGGAGCTGGAGCCGGCGAACTGGGCGTCGGAGTGCATCCGGCCCATGGTGTCGGTCATGCCGTAGGAAGCGGGACCGGCGGCCATATTGTCCGGGTGCAGGGTGCGGCCCGTGCCGCCGCCGGAGGCCACGGAGAAGTACTTCTTCCCCTGCTCGTAGCACTCCTTCTTATAGGTGCCGGCCACGGGGTGCTGGAAACGGGTGGGGTTGGTGGAGTTGCCGGTGATAGACACATCCACGCCCTCCAGGTGCATGATGGCCACGCCCTCGCGCACATCGTCGGCGCCGTAGCAGCGGACGTTGGCCCGCTCGCCCTCGCTGTACCGGGTCTCCTTGACCACCTTCACCTCGCCGGTGCCGTAATCAAACTGGGTCTGGACGTAGGTGAAGCCGTTGATGCGGCTGATGATCTGGGCGGCGTCCTTGCCCAGGCCGTTGAGGATGACCCGCAGGGGCTCCTTGCGGGCCTTGTTGGCGTTCTTGACGATGCCGATGGCGCCCTCGGCGGCGGCGAAGGACTCGTGGCCCGCCAGGAAGGCGAAGCACTTCGTCTCGTCCCGCAGCAGCATGGCGCCAAGGTTGCCGTGGCCCAGGCCCACCTTGCGGTCATCGGCCACGGAGCCGGGGATGCAGAAGGCCTGGAGGCCCTCGCCAATGGCCTCGGCGGCCTCGGCGGCGGTGCCCACGTTCTTTTTCAGCGCGATGGCCGCGCCCACGCAGTAGGCCCAGCAGGCGTTTTCAAAGCAGATGGGCTGGATGCCCTTGACAATCTCGTAGGGGTCGAAGCCGGCGGCCTTGCAGATGTCCCGGCACTCCTCCACGCTCTTGATTCCGTACTGAGACAGGACGGAATTGATCTTGTCGATTCTTCTCTCGTAGCTTTCAAACAGAGCCATTTCTCAATTCCTCCTTCTAATTATTCGTGACGGGGGTCGATATACTTGGCGGCCCCGTCGAACTGGCCGTAGCAGCCCTTGGCCTTCTCCAGGGCCTCGTTTGCGTCGGTGCCCTTCTTGATGGCGTCCATCATCTTGCCCAAGTTCACGAACTCATAGCCGATGATCTCGTCGTCCTTGTTCAGGGCAATGCGGGTGACGTAGCCCTCGGCCATCTCCAGGTAGCGGGGGCCCTTGGCCTTGGTGCCAAACATGGTACCCACCTGGCTCCGCAGGCCCTTGCCCAAGTCCTCCAGGGAGGCACCGACGGGCAGTCCGCCCTCGGAGAAAGCGGTCTGGGTACGGCCGTAGACGATCTGGAGGAACAGCTCCCGCATGGCGGTGTTGATGGCGTCGC
>NZ_CAJULS010000108.1 GCF_910587525.1 uncultured Oscillibacter sp. | reverse complement strand
AGAAAGACAGGGGAGTCGCTGTATGGGACGTGGGCATCCACAAAGGCATCGCAGGCGAACATATCGTAGGGGGCTTTGATGTACCCCGCGGCGGTGTATTGATAGTCCAGCTCCTCCGCCAGATGGAACAGGGACTGGTAGTTTTCTTCCGTGATCTCCACCTGGGCCGTCCCGGTCCGCTGGAGATTTTCCAGCATGAAGAGGATGGTCCCCCGGACATCATCGCTCTTTTTGCCGCTTCCGCCGCTCTTCTGATAGGCCTCTACCGTCACCAGCAGACCGTCCTCCGCCAGGGCCGCGCCCACGTGGATCGCCTTTCCGTCTTTCAGGTACAGTGTGAGGATCTCATACCGATACTCCGTGCCGTCCGCCGCCGCCAGGGGCACCAGGGTCTCCTCCGATCCGGCGTGGGCGAACTGGAAGTAGTCGTATTGAGACGAGGTGCGGTAGTCGCTGATGGGCTGGAGCAGCGTGTCAACGGCGGTCTCCTCATCCATGCCTGTCCGGACGGTCAGTGTGAAGTCCGCGTTGGTGACGGAGTCGTGGAATTCATTGATGCCGGTGGCCTGGAACGCGCTGTCCACCAGATAGTACACGCCGTCCGTCTCATAGCGGTGGACGGCGTCCTTCGGCGTCCGAGCTGTGATGGAGGAGCCTGCCTGACCGGCGGACGTTTGGCCGGGGGAGGCTGTGCCGCCGGGAAGTGAGCCGTCCAGCAGGGCCCCCAGACCATAGCCGGCAGCCCCCAGGATTAGCGCCAGGACCAGCGCCAAGGCACACAGCCCCCATTGGTGGGAGACCGGCTCCTGGGGAGGCTCCAGGCCATAGACCGGCGCGAAATTCGGGTAGGCCTTGGCAATGCGGATCTTCTTCTGCCGCCCGTTTTGCAGGGAGTACAGACCCTGCCAGCTCCACCGGTCCTCCTTTACAAGCTCGAAGTTCGTTAGGGGTAGCACCACAAGGCTCAAAGAGCTGCCCGGCAGCACCTGACCGCTGGTCAGCAGGGAGATGGCCCGCAGGACGGAAGCCTTGGCCCGCTCCTGCTCCGCCGGAGACAGGCGGTCCCATGGGATGGCCCGCAGGCGGACGGCCTTCTCCGTGAAGCGGTAAGTATCCATGGCGTTGAGCGCGTTGAGATTCACCTGCCAGAGGTGACCCGCCGCCCGGACAAAAAGGAAGGCCTCCGCCTGATTGATCCGGCTTATGGGCAGGGCAAAGAGCATGGTTACGAAAGAGCTGAGAATGGCGAAGAGGGCGGCCATGCTCAGGGGAATAGGGGCGTCTCGTTTCACAGCGGTTACCAGCAGCGCCACACCCGTCAAAAGTCCCGGCAGCAGGGCGAAGAGAAGGCTGAACCGCAGGGGCCGCAGCCACCCCTTGCCCGCCGGGTAGAAATCCGCCTCACCCGCCGCCGCTGCTGCCTCCGGAGAAGCGGGGGGCGGGGGAAGCTCCGGCGTGCCGCTGTTCCGCAGTCCGCCAAGGATGGTGGGCACCGCGCCCAGCAGGGTGAAGAGGTACAGCATGGCCAGGTCGCCCCAGTAGGCGGTGCTCTCCAGCATCCCCCGTTCCAGCAGGAAGGAGATGGACCGGTATGCCTCCAGAATCCCCCAGTCCAGCTCCGAGGCGACGGCGATGGCCCAGGTGAGCCTGTGGGCAAAGAACGTCATCAGCAGGATTAGGACGGAGGAGACTGCCGCGCCTTTTTTGCTCAGTACACCGCCAAGCGTCTCGTAACCCTTCAGGGCACAGACCGCCATGACGAGACCGGATATGGAGGCCACATATCCCATTTGTCCGATGATGACTGTGCAGGCGACGCCAATTAAAGAGCCCAAAAAGGCGCCGACTACACCTGCCACTACATTTTCCCGTCTTTTTTTCTGTTCCACCCGAACAGCTCCTTTCCGAAGTTTTGTTTGATATATTCCATGGGTGCCGGTTCTCAAACAGACCCCGGGTCCCTGTGGTCACGTTTTCCGCCATTTTCACCAGAGGACCGGAGCTCCAATAGAGATCCTGGCGGCGTCTCCTGGGCAGCCTGCTGGCTCAGGGCCGCGTAATGGTACTCAAAATGGGCTCGCAGAGCTCCCGGATCCACCCGGAGAGGGCCAACCGGGTCTGGGGACTGAAAATCAGCAGCAGGCTGCCGGTGAGGAGCAGGCACAGTGCAAGGCATGCCGCTGTCCGGGCGATCCGGCAGCATATGGGGTATCGGGGCATCCGCCGCCGGAGGGGGGGAGACAGGGCGGGCCGTGGCTGTACAGCCACGGCCGAGGCGCTGGGCGCCTCGGCGCTTTCATGAAGGGAGCTGTCATCAGCAAAAGGGAGATATTTCTCCACAAAAGTCTCCCAGGCCCGGTCCACCCGGGTGTTGTCCTGCGGGGGTCCCCGCTCCGCCAGAATTTCTGCGGCGCGGAGGATCTCGTCTATTTCTGTATCGCTGGTCTCCTGGGAGTGAAAATCCAGAAGCAGCAGTGCCTCCAAGTCGGCGGAACTGGTCCGCTCAAGGGCCCGCAGGCGCTTTAGCTGAGCTTTTTTGGACTTTGTCATCCCATGCCCCCTTTCAGATAGATGTTCCTTATCAAATGCATACCTCCAGCTTTTCCTGCAGGCGTTTCCGGGCCCGCTGCACCCGTTTTTTGCAGCTCTCCACGGAGATCCCAAGCTCCTCCGCCATCTCCAGCACGGTGCAGCGGTCCAGAGCAATGCGTTTGAGCAGCTGGAAATCCTCGCTACCTGACAGATCGCAGAACAGGACGTCCACACTCATCAGTTCCGGTGTTTTAGAGGTCAGATGTCCGCCAGCGTCCAGGGATAAAAGAAGCTTTCTCCATTTTGCCTGGGTGCGGAGCGTATTCTGGCACACATACTTCAGCGTACACATAATCCAGCGTTTGGGATCGGTGCTGGAGAGAAACTGCTCGCGTTTGGCGCAGGCGATGCAAAAGGTATCCTGAATGGACTCCTCTGCCAGAGCGGCTTCTTCCAGGACCCGCAGGGCGTAGATATAGAGCGCCGGATACATCTCCTTATACAGTTGTTCCACCGTGGTTTCCCAGGGCTTGCAGTCTTCCATTACCACACCACCTCCCGCCGGGCCGGGGGAATGCCGTTTTTCTATTTTCAGACATCCATAATATATATGTCGAAAGAGCGCTGTTTGGGGACGCCTGGATAAAAATTTTTTAAGACCAGTCCAGCGGCCGGCGGGCCAACATTTACCATCATATAACGTTCGCCGCGAAAGTCAAGGGGCTGTTTTGCTGCATTTTTCACAAAGTGCGAAAAAAATATTGGCTTATTGTGCCGTCTCCCTTATGTTCAATAGTAACTATATTGAGGGAAGCAGTCATTTCAGACCGTGCCTCAACAGGAGGTGGAGACCATCACGGCATCAACTTACGGATACATCCGGGTCAGCACGAAGGACCAGAACGAAGACCGGCAGCTCATCGCCATGCGGGAGCTGGCGGTGGCAGAGAAGAACATATTTATGGACAAGCAGTCAGGGAAAGACTTCCGGCGGCCGCAGTATCAGAGGATGGTAAAAAAACTGAAGCCGGAGGATCTGATCTATGTCAAGAGCATTGACCGGCTGGGCCGCAATTACGAGGAGATTCTGGAGCAGTGGAGGATTCTCACCCGGGAGAAGCGGGTGGATATCGCCGTTTTGGATATGCCGCTGCTGGATACCCGCCGGGGCAAGGACCTGATGGGAACCTTCCTCAGCGACATCGTTTTGCAGGTGCTGTCCTTCGTGGCGGAAAATGAGCGGACGAACATCCGCCAGCGGCAGGCGGAGGGCATTGCGGCGGCGAAGGCCAGGGGGGTGCGGTTCGGCAGGCCGCCGGTGCCGCTGCCGGAGAATTTCTGCCAGATCCATATGGAGTGGAGGAGCAAGCGGATCACGCTGAAAGAGGCGGCGAACGCCTGCTCCATGCCGGTGGGGACGTTTTACGCCAAGGCTGTCCGGCTGGAGAACGAACATTGAATCATTAAAAAAACCGCCGGTTTGTAAAAGTGCACTTTTACAAACCGGCGGTTTTTAACTGCCTACACTTTTATACTCGGCGGCCCGCTTTGAAAATTAAGAGCTTTTTGAAAAAATTTTTCCCCGCTGTATCCGGTTTGTAAAAGCACACCATTGTAAATTCAACGGATGGAGGCGCGGGATGAAAGAGTATACCACCATCAAGCTCCGGCTCCATCCCACCGCGGAACAGGCCGCGCTGATGGAAAAGACCTTTGGCTGCTGCCGCTGGCTCTGGAACCGGATGCTGGCGGACGTGGAGGAGTTTTACGCCGCCTCGGATCTGCAGTACATTCCCACACCGGCGCACTACAAAAAAGAGGCCCCCTTCCTGCGGGGGGTGGACAGCCAGCCGCTGTGCTGTGTCCACCAGAACCTGCGGCAGGCCTTTTTGAACTTCTTCCGGAACCCCGGGGCCTTTCAGTACCCGCGGTTCAAGGCCAAGAAGGACCGGCGGGATACCTTCACCGTCTACTGCCGTCGGTACCGTACCGGGCCCTCTATCCGCCTTTTGAAGAGCGGCATTGAGATGCCGAAGCTGGGCCTGATCCCGGCGGCGGTCCACCGCAGGCCCCTGCACTGGTGGCAGCTGAAATCCGTAACGGTGACGAAGTCCAGGACCGGGAAATACCTCTGCGCCATTGTCTTCGGCTATGAGGCGCCGGAGCGGGAGGCGGTCCCGCCTCTCCCGGAGCGGACCTTGGGCCTGAACTACTCCCCGGCCCGGTTCTATGTGGACAGCCGGGGTGTCAGCCCTGTCCTGCCGGATCTGGCAAAGTCCCGGGAGAAGCTGGCCCGGCTGCAGAGCGGGCTCTCCCGCATGGAGCCCGGCTCCAGGAACTATGAAAACCAGCTGCGGAAAATCCGGATCCAGCATGAGCGCGTTGCCAACCAGAGGAAGGACTTCATCCACAAGGAATCCCGGCGGATAGCCAACGCCTGGGACGCCGTGTGCGTGCGGGACACCGATCTGGTGGAGCTGTCTCGGAGGCTGAAGGGGGCGGGCGTGATGGACGCCGGCTTCGGGATGTTCCGGGACTGCCTGAAATACAAGCTGGAGCGGCAGGGGAAGGCCTATATCGTGGTGGATCAATACGCCCCCGCGGCAAAGACCTGCCACGCCTGCGGGCGCGTCAATGAACAGCTGTCCGCCCGTGAGCGGAGCTGGACCTGCCCCTCCTGCGGCGTGGTTCTCACCCGGGAGGTCAACACCGCCCGGAACCTCCGGGAGTTCGGATTGAAGGAGATTGGCGCTCTGAGCGCTGTTTCATACCCCCCGCGGCTGCCGGCCGGGACGCCGATGAAGGCCCAGGAGCGGCGGGAAGCGCTGATTTGACCGGCAAAGCCCTTTGCCTGTGAAACCAGCCCTCCCCGGGGCCGCGGAATGGGAACAAGAGAGGGCGACTCCCTTCGGGGACGCAGCCTGAATCTCGAAAGAGAAGTCCACTCAGCATAATATTGTGACTTTGTCACACCGGCGCCGTCAGGAGGACGGGCCGCAGGAACGATTTAAGGAGATTTCTATGCTCTGCATTTCCATGAAGCCCGGCGAGTATTTCACCGTGGGCGGCAGCACCGTGATCCAGCTGGACCGCCTGACGGGCGACCGGGTCCACCTGACCGTCAACGCGCCCAGAGAGGTCCCCATTCTGCGGGGAGCGGTGCTGGAGCGCAATGGCGGGGAGCGGCCCGCCTGCGTGTTCACCCCACCGGCCCGGCCCGTGCGCCAGCTCCCATGGAACGGCGAGAAGCGGGCGGCCCTGGCGGACCTGCGCCGGATGCTGGAGGGAATGGAGGGCACCCCGGAGGTCCGTGTCCTGCGGGAGAAGCTGGACCTCATTTTTCCCCAACCGCCGGAGAGCGGCGGGGAGTGACTGATTTTGGTTTCGACCGGCTGACGAGCCGGCTGAAATATAGTCCCTGCGCTGAAAGTCCCGGGCATCGTGGCCACATACCCAGGGCGGACGGCGCGATTGAGAACTGTGCTCTGGTAAAAGGATGCTCCGGAGCACATTAAAAGACTGAAAGGAGTCAATTACTATGCGTATCCAGCACAATATTATGGCGATGAACGCCTACCGCAACTATAACACCAACACCTCCGCGCTGAGCAAGAACCTGGAGAAGCTGTCTTCCGGCTACAAGATCAACCGCGCCGGCGACGACGCCGCGGGCCTTGCTATTTCCGAGAAGATGCGGGCTCAGATCACCGGCCTGAACGCCGCCCAGAAGAACGTCAAGGACGGCATCAGCCTCGTCAAGACCGCCGAGGGTGCCATGCAGGAGATCCAGGACATGCTCAACCGCATGGATTACCTGGCCACCCAGTCCGCCAACGGCACCTATGACGACGAGGTGGACCGCGCCAACCTGCAGAAGGAGGTTGACCAGCTCCTCTCCGAAATCAACCGTATCGCCGACAGCTCCAACTTTAACGGCATTAAGCTGCTGGACGGCTCTCTGGATCCCAATGCCACTGAGGTTGGCAAGACCGATGCCAGTGCCGGCACGGTGGCCTCTCTGGTCACTTCCACGAAGGGCACCGCTCTGGGCACCGACACTGTTGAGCACTCCGACAGTACTGCCGCCGCCAAGACCAAGTTCGGCGTGGCTCTGCACGAGGTGAAGTTTGCCAATAACGCCGGTGAGGGTATCAAGATTTCCATCGGCGGTGATGACAACTATATCACCATCAAGGGCGGCGCGAACGGTGCTGCCGGCACGGAGATGACCGCGAAGGACATCGTGGACTATCTTGTGGGGAACAGCGACGAGGCGGACACTGATAAACTGGAATTCGGCGGAAATATTGAAGCTGGCGCTGCCGCGGGCAAGATTGTTATTGACGGCGAGACCTTCTCCATTTCCGCCGGCGCTGACGGCACCACCCTGGTCTTTGAGCAGGACTCCAAGACCAGCAAGCATATCGTTGGCGATATGGAAGTCAAGGTGACTGGTGCGGGCACCGCTGCCAAGAACCCCACTGTTACCGGCACCATTGCCGGCACTTTTGCAGAAGGTACGGCCGGTGCGGCTGCCGCATCGCAGACCTATGAGCTTACAATTTCCGGTCTTACCAAGCTGACTGCCGGCGATTATAATGTGACCATTGGCGGTCAGACTGTTACGGTGACCTTTGATGCCGATGTTGACACTGATGTTAATGATGCTCTGGCTGGAAAACTGGCAGCAGCTCTGGCGAATAAGTTCAAGGACGGCTTTGATGACGGCGCCACCCCCGCAAACGATACGTACTACAGTGTAACCGCTAATGGCGCCAAACTCACCCTTGAAGCCTCCAAGAATGGCACTGGTGCGGCGGCAGTCACCGGCGGCATCGCCATCACTCCCGCCAATACTGTGGCCGCTGGCCCTGACCCCGTAAGCGGCGACTACAACATGAAGACCACCGTTACCACACAGGGCGTGGACGCCGGCGCCAGCCGGATTGCCAGCGGCGTGGTCACTCTGACCGGCAAGGAGTTTGCCGACGGCACCATCATCAAGATCGGCAACAAGGAGTACACCGTCACCACCGACAAGGCCAACGCGAATTCCGCCGACCATATCTATGTGGGCGACCTGGATCTGTCCAGGGATTTGCAGACGGCGATTGACCGTCTGACCGTCAAAGCCGACACAAACGAGGTGTGGACCGTGGGCCAGGGTCCCACTCCCGGTACGGTTACCTTTGTTGAGAAGGTCGACGCGCAGGGCAAGAGCTACACCGAACAGAAGACGGGCACCGACGGCAAGCTGGCTGACGGCGCGTTTGATCTGACCAAGGAGAGCGTCATCAAGGAGACCTTCGGCATTGTTACCGGTAAGGCCGCGGCCAAGGCCGGCGAGGCCGGCAAGGCCATGATCCTCCAGATCGGCGACACCTCCGACAGCTACAACCAGCTGAAGGTCGAGGTAGGCGATATGCACGCCAAGGCTCTGGGTCTGGAGGGCTTGAAAATCAATACATCGGAGACCGCCTCCGCCGCCATCCAGAAGATCAAGGACGCCATCAACCAGGTCTCCTCTGTCCGCGGCACTCTGGGCGCCACCCAGAACCGTCTGGACCACACCGCCAACAACCTGAGCGTCATGGCGGAGAACATCCAGGACGCCGAGTCCA
>NZ_CAJULS010000107.1 GCF_910587525.1 uncultured Oscillibacter sp. | reverse complement strand
GCCTTCTCCAACCCCAACATTTTCTCTGACAACCTTTACTGGGTTCTTGGGTGGCTGTCCATACCTTTCACCGTGCTTTGGATCGTGGCCATTACCAATGCCGTAAACCTCATCGACGGTCTGGATGGCCTGGCGGACGGCGTGTCCGCCATCTCTGCCACTACGGTACTGGTGATTGCTCTGATGGCCTCAGAGATCCAGGTGGCCATTGTCATGGCGGCCCTGGTGGGAGCCTGTGTGGGCTTTATGCCCTATAACCTGAACCCTGCCAAGATGTTCATGGGGGACACCGGAGCAACCTTTCTGGGCTATATTCTGGCCACCATGTCCATCCAGGGTTTGTTCAAGTTTTATGCTGTAATTTCTTTTGCGGTGCCCTTTTTGATCTTAGGGCTTCCCATCTTTGACACAGCCTTTGCCTTCATCCGCCGGATTGCCCATGGGCAGAGCCCTATGCACGCAGACCGGGGCCATATTCACCACCGGCTCATTGACATGGGCCTGAGCCAGAAGCAGGCGGTGGCGACACTGTATGTGATTTCCGCTATTCTGGGCCTCTCCGCCGTGGTGCTGACTACCGGAGGAGAGCAAAAGGCCATGCTGCTGTTTGCCGCTTTGTGCATTGTGGGGGCGGTGGCCGCCCGGGTGGTGTTTCCCAAGGAGCTTCGCGAGGAGATCCGGGAGGAGCTGGGAGAGCTGAAGGACCACGGACATCACGAGGAAGAGAAGAAAGACGAGGATTCTTAAAAAATGGACAAGCTGCGTATTATGAGTGTGTTCGGCACCCGGCCGGAGGCCATCAAGATGTGTCCTCTGGTGAAGGAGCTGGCGTCCCGTCCCCAAATTGAGAGCCTCTGCTGTGTCACGGCCCAGCACCGGCAGATGCTGGACAGCGTGCTGGATGTCTTTGACCTGAAGCCGGACTGGGATCTGGACATTATGACGCCCCGACAGACATTGTCTACCATCACCAGCAAGTGCCTCACCGGTATGGACGAGGCTCTGGAGGCGCTGAGACCGGACGTGGTGCTGGTCCATGGAGATACCTCCACTACCTTTGCCGGAGCCCTGTCCGCCTTTTACCACCAGATCCCTGTGGGCCATGTAGAGGCAGGACTGCGGACGTATGACAAGTATTCGCCCTTTCCGGAGGAGATGAACCGACTGCTGGTCTCCGGCATTGCGGATATGTACTTTTGCCCCACTGCCGGCAACCGGGAGAATCTGGTCCGGGAGGGGCATACGGAAAATCTCTTCATCACTGGCAACACGGTGATCGACGCGTTGAAAACCACAGTAAAAGAGGACTACCGGTTTTCTACTGAAGAGCTGAACACGCTTCCCTATGAGAAGAAGGTGGTCCTTGTCACCTGTCACCGGCGGGAGAACTACGGCGAGCCGATGAGGAACATTATGCTGGCCCTGCGGCAGATTGCAGAGCAGCGCCCGGATGTGGAGCTGGTGTATCCCGTTCACCTGAGTCCGGTGGTCCGGGAGTCGGTGGATAAGTACCTCCGGGGCGCGCCCCGGGTCCACCTGATTGATCCCCTGCCTGCCGATGAGATGCACAATCTGATGGCCCGGTGCTATCTGGTGCTGACAGATTCCGGTGGGCTCCAGGAGGAGGCTCCTGCTCTGGGTAAACCTGTCCTGGTAATGCGCCGGGAGACGGAGCGGCCGGAGGCCGTGGCCGCCGGGACCGTGAAATTATGCGGTGTGGTGCAGGACGATATCGTCACTATGGCGGAGCGTCTGATCTGTGACAGGGCGGCTTATGAGCGGATGGCCCACGCTGTTAACCCCTATGGCGACGGCCATGCCTGCCGCCGGATTGCCGATGCCATTGAGTGGCGCTGCGGACTGCGAAAGGAGCGCCCGGAGGATTATCAGGCCTGAGGGCAGATGCGAGGAGGGAAGGTATGGACAAGCGGTGGCGGAGCCAGGTTACGGTGGCCTTTCTAGCTGTTACTGTTCTGGTTGTCGTGGTGATGCTCAGCGGTACGCTGCAGCGTTCCTCCCGTATTACCCTGCCTTCCAGTGAGCAGACGCCGGGACAGACTGCTGTGTCCGGAGATGCGCTGACGGTAGTGGAGGTGATGCCGGAGACGGTTCAGACAGCCATTGCGACCCTCTCCCGGCCCCAGGAATACCGCCGGACGGTGACGGTAGAGCAGCTTTGGACAGGCGGCAGCGGCACCTATGAGATAGCTGCGGCAGTCAGCGGTGGCTGGACCCGGACAGACCGGACTTTGGCCAGCGGCCGGGTGCGACATGCCCTCACTGACGGAGAGACCACCTACATCTGGTATGACAGCGAGACGGAGGTCTATACTGCCCCGGCAGGGGGGATCTCTGCCGATGACGAGCAGATGATTCCCACGTATGAAGAGATTTTGGAACTGCCGGTTGAGGCCATCGTTTCGGCGGACTACCGGACCATCTCCGGCGTCAATTGCATCTATGTGGAGACGGCGGCGGACCCGGCTGGGTATGTTCTGCGGTACTGGGTCAGTGTGGATACCGGGCTGTTGACAGTCTCGGAGCGGCTGCTGGACGGAGAGCCGGTCTACCGTATGGCGGCTCTGGCGCTTGACCAGGACCTTCCCACCGCGGCGGACTTCACTCTGCCGGACGGCACGGTACTTTTGGAAGAGGAATAAAAGCCAGTCGGAGCCTTTGGGCTCCGACTGGCTTTATATCGCCGGTGAAATCAAATCAACCGGTTGTTTTCAGACCTCCGGTGGACTTCTCCAATGCTTTTCAAGATTTCCAGCTATAAGATCAGAAGCAGCCCCAGTGCCACAAGCAGTTCCTCATCCGCTTCCTCCCGGGAGAGGAAGAACAGGAGGCCCAGCAGCAGCAGGTCCCCGGTGTCCACATTGTTCAGGTGCAGCTGATCCAGAATATGGCGGAGGAAACCTGTCAGACCGTCGGGTCCCGGGGGCGGCGGAGGCCTTCCCGGGCCTGACTGCTGAGGCCGGTCCTGCCTCGGCGGAGGCGGGGGCGGGGGGCTGTCAGACGGCGGAGGCCCCGGATGGGGCGGAGGCGGGGAGCTGTCAGACGGCGGAGGCCCCGGATGGAGGGGTGGGGTGTGGGATTCCTCCTCCGGCATCCGGGTATAGGTGCCGTTGTCGTTGCGGATATAGCGGTTATACATCCCTTACCCCTCCCATCCGGACAGAAACTTCTTTCCCAGGTGGAACAGCCGGGCCAGCTGGAGCGCGCGCTCCACCTTGTTCTGTTTCTCCTCCTTCAGATAGGGCCGCAGGGCGTAGAGCAGCGCTCGGGCGTTGCTGTCCCGCTGGCCGCCCAGCTCCTGGATCAGGGGCAGGAGCCGGGTGAGCAGCTTGGGGTCCATTCCCCCGGCCAAGGAGGAGAGAGAGGAGAAGAGATCTCCGCCGCCCGGTGGTGGGGGCGGTGATGATGGCTGCGGCGGTGAAGGCGGGGGAGCAGGCGGCGGCTCCTGTCCCGGCCCGGGCCCGGAGAGGGACTGCGCCAGCTGCATGATTTGGGACATGGCATCCGGATTGGACAGAATACTGTTCAGCTTGTCGTCAAATTCCGCCATATCCTCAACCCCTTTACCCTTTTATTTCTGAACTGCCTTGTTGATTCGCTCCACCAGGTCGGCCCCGCCGGGGCTCTGCATGACCTGGTTGACCATTTTGACCATTTCCTCAGGCCGTCCTCTGGCGGCGGACTGGACCGCCCGCTGCAGGGCGGCGCCCTGATCTCCCTGAGTCAGCATCTGCATCAGGGTCTGCCCGTCCTGGGACTGCATCAATGCCCGCAGCATGGCGGGGTTGCGTTTCAGCTGTTCTACCAGCCGGGTGGTTTTGTCATCCATAGCGCATCCTCCAAATGGTGGTTTTTATCCAGTATATGAGAGCGGGCGCGAAAACGTGCCTGTGGATTTCCACAGGCACGTTTTAAGAGGACTTATCTGGGAGATTTTGCCGTGTCACAGTCCTTTGCCAGCGGGCAGCCCTCGCAGTGGGGAGACCTGGCGGTGCAGGTATCCCGGCCAAAGAGTACCATCCGGTGGCAAAAGTTATTGGACTCCTCGGGCGGAATGACCAGCCGCAGCTGCTTTTCCACCTGGAGGGGGTCCTTGGAGCCGTCGGTGATTCCCAGCCGTCCGGTAATGCGGATGCAGTGCGTGTCGCAGACGTAGCCCTCCTGGCCGAAGATATCCCCCAGGATGAGGTTGGCGGTTTTGCGGCCCACACCAGGGAGGCTGACCAGTTCCTCCATAGTGCCGGGGACTTTGCCGCCGAAGTCATTGATCAGCCGCTGGGCGCAGCCAACGATGTCCCGGGCCTTGCCGTTGAAGAACCCGCAGGAGTGGATGTACTCGCCCACTTCCGCCGGGTCCGCCTCTGCGAAGCTCTCCAGGGTGGGGAAACGGGCGTACAGCGCCGGTGTTACTTGATTTACCCGGGCATCGGTGCACTGGGCGGAGAGCCGCACAGCGAAGAGCAGCTCGTAATCTTTTTCGTATTGCAGGGAACAAAGGGCGTCCGGATAGATGCCTTTCAGCGTTTCAATGATGCGTTTGATCGCGGCTTTGGATTTCATGTTTTTCACCTCTTGGTGACAGGATACCACAAAATCCGACAGCTGGCGAGGGGATTTTTGAATTTTTTCTCCGGGTAGTATTTCTGTAGTCTGTTTTAAGACCGTCAGAACGCCGCCTCAGGGCATTCCTTCTCGTCAGGACTGCGTTGATTTGAGTTAAAATCCGTCAGGATTCCTGCGTCAAATCGCCTTTGCCAGGCGTAAAAATCTGCCTCAATCCAGCATTTTGCAGGTTTTAAAACAGTCTCTAGTGAAAAAGGGTGGAATCTCTCGGTAGATTATGGTATAATTCTTTTATCTCAGAATATCGAGGAGGATATTTATGAACAAAAAGATGGTTTGCGGGGTTCTGCTGACCGTTGTAGGGCTGATATATTCGGCCTTTTGCTTCTTTTATACCCTTATGAATCCGTGTATCTACAACGGAATTGGCGGATTGATGGGTTCGTTCCTTGGCGCGGATACATTGCTGCCATTTATGATTTCAACGGCAGTCATGTGTATCGGTCTGCTGCTCTGCTTTTTAGAAGCGTATCAAAAACATTAGAAGGAGGGAGGGGGTCCTATGCAGCGTCCCCTGGCGGACGAGATCCGCCCCCAGACACTGGACCAGGTGGTGGGACAGCGCCACATTCTGGCCCCCGGCGCGGTGCTACGCCGCCTGATCGAGAGCGGAACCGATGCCAATATGGTCTTTTACGGCCCCTCCGGCACCGGAAAGACCACCATTGCCAATATCATCGCAGAGCGGACACAGAAGACCCTGTACCGCCTCAACGCCACCACAGCCTCCTTGCAGGATATCAAGGACATCATCGGCGACGTGGGGACCCTGCTGGCCCCCGGCGGTGTGCTGCTGTACCTGGATGAGATTCAGTACTTTAATAAAAAGCAGCAGCAAAGTCTGCTGGAGTTCATGGAAAACGGCAAGCTGACCCTGATTGCCTCCACCACAGAGAACCCCTATTTCTATGTGTATAGCGCATTGCTCAGCCGCAGCACGGTGTTTGAATTCAAGTCCGTCTCTCCGGCAGAGGCGGAGCCCGCTGTCCTGCGGGCGCTGGAGATCGAAAGAGGGCGGAGCCCCCTGCCCCTGACCTGGGAGGAGGGGGTCCCCCTCCATGTTGCCACTGCCTGCGGCGGCGATGTGCGCAAGGCCGTCAACGCCGTGGAGCTTCTCTGTCAGGCGGCGGTGCCAAAGAGCGGTGAGCTCTGTCTGACCCTGGACGATGCGGCCCAGGTCTCTCAGCGCAGCGCCATGCGCTATGACAAGGGAGGCGACGCCATGTACGACATTGCCTCCGCGCTGATGAAATCCCTGCGGGGCAGCGACCCGGACGCCGCCCTCCACTATCTGGCCCGTTTTCTGGAGGCCGGGGACCTGGTGACGCCCTGCCGCCGTCTGCTGTGCTCCGCCAGTGAGGATGTGGGTATGGCGTATCCCCAGGCTATTGCCATTGTCAAGGCCTGTGTAGATACGGCCATGCAGCTGGGACTTCCCGAGGCCCAGCTGCCCCTGGCCCAGGCCGCCGTCCTGCTGGCCACGGCGCCCAAGTCCAACAGCGTGATTGAGGGAATCGGCAGGGCCAGGGCAGACGTGAAGGCGGGCCGCACCGGAGACGTGCCCCGGCAGCTCCAGAACGTCCACGCTGACACTACCGGCTTCGATAATCAGCAGCACTACCTGTATCCCCACAATTTCTCCGGCCACTGGGTGGATCAGCAGTACCTGCCCGATGCCTTAAAGGGCGTCCGCTACTACGAGTTTGGGGACAACAAGACGGAGCAAACCGCCAAGGCGTACTGGGAGAAGCTTAAGGGGCGGGAGCTGTGAATACCGTTTCCACCGGCGTTTTTTCGTAACCCGGCGGAGAATAGGTCCATCGCCCGATCTGCCCATCGGTGATCTGATACCGCAGAGGCTCCGGTTTCTCCAAGGGCGGTACCTTTTCAATGACTTGGAGCTTGATTTTCATCCGCTCCGGCCGGATGCTCTTGATGAAGACCGACACCCCGTCTCCGGGGGACAGGTCCTCCCGGCTGTCGGCCAGACCGGAGAGATTGGGGGTCAGTTCAATGAAGCTGCCGTACTCCTTCACGCCGCGGACGACACCCCGCACTGTCTCCCCTGGGGCAAAACGGCTGGCGTTTTCCAGCCAGGTGCCCAGCAGCTCCCGCATGGTCATGGTGATTCTGCGGTGTTCCCGGTCAAAGGACCGAACTGCCGCCAGAATCTTCTGCCCCTCCCGCAGTCGTGCACTGGGGTGGTTGATGCGGGAGACAGACATCAGCTCAATGGGCAGAATTGCGATGATGCCGCAGCCGATGTCCAAAAAGGCGCCGTAGGGCTCCAGCCGGGTTACCCGGCAGGTGAGTATCATTCCTGGCTCCAGATTTTCAAGAAAGAAGTCCATGGCGGTTTCCTGGGCGGCCCTACGGCTGAGGACAGCCACCGGCGCGCCCTTGTCGTCGGCCTGGAGGCACTGGACTTTGAAGCAGACCGGCTTGCCGACCCGGGATAAAACGGCGATATCTCTGCCGGCTCCGTTGATCCAGGGGGCGATGGCCTCTGTCCGGGAGATCCGGCCTGCGATGCCGTCGAGATCGATATGTAGGGTATGTCCGGTGTCGCACCGCTGGACGGGGGCCTCTAACAGGGCGCCGCTCTCCATGGCACCCCGCAGGTGGTCGAGGGTGAGGCGGACAGGAGGACAAAGGCCCTCCGGGAGGAACAGCTTATTTTCCGGCATATTGATCGCATCCTATCTGCCGCCAGGCGCGGCGTTTTTATATGAGTATATGAGACAGTATATGCGAAAGTAATGACAGGAGGAACCGTATGGACTTGCGTCTGCACGACAAAGTGGAGCTGAAAAAGCCCCATCCCTGCGGGAGTACCCAGTGGGAGATCCTGCGGGTGGGGATGGATATCAAGCTGAAATGCCTGGGCTGCGGCCATGAGTTGATGGTACCCCGGTCCAAGGCGGAAAAGAGTATCCGAAAAATCCTGACGGAAGGGGAGAGGGCATGAGAGGGAAGATGAAGCGTGTGATGGCGCTGGCGCTGGTGGCGGTACTGCTGCTGGCGCTGGTGGCCTCGGCACTGATGCCGTTTGTGCGCTGAGGTACATTCAAAAAAAGAGCCGCACGAGCGGCTCTTTTTCATATCTCATTTAGTTTACATAAATGTAAAAAGCAGGATAGGAAAGAAGATGGCGGGCACCAGGTTCATTACCTTGATCTTTGTCAAACCCAGCATATTCAGGGACAGGGCTACAATGAGCAGAGATCCCACGCAGGTCATCTCGGCGATGACGGCGTCTCCCAGGAAAGGGGACAGAACAGAGGCCAGCAGGGAGATGACGCCCTGATAGAGAAACAGCGCCACGGCGGAAAAGGCCACGCCGATTCCCAGGGAGGAGGCGAAGACGATGGAGCTGATGCCGTCCAGCAGAGATTTGGCCTGAAGAGTCTCATAATTCCCTGTGAGACCGTTCTCCAGCGCTCCCACGATGGCCATGGCTCCCACACAGAAAAGGAGACTGGCGGTGACAAAGCCCTCCGACACAGAGGCGCCGCCCTCACCCTGGGAAA
>NZ_CAJULS010000106.1 GCF_910587525.1 uncultured Oscillibacter sp. | reverse complement strand
GATAACAATTTGATAACAGCCCATCGTATAGGCTGGATAATATGGATATATCAAAATAATCAAAAGGACAGGGTATCATATTTCTAAAGCAAAATCCGTTAAAGCATGATACCCAGCAACGAGTGGAAGTGAATTCTGTTGTCGTAGGGCAATGTGATTTATCCTGTCCAGGGCAATAACTACCAGCCTCCGACATAGAAAAAATTGACCATGCACCTAACAATGTGTGGTCAATTTTTTGTCCTTTAGACTATCCTTTCCATGCTTAACACAATGAATTTAAGAATATTTTACGCTATATCACCACAGAGTAGGGGCTGCCGGCCTGGGGGCCGGGTGGATAAACGACTTTGCCCCTAACAGAATAAATCACATTGCCCTACGACATTCCCCTACCGCCTTCTGACTCCAGCGCATCACGTTTTGTCCAATCAAGCAGCTGTCCGGCGCGGGCGGCTGCTTGATGCCGCATATGGTGAAAAACAGCCCTCGGTGCGCCGCCGGCCAAATCCGGTTGCTTTTTTCAGTGAAACCGTGTAAACTGTAAGACAACTCATATCAAAGGAGCATCCCTCTATGACCTATACGCTCTGCGCTCTGCTGGGAGCGGTCCTGCTGGGACTGGACCAGTGGGTGAAGTGGTGGACGGCGTCCCACTTTGCCACCCCCGTCCCCCCCCATATCTACTGGACTGCAGACCCGGCCAAAGACCTGCTGCCGGGCCTGGTAGAGCTGACCCGGGTCCACAACTACGGCGCTGCCTGGTCCAGCTTCTCCGGTCAGCGGTGGCTGCTGGTAGGCCTCACCGCCTTCATCCTGCTGGCGGTGCTGTTTGTGCTGGTACGGCGGATCGTACGGCATCCTCTGGGCGTGCTGGCCGGCTGCCTGATCCTCTCCGGCGGGCTTGGAAACATCATCGACCGGGTGCGGCTGGGCTATGTGGTGGATATGTTCCACTTTCAGTTCTGGCCCGCCTATCCTGTGTTCAATGTGGCGGATATCTGCGTGGTCTCCGGCGCCGTTCTGGCTGCAATATACTATCTGTGGTTCTATGAAAAGCATGATAAAAGAGGAGGAGCCCATGGAGACGCTGACACTGCAGCCCAGTGAGGCCCAGACGGGCCGCCGCACAGACGCCTGGCTGGCGGAGACTGTGGAGAGCCTGACCCGCTCCGCTGCTGCCCGGCTGCTGGAAGAGGGACTGGTGACCAGCGCCGGAAAACCGCTGTCCAAGAGCTATAAACTCACCGGGAATGAGACGATAGAAGTCTCCCTGCCGGACCCGGATCCGGTGGATCTGGCCCCTCAGGATATCCCTTTGGATATCATCTATGAGGACGGCGATGTGATCGTAGTCAACAAGCCCAAGGGCCTAGTCGTACATCCCGCTCCGGGACACCCCGACGGCACGCTGGTCAACGCGCTGCTGTTTCACTGCGGCGATTCCCTCTCCGGCGTGGGCGGGGCGCTACGCCCCGGCATCGTCCACCGTATCGACCGGGACACCTCCGGCCTCATCATTGCCGCGAAAAACGATCTGGCCCACCGCCGGCTGGCCGCCCAGCTCCAGGACCACACCCTGGCCCGGACCTACCAGTGCGTCGTCACCGGGAACCTCCGCCAGGACAGCGGCACCGTGGACGCCCCCATTGGCCGCCACCCCACGGACCGCAAACGCATGGCAGTTGTATCCAGCGGCCGCCCCGCTGTCACCCACTGGCAGGTGCTGGAGCGCTTTTCCGCCTTTACCCATCTCCGATGCCGCCTGGAGACGGGGCGCACTCACCAGATCCGGGTCCACATGGCCCACATCGGCCACCCCATTCTGGGAGACACGGTCTACGGGGCTAAAAAGGCAGTCCCCGGCCTCCAGGGTCAGTGCCTCCACGCTGCGGGCCTCCGGTTTCTTCACCCCCGCACCGGGGAGACGGTAGAGCTCTCCTGCCCCCTGCCCCCGGAGTTTCAGAAGCAGCTGCAGAAGCTCTCCGCCCTGCGGTAAGGGCCTCTATGCCACCTGTTCGCCGTGAATGTGCACAATCAGAAGCCGATTGTTTTAGTTGTTTCGTACAAAACCATCGTTGACACCTTCGCCCTCTCCTGCTAGAATATGGTCAATCTCCAAGAGGAGACCGGGCCGGGCCCGGGGAGCAGGTGACGGCCATATCCCGCCGTCCTCCCGGCAGTGCCCCGGCTCAACCGCGTGGATTCAAAAGGAGGAAAATCCGATGGTTAAAACGCTTGATATAAAAAATCGTGACCAGGTGGAGAAGATCAATGAGCTGGCCACCCACACGCCCTACGAGGTATGGCTGAGTACCGATACGCTGATGCTGGACGCCCGCTCCCTGCTGGGCCTGTATGCCCTGATCGGCAAGCGGGTCAACGTGGTGACAGAGGACAGCGTCGATCCCAGAAGCCTGGACCGGCTGGTCCACAAGATGGCCTGAGCCGCCATCCGAAAAGAGAAGCCCCGGCGTTCCGTGCTGCCGTGCGGAGCGCCGGGGCCCTTTTGTCCGCCGGCCTTGCGCAAAATTTTACAAAATTTCGCAAATTTTTGCGTAGTGGCCTTTTCATCTGAATTGCGCCGTGATATACTGGTTATATATACGGGCCTCTTCCAATCCGGCCCGCTGGTCAGGAGAGATTTTCATGAGCCAAACCGGCCAATTCCCCCGCCGTCTCCCCAAAATCGGAATGCGCAATATCAAAACAGCTTTGGCCGCCGCGCTCTGTGCGTTCATCTACTACTTCTTGGACCGCAGCCCCGCCTTCGCCTGCATCGGCGCCATCTTCGGCATGGGCAGCGACCTGGAGAACTCCAAGCTCCACGGCGGAAACCGCCTCTTCGGCACCGCCATCGGCGGGCTTCTGGGCATGGCCCTCTTCCGGATTTACCTGATCTTCTATCCGGAGGGCGGACACACCCTGCTGCTGGTGCCCCTGGTGTTTATAGGCACTGTGGCGCTGATCCTTCTGTGCCAGATCTTCTGGGTGGGAGGCGTGCAGCCCGGCGGCGTGGTGCTTTGCATCATCCTCTTCAACACCCCAGTGGAGAGCTACATCACCTACGCCCTGAACCGCATTTTCGACACCGGTATTGGCGTCATCATGGCCCTGGTGGTCAACAGCGTGTTTCCCGGGGGCTTTACTTTCCGGTTTATGGAGCGCTTTTACCGGCTCTTTCGCAAAGCGGAGGAGCCCCCAAATATCAATGAAAAAACGGAGGACGAACGCGATGGAATATCGAATTGAGGGAAAGCCCCTGCCCGTTGTCATCTGCCAGCTGAGCGCCGGGGAGACCATGATTACCGAGCGGGGCAGCATGAGCTGGATGAGCCCAAACATGAAGATGGAGACCACCTCCAACGGCGGACTGGGCAAGGCCCTGGGCCGGATGTTCGCCGGAGAGGCCCTGTTTCAGAACCGCTACACCGCCCAGGGCGGCCCGGGGATGATCGCCTTTGCCTCCAGCTTTCCCGGGGACATCCGGGCCTTTGAGATCGGGCCGGGGCGGGAGCTGGTGGTGCAGAAAAGCGGCTTTTTGGCCAGCGAGGAGACGGTGGAGCTGTCGGTATTCTTCCAAAAGAAGATCGGCGCAGGCTTTTTCGGCGGCGAGGGGTTCATCATGCAGAAGCTCTCCGGCCGGGGCATGGCCTTTACGGAGTTTGACGGCTTTGTGATGGAGTATGATCTGGCGGCGGGGCAGTCCCTGGTGGTGGACACCGGATACCTGGCCGCCATGGACGCCACCTGTTCCATGGACATCCAGTCAGTGCCCGGAGTGAAGAACATGGTGTTTGGCGGCGAGGGCCTCTTCAACACCGTAGTCACCGGCCCGGGCCGGGTCTATCTCCAGACCATGCCCATCAGCAGCGTGGCCGGGGCCATCCGCCCCTTTATCCCCACAGGAAAATAAGGCATAGAGCGCCAGCCCTGGCAGGAAGGCCGGGACCGGCGCTCTTTCGATTGAAAGGTCAGACCGCGGCGCTCACCCGGGACTGTTCAAAGCGGCTCTCCGCCTTGTTCCAGTCGATGAAGGAGAACCAGTAATCCAGATACTTCTCCTTGTCAAACTGGTCATCCAGGAAATAGGCGTGCTCCCAGAGGTCCGCCACAAAAATTGGCTGGACAGCCTGGAGATCCACGGTTTCGTTATTATCCGTGATAACGATGTGAGGTCCGCCGCTTCGCTCCGCCACCAGCCATACCCAGCCGGCCCCGGGGAGGCTGTCGGCAGCCTCCAGCAGCAGCCGTTTGAAGGCGCTCATGGAGCCGTAGACCCCGATGAGGACGCCTGTCAGCTTATTCAGCGGCGGTGTGTCCATGACAGATTGGATTCCGTCAAAGTACAGCTCATGGTTATAGACAGCGCCGGCAGCTCCCTGCAGCCGGGCCAGCTGGGCAGTAGGCAGGTTGATGTCCTGTGTGAGCAGCTCCTCCAGGGTCAGGTTTGTCAGGCGGTTCTTGGAGACCAGGTGGTTCAGTTCCCGGACCCTTTGGGCGTAGTATTGGCCGTGGTGCAGATACAAGGTATCCGGATCACAGTAAGGGCTCAATGAACTGAGTCCAAAGCCAAGTGTCATAGTTTGAAACGGGTATCGCTGACTCATATCAATTCCTCCTGGGCAGGATGGGTCATAATGGTCTAACTAACTCATTATATGTTCCCGTCCCCAGTGGTGCGGCAGGGCGGATAAGAGAATTCCGCCCCAGCCATTGGCTGGGACGGAATTCTCTTATCCGGGTTTTGACAGCAGGCCGTACGGTAGTCAACAAAACAGAACCAAATATGAATTTCTGTCTTGCCGGACTGTGCCTCTAAGTGCTGCTTAGAACAGATCTCTTGTTTTTGTTTGCCGGCGGTGTTTGATTATTTTATTCCGGCATCACTGCATACAAAACACTTTCGGCAAAGCCGCCACTATTGTGGTGCCGGATATAAAAACGATATTCTGGAACTAACTCCTTAATATACAGCGGAATCTCCCACATATCCTCCATCTTGTGGTAAATGGAGATGGCAAGCTTCGGCTTGTCACGCAAAATGGTTTCCCTAGCTCCTTTCAGAGCCTCCAGTTCTGAACCCTCAATATCCATCTTGATCATAGTCACCCGGTCACACGGATCAATTGTATTGTCAATGGTCGTGACTGGAATTGAAACACTCATCGTGTTCTCTTCGCAGAAGGAGGATTCGACTGTACCACATGCGCTAAATTGCAACGTTGTCTTTTCGCTCCACACACCGTATGGCAAAATTTGAACATCTTGAATCCGGCTTCGGCTTTCAGCATTTTGCAGACACCTCTTGTAATTCTCCGGGTCCGGCTCGAAGGCATATACCTTCTTTACACATTTACAGTGTCTCCCCAGCGCAAGTGCTGATCTGAAATCGTAACAGCCAACATCAACAAAGGTCTCCTCGTCGCAAAATTTTATAAATTTTGGACCAAAATACTGCTCCGCCTCGCCAAACTTTTCGCTATAATATGCGGGTCCATCAATAATCATTTCCGCAGGATAATTTCCATTCTCTAAAATGCCAAGCAATTCATCTCTGGCAGCCGATGTGGCAACCACAACATACAAATCCCGGCGAGACAGCAATTCCCTCGGAGACATGACCGGATAACCCAAATAGCCGTTTTTCTGCTTCACACCTGTTGAGCTGCAAAAACCGACAAATCCCTCTTTCTGCCTCGCCAAGGGAAGAAAATCTTTCCCTTCATTCCCTGCTCCATACAAAACAAATTTATGATTCTCTGGCACCTTTGCCAATGTCTTCTCCATTCCCGCAAGATGTCTATAATCAATAAATCTTCCTGGCCACATACGCTGAAAAGCAATATTCATCAGCCGTATAAGATATTTACTCTCACCGCTCACATTATACGCAAGTCGAGTCATATAAATTTCTCTGGATTCTCCATCTTCCAACATCTCATAGATTCTTTGTATTGTTTCTACCGCCTGCCGCATATCTGTTATATTCATACCTCCAAGATTGCAATTTTTCTATTATCTATCAAAAGATTTATATCGAAAATTTTCAGGCCATGAAATGGGCCTTCCATCATTTATCAGACAAGCCCACCGTAAATTCATAGATTTTTAATCAGATAATTATAGTCAAAGTTTATTGTCTGGTGTTCAATGAACACCAGACAGCGGGGTACCCCGCTGTGAATTTATCGCAATAATATTGCATCAATTTTTAAGAAGGATGCGTTGCCTCGCGTATAGAAAGGCAACGCATCCTTTTTATCTTATCAAATCAACAAAGTATCAGCCACTGCCTTTTCAGGCATCCTTAATAGCAGCCTGCGCGGCGGCCAGACGGGCAATGGGCACCCGGAAGGGAGAACAGGACACATAGTCCAGGCCGATCCGGTGGCAGAACTCCACGCTGGAGGGGTCGCCGCCGTGCTCGCCGCAGATGCCCAGATGCAGATCCGGGTTGGTGCTCCGGCCCCAGCGGGCGGCGTTGCTGATGAGACGGCCCACGCCGTGCTGGTCCAGCTTGGCAAAGGGATCGTTCTCGTAGATCTTCTTGTCATAGTAGGCGTCCAGGAACTTGCCCGCGTCGTCCCGGCTGAAGCCGAAGACCAGCTGAGTCAGGTCGTTGGACCCGAAGGAGAAGAAGTCGGAGATGGGGGCAATGTCGTCGGCGCACATGGCGGCACGGGGGATCTCGATCATGTTGCCCACCTTATACTTCAGGTTGGAGCCGGCCTCCTTGATCAGGGCGTCGGCCACTTCGGTGACGATGCTCTTCACATAGGCGAACTCCTTCAGCTCACCCACCAGGGGGATCATGATCTCAGGGACCAGGTCCCACTCGGGATGGCGGGCCTGAACGTTCAGGGCAGCCTTGATGACGGCCCGGGTCTGCATTCTGGCGATCTCCGGGAAGGTGACACTCAAGCGGCAGCCGCGGTGGCCCATCATGGGGTTGAACTCATGCAGGCCGGCGATGATGGCCTTGATCTCCTCCACAGTCTTGCCCATGTCCTTGGCCATGGCCTCGATGTCGGCCTCCTCAGTGGGCACGAACTCGTGCAGGGGGGGATCCAGGAAGCGGATGGTGACCGGGCAGCCCTCCATGGCCTCGTAAATGCCCTCGAAGTCGCCCTGCTGCATGGGCTCCAGCTTGGCCAGAGCCTTCTCCCGCTGCTCCACGGTGTCGGAGCAGATCATCTCCCGGATGGCCTGAATACGGTCGTCGTTGAAGAACATGTGCTCAGTACGGCACAGGCCGATGCCCTGGGCACCCAGCTCCCGGGCCTTTTTGGCGTCGGCGGGGGTGTCGGCGTTGGTGCGGACCTCCAGGCGGCGGTACTTGTCCGCCCAGCCCATGATGCGGCCGAACTCACCGCCAATCGTGGCGTCCACAGTGGAAACAGCGCCGTCGTAGATATTGCCGGTGGAGCCGTCCAGGCTCAGCCAGTCACCCTCGTGATAGGTCTTGCCGGCCAGCTCAAACTGCTTGTTCTCCTCGTCCATCTTGATCTCGCCGCAGCCGGAGACGCAGCACTTGCCCATACCGCGGGCCACCACGGCGGCGTGAGAGGTCATACCGCCGCGGACGGTGAGGATGCCCTGGGCAGCCTTCATGCCCTCGATGTCCTCGGGGGAGGTCTCCAGGCGGACCAGAATCACTTTCTCGCCCCGGGCGGCCCAGGCCTTGGCGTCCTCGGCGGAGAAAACGGCCTTGCCGCTGGCGGCGCCGGGGGAAGCGCCCAGGGCCTTGCCCATGACCTTGCTCTCCTTCAGGGCCGCGGCATCAAACTGGGGATGGAGCAGGGTGTCTAGGGTGCGGGGCTCTACCATGGCCACGGCCTTCTTCTCGTCGATCATGCCCTCGTCCACCAGGTCGCAGGCAATCTTCAAAGCCGCCTGGGCAGTGCGCTTGCCGTTGCGGGTCTGGAGCATGTAGAGCTTGCCGTGCTCCACGGTAAACTCCATGTCCTGCATATCCCGGTAGTGGTCCTCCAGGGTCTTGCAAACGTTTTCAAACTGGGCAAAGGCCTCGGGGAACTTCTCGGCCATCTCGGCGATGGGCATGGGCGTCCGGACACCGGCCACCACGTCCTCGCCCTGGGCGTTGGTCAAAAACTCACCGAAGAGCTTCTTCTCGCCGGTGGCGGGGTTGCGGGTAAAGGCCACGCCGGTGCCGCAGT
>NZ_CAJULS010000105.1 GCF_910587525.1 uncultured Oscillibacter sp. | reverse complement strand
CCTGGGAAGTGGATACCGCATGGGGCAGCTCCAAATATAAACGCTGCGTCAATTTCTCCGATGCGGTTTACTTCTGCTGCCAAGTCCTCCGGGGCGTGGCCTTTGACGTGATCCGCTTCTTGGAGCGTAATCTCCTGCCCTGCCGCCCAGACCGCAGCTATCCCAGACCCGTGGTTGCCGGCAACCGCATTTCTCCTGTGTATGTCCCCGCGCGTTGACTCCCCTGCCTGCCGCGCAACTCTCTTTTTGGTAACTTCTGGTTAACTTAATGGCATTGCCCACCGTGGGACGCAAATCCGCCCAAAAATAAATCCCACGGTGAGACGCAAATCCAAGGAAAGGAAGACGCCATGCGAAAACGGGAACATTTTATCGGCCTCTGGCTGGACGACAGGGAGTACAAGCATCTTCTGAAGCAATGCTCCATCTCCGGCCTGAACACCAGCGCCCTGATCCGTCACAGCGTCATGGGGGTCGAAATCCTCCCCCGTCCGCCCGACGCCTGCGCCGCCCTGCTCCGGGAGCTGTCCGCCATCGGCAACAACATCAACCAGATCGCCCACAACACCAACGCCAAAAAGGAGGCGGAGGCGGCAGAGGTTGACGAGGCTGTAAAGCTGGTGTATCAGGCTTTGCGGCTGGTGAAGGAGGCGCTGTAATGGCCTACGACAAGATCATCGTCATCGACAGGCGGCTGGACCACTGTCTGGCCTACGCGCTGAACGAGGAAAAGACAGCCCTCTCCCGTGCCCTGGACTACGGCATGGAGCCGACCAAGACGCGCCATCTGGTAACGGGGGTCAACTGCTGCCCGGAAACCGCCTGTTCGGAAATGCAGGCTACCAAGCGCCGCTGGGACAAGCGGGGCGGCATCCAGGGCTATCACATCATCCACTCCTATGCCCCCGGCGAAGTGACGCCGGAGGAAGCCCACGAGGCCGGGGTGGAGTTTGCCCGCCGCCTGCTGGGGGACCGCTACGAGGCGGTCGTCTCCACCCATACGGATCAGGAACATCTGCATTGCCATATCGTGTTCAATTCCGTCTCCTTCATGGACGGGAAGAAGTACAGGAGCGATTTTCAGAGTTATTTCGGCGCGCTGCGGGAGACCTCCAACGCCGTCAGCCGTGAATACGGCTTGTCGGTCATTGAGCCGGAGGGCGGAGGAAAACACTACGCTGAGTGGAAGGCGGAGAAAACGGGCAGAGGCACCATCTCCGGCCTTGTGCGGCAGGACATTGACGCCGCCATCCGGGAGAGCTTCACCTTTGAATCCTTTCTGGCGGCCCTGCGGCGGCAGGGGTATACCATTAAATATGGTGAAAACGTCAAGCATACCGCCGTCACGCCGCCGGGAGGCAAGCGGGCCTTCCGCCTGGACAGCCTGGGGGAAGGATATACCGAAGCGGACATCCGGTCCCGGCTGGCTGCTGTTCGGAGCGGCGAGGCCCCGGCACAACCCGATCCGCCGCCCATGATCCCCAAGCGATACCGGGTCCGCAAAGGAAGCATCCGCCAGCGGCCCCGGAGGAAGCTCCGCGGCTTTCGGGCCCTGTATGTGTACTACTTATTTCTTCTGGGCGGCCCCCGGCGGAAGAAACGCCGCCCGCCTCCCTTCTCCGTCCGGGCGGAGGTAACACGGCTCCACCAGTACCAGCGGCAGTTTTCCCTCCTGCAAAAATACCGCGTAGACACGGACCGCCAGCTTTCCACTCTGGAGGACGCCCTGCAAGCCCAGATTGACGCCCTGACGGACCGCCGGAAGGAGCTGTACAGCCAGAGGCGGGAGGGCCTGAACGTGGAGGCGGAGATCGCCGCCATCAACGGAGAACTCCGCCAGCTCCGCCGGGAACTAAAAACCTGCGGCAGAATTGGTGCGGACATCCCCCGCATCCGCCAGCAGGTCCGGCTATGCCGGGAACAGGAGGCCCCCGCGCCGGAGAAAGACCGGAGAATCAAGAAATTTGAAAGGAAGTGAGCGAATGGACGTAAGCGCCGAGGCCGCCGATCTGGTGGTCAAGGAGGGAATCCAGGCGACAGAGAGCGCCGTGAAGCTGGCGGGAGCCGGTTTGAAAAATGTGGCGGCGCTGCTGCTGGCCTTGCAGCGCCAGGATAACAAGGTCATCGGCAAGACCACCGCCAAGCGGCTGGCCCGCGACCCGGTTCCCGCCGAGGTCATTCCCTTGAAAAAGGAGGATATGCGGAAGTTCAAGAAGCTGGCGAAGGAGTACGGCATCCTGTACTTTTTCGCCCAGAAAAAAGGGAACGAGAGCGGCATGATCAATGTAGTTTCCAACCAGAACTACGCCGCCCAGCTCAACGCCGTCATGATCGCCCTGGGCTATCCCGTTCCCCAGCAGACCCAGGAGGGCGAACCGCCAAAAAAAGCGAAAGCCCCTGCTCCACAAGAGAGGTCCTCGCCCGAGCGCGGGAGTGGCTTGAATCCCTCCCAGACGACCGGGCCGGATATTGAGATGAAGGAATCCGTGCGGGCGAGGCTGGAGGGGCTGCGGGCTATGGCGGAGAGCCGTTCCAGGGAAAAGATCAGAGACAAAACACGATAACCCAAAAAGGAGGAATGATTTTTATGCCGAGTATCAGCGAAATTCTCAAGGGCAAGACCGCCCGGGACGAGGCCAGAGTGACAGAGCTTCGGGCCGAACGGGAGAGCCTTTCTTACATGCGGGATGGGGCCCTGGAGGAGATCACCACCAAGCCGGACCGCTACCGGCAGTACCTTGCCTTGCAGGCAGACAACATCCGGTGCAGCGTGGGCAACGTGGCGTTGACCATAGTCCAGATGCCGGAGGCCACCAGGATCGGCACCACGGATTTCTGGCATGACCAGGGCCGCTACGTTCTGGACGAGGCCATGAACAACGGCGCGAAGGTGTACCTTCCCCCCAGGGACCCCAAGCGCCGGGGCTACTTCATGGGTTACTACTACGATGTGAGCCAGACCAGCGGCAGGCCCCTGCGGGAAGCGGAAGTCCTCACGGACAAAAGCCCCCGGATGATGGCGGCTTTAACCGCCCTCATGGACCAGTCCCCCGTGGCGCTGGCGGAGGACAAGGAGATTTCCTCCCCGGCCTTCTATGACGAGGCCAGCTACACCATCTACATCAACCCGGATCAGAAGCCGTCGGCGGTGTTTGCGGCCCTGGCAACGGAGATCGCCTATGCCCGCGCCCATGAGCGGGGGTACAACAAGGGCTACAAGCGGGAGCTTTACAAGCTGGACGCCGAGAGCGTGGGCTACATGGTATGCCGCCGGTTTGGCGTGGAGTGCAGCCCCCCGGACGCCAAGTATGTGAACATCCTCTATGACGGCTATCCCGCAGTCAACCGCGGGGAGGCTCTGGAACAGCTCCGGGGAACGGCCCGGAAGATTGGAGA
Source organism: uncultured Oscillibacter sp. (assembly GCF_910587525.1). Lineage (GTDB taxonomy): Bacteria > Bacillota > Clostridia > Oscillospirales > Oscillospiraceae > Oscillibacter. Next base: position 4,880 of record NZ_CAJULS010000105.1, on the reverse strand, counting down.
CGGCCTGGATCAGAAGCTGAATCCCCGCCAGCAGGAGCGGAAAACGTCCCGCCAGTACGGCAGAAGATAAGGCTGCAATATTCGGGTGTGTTCCCCCCTGGGAGGGTACGCCGCCGGTCCCTGTCAGTCAAGGCCGGACGATTGCTGGCGCAATCGCCCGCGAGCCGGCCAGTCTGAGGACTGGCCGGGCCTTGACAGACAGCGCCCGCCGGCGTTTTCGGCAATCAAGGGGAACACACCCCAAAAGCCGCCAGGAGGCGGCTTTTGCTATCCTGGGAAGCGGTTTTTCCCCTTCCGGCCGGGAGGACCAACGGTCCCCCTGGCCTACCCTGAATTAAAATTGGAGGTTTTGCGAATGAAACGAACCTGGAGGCACTTTGCACCCGCCCTGGCCGCGCTGGTCCTGGCGCTGGCCTTGTGTCCCGCGGCCCTGGCCGCTGAACCGGAGAACGAAACAGCGGTTACGGCCATTCCCGCCCCTTCCTCTGTTTATCCCGCCGAGGTCCGGGAGACCGAGGAAAACGGCGTCCACCGGATCGAGAAGGTCTACTATCTGACCCGCCGGGACGACCCCGCCGCCATCCCCACCGGGGACTTTCAGCGGGAGGGCAGGACATATACCCTGCTGGACGTGCTGAAAAACGATCAAAGCGAGACAGACAGCAAAGAACACATCGAGGTCGTCACGGTGGAGAGCTCCACGGACAACATGACGGAGATCATCCAGCAGTTGGAGCCCGCCTTGGAAGTCACCACCGAGGACGGCTATTCCGGCGTCCTTGCCCCGGATTACCCCGGCATCAAAGTAGAGGCGGCGGGTTACAAGACCAGCTCCCGCACCGTCACCGCCGCCCGGAGTTATCCCAATCTCTCCGACGCCGATGCGTCTCTGATCCCCAAGACGATTTCGGACGGCGGACGGACCCTGACCCTGGCGGACGTGCAGTGGCAGGAGGCCGGAGGGTACTACAACGCCTCCGCTACCTACTCCGGCACCGCCACGGGGAAGTACGCCACCGGGTACAATGTGACCGTGGAGTACAAGGGAGAAGTCACCCGGACCCGCAGCGACAGCGTGATCTACACCGCCGTTTTTGCGTCTCACGGTGAGACGCAAATCGGGAAGGATGACGCCGGGACCGGCGGGGCGGAGCTGACGGAGAGCGGCGGCGCGGGTAAGGCCGTCCTGCTGATCCCCCTGGCCGCGCTGCTGGGGGCTGCTGGCTTTGGGGGCTGGAAGCTCACAAAATACTACAAGAATAAGAAACGGGGGTATGTGTAATGAAGAAACGCTTGATCACGCTGCTGGCCGCCTGCTGTCTGCTGGCGGCTCTTTCTATTTCCGCAAGTGCTCTGGAATATACCTTTGACAGCCCCTCTACCGGGGATTTCGGGATGCCTACCAGCGCCGGTGATACCATCCGGGAGCGGGAGGACCCCAACACGGACAAGAGCAAGAACAGCGCCTTGATCCCGCCCGGCTTTGGGACGCCGACCAGCTATCTCCCCAACTCCGGTGAGTTCCTGACGCCCAACCTTGCGGCGGGCGGGCCGCTGAACAGTCCTTCCCTCATGGCCTCCGCTGGCGGGTCTAACACCTCCGGCGGGGCCGTGGTCCTGCCGGGACCCGTGGGATCTGTCTCCAGCACCCCGCCCACCTTTGCCGCGTCCAGCTCCGGCAGTGGGACTGCCAGCACCAGCGGAGGCTATACGGAAGTGACCGAGGACAGCTATTACAGCAACGGCAGTCTGGGAACGCTGAAAATCCCGGCCATTGACTTGACAGTGAACATCTACCAGGGCACCGGCAGCGCCACGCTGAAAAAGGGAGCGGGCCACTTCACCAACACCAGCATCTGGAATGGCAACGTCTCCCTCGCGGCCCATAACCGGGGGGCCAACAGCTACTTCGGGGAGATACACACCCTGGAGAGCGGGGATCGGATCACCCTGACGACCAAGGAGGGGACCCGGACATACTCCGTCACCAGTGTTTCCAAGATCAGCGAAACGGACAACTCCATGCTGGAATCCACCTCTGACAACTGCATCACCCTGTTTACCTGCGTCCGGGATCAGAGAGAATACCGCTGGTGCGTCCGGGCGGTCGAAACGTAAAAATAAATCCCACCGTGAGATTCATTTGACAGGTGGATTTTTGACGCTTTTCCACATTTTTGGTACAATATTAGTGAGGAAACCCACTAAAAACCAACAGGAGGTATCTAAAAATGAAGGGAAAGTTTCTGCAATTCATTCTGGGTGTTCTTACTGGGGCGGCGCTGTTCGGCGGGGTCTCCGCCGTAGCCGCCGGGATTGCGGCAGAGCCCGCATGGTCCCCCATCTTCGTGGACGGCCAGCAGGTGCAGATGACGGCTTACAACATTCTGGGCAATAACTATGTGAAGCTCCGGGACATTGGGAAGGCCGTAGGCTTCAACGTCTATTTCCAGGGCGGCGTCCAGGTGGACAGCAAGGCCCCCTATACCGGCGAGGCCCCGGCCAAGCCCGCAGAATTCACGGATGATCTGACAGAGGTCCGCCAGGAAATGATCCGCCTGATCAATCAGGTACGCCGGGAGAATGGCGTGGCAGAGCTGGCAGTCAGCACGGCGCTCATGGCCGCCGCCCAGGACTGCGCCCAGCAGGGGTTCAGGTCCCATGATGTTCAATATGAGAATGAATCCGCCCTGCGGCACGGCTATTCCCACGGCATTGGAAGCAATCTCACGGTGTTCACATACAACTGCAATACGGACATTGCGCAGACGGCAGTCTCCCATTGGAGGTATTCGCCCGGGCATTTCCAGACCATGATCGCGGAACGCTATGACGGTATCGGCGTGGGCGTCATGCTCCGGGACGATGTGACCTACTGCTACATGTTCGCGGGAAACTCCAACGGGGTCAACCCCTACGCGTAAATGCCCAATCCCTTCGCAGCCCTCCCGGCAAAAAGCTGGGAGGGCTTTTCCATTCCCTTTTGCGTCTCACGGTGAGACGCATTTCTTTTTTGAAATCAAATTAAGAAAGGAAACGGTTTATGAAGAAAATGAACCATCCCCTGCGGACCCGCGTGACGGCGCTGCTGCTGGCGCTGGTCTGCGTCCTGGGCCTGCTCCCGGCAACGGCCCTGGCCGCCAGCGACACGATCAAGCTGGAGCGGTTCGGCATGTCCGGCGTATCCTACGAATCCGCCGCCCTGGGCCGCTGTTCCCTCCACGAGATGTATTTCTCCGGCGGGAATAAAACCTCTGTGGGCTTCTGCGGCACGAAGGGCGGCGGAATGGGGAGTTCCCTGATCGGCCAGACCTGGGGGAACAAGACCCCCATCTCCGATCCCACCGTCCTGACCATGATGGCCTACTACTACGCCCACTCCACCGGCGTCTTTACGGACGAGGCAAAGGCCCTGGGTGTAGACAACATTTGGAGCGCCGGCTATACCTGGTACATGAACGCCTGGGTACAGGCGGTCATCTGGCGCTATCAGCAGGGCAGCATGAGCGACCCGGTTGTCGCTTGCGCCGAGGAGCTGATGGCAGTATTCAACTCCCTGGAGGGCGCCCACTACACCAGCATTGACGAGGAAAAGGACGGTTCCTCCTTCCGCTCCAGGGCGCAGTATATTCTCGACCTGGGACAGCGGGGCGTATGGGGCCAGTGTACGGCCTATGAGTACGGCTTCACCGGCGCGGGCTCCAGCGCACACCCTGCAAGCGGTGTCCAGAAGATCATCCTGGGGGAGCTGGAAGTCACCACGGAGGATAGCTATACCCTGATCGTCAAAAAGGTGGATTCCACCAATCCAAGCAAGGGCCTTGCCGGGGCGCAGTTCCACATTGAATCGGAAAGCGGCTCCTTTTCCAAAGACGTGACGACCGGGAAGGACGGAACGGCCACTCTGGAAAACCTGACCCCCGGAACTTACGCCGTGACGGAAACGAATCCGCCCGCCGGATATGAGATTGACAACGCAGGACCGGAGTATGTCGTTCTCCCCGGCAACGGGAACAACACCGTGACCGTCACATTCCGGGACACCCCCACCATTACCAGTGAGGGCAGCATCCGCAAGGTGGACGCGGACGACCCCACCAAGGGACTTGCCGGGGCCATTATCAAGATCACCGGCGTGGACAACAACTTCTCCGGCACCTTTATGACCCGGGAGGGCGGCTATATCACAGACATCCCCTGGGACACCATGCCCATCGGCAGCTATACCGCCGAGGAAATGACGCCCCCGGAGGGCTATACCAAAAGCCCGGATCAGGATAAGGTGAAGCAGACTTTCGTTTGGGACGGCAAGTCGGACGTTTCCCTGATCTTCGAGAATGACGCCAAGGTGAAGGTCCGGCTGGTGAAGCTGGATGACAGCGGCAATCCCCTCCCCGGCGCTGTATTCAATATCATCAAGGACGGCCAGATCGTCGGCACGGAGGAAACCAAGGCGGACGGCTCCATCACGGTGACGGACGTGACCGAGGGAATGTACGCCTTTGTGGAGGTCTCCGTCCCGGCCCCCTGGGCTAAGCTCACCGAGCCGGTCATCGCCCATGTGGATCAGGCCACCGTCAACGGGGGCGGCACCGTCACTGTCACCGCCTCCGACAAGAAGCTCCCAAACCTCACGATCTTGAAGCGGGACGCCAAGACCGGAGACGTGATCCCCAACACCAACTTTGAAATTCGCGGCATCCATTACGGCTTTCACTATGACGTGACTACCGGGCCGGACGGAACCGCCACGTTGACCGGCATCCCCGTGGATTCCTACGAGGTTACGGAAATTTCCGTCCCGGACCCCTATGTCGTCAGCGACGAACCCACCCAAACCATTTGGCTGGAGGCTGGGGACAGCAAGCAGCTCATTTTCG
>NZ_CAJULS010000104.1 GCF_910587525.1 uncultured Oscillibacter sp. | reverse complement strand
CGTCGACGTCGGTTTTCGCCCCGTCCTTGAAATTCTGAACACTGACCCTCTGATCTCTGACAGTAACCGCGATTTAGGCGATAAGAACAGCAACTTCACGATCGAGTACACGGTCGACGACGCCGACTCCGGCGACGTCTTGACGGCGACGGAGTCGATTGATGGGCGAACGACGAAGTCGTTCGCCCCGACGCGAAAATTGAAAAATAGTATAAATGTTCCAGTCGATGAATTGAGCCTCGGCAAGCACACGGTCAAGGTCGTCGTAACAGATGGACAGGGCGGAACGGCAACCCGGACATGGACATTCACCCGGACGAACTCCGCCCCGACGATCTCCGGCGTCGACGCCAACCTGGGCGACAAGAACCTCGCCTTCGCCTATGAGTACACGGTCGACGACGCAGACGGGGACGCCCTCACCGTGAAGGAGGAGCTCAACGACACGGAGCTCCGCACGATCAACAACGCGCCCCGGGGTGAGAAGCTCACCATCTCCATCACGTCGGCGCAGCTCTACGCGCTGGGCCTCAATACGGTCAACACCCTCAAGATCACCGTCACGGATGGCAAGGGAGGCACGGCATACCGCCGCCTCACCTTCAAGCGCACCAACTCCGCCCCGAGCATCTCCGGGCAGGACACAGACCTCGGGCTCCAGACTGGCAGCTTCGCCGAGGAGTACACCGTCACCGACGTCGAGGGCGACAACGTGGTCGTTACCGAGTACATCGACGACAAGCAGATTAGAAGCTATCAAGCAACCCTCGGACAGACCGAGACGATCGAGCTCTCCCGGGCCGAGTGGCTCACACTCACCAATGGGGCCCATCGGCTCCGCGTCGAGGCCGTGGACGGCAACTTCGCGACGAGTGTGAGGGTCTGGAACTTCTCCAAGGACGAGAAGATCATCGAGTTCCAGCTTGCGGCCCCCGAGGAGACCGACGAGAGGGCCTCGAAAATCCTCATCACGCCCACATGGAAGACCGAGGGCGCGACTGTCCTTGTGGAGGCTTGCAACAACGCCTTCGACGAGGTTCCGACGTGGGAGGACATCACGGCGATGGTCTTCCTCAACCGGGTCTATAACTTCACCAACACGACGAAGACGGCGGACAAGTGGGGCGTGAACGTCCGCTTCAAGCTCGTCAAGAATGAGGGGTATGACGGGGAGGTCTCCGTCTCCGGCTTTGGAGGTGCTTTTGAATGAGCGAGCAAAACGGAATTAAGTATTTGACGCCGCCCCGGGCCGTCTCCGACATCCAGCGGGAGGCCCGACGCAACACCTCGGCCCAGGAGGTCGCGGCGCTCATGTTCGTCAAGATGGCCCAGGAGGAACAGTTCGACGAGACCACGATCTCGGAGCACCCCGACCTTTTTGTCCAGTGGAGCGAGTTTTGGAGGGGCAAGAAGGGCGACATCGTCCAGGACGAGGGCCAGCTCTACCGCTCCATCCACGATGTCAACGACGCCGGGCAGAACCGCAAGCCCTCGGAGACGCCCTCGATGTGGACGCGCATCGGCAACCCGCTCGAGGAGTTCCCGGAGTGGGTTCAGCCTATCGGAGCGCATGACGCCTACAGCAAGGGCGCAAAGACCTCCCACAACGGGAAGAAGTGGGTCTCCGAGGCAGACGGCAACGTATGGGAGCCCGGTGTCTATGGCTGGGTCGAGTACAGTGAGCCGGAGCCCCAGGAAGCCCCCCAGGAGCCCCAGGACGGGCCCTCGGAGGAGCCGGGGGAGTAACTACCCTATAGCAGCGCAAAAGGCAAGGGAGGGGCGGCAAAAGCCGCTCCTCCCGGGGCCTTAAAAAGTCCGCCCTCTTGCTCGGGCCGCTCCCCTCGTCGGGGGCGGTCGGCGCAAGTGAGCGGCCTCGGATTTACTTCTAAGAACGGGGCTATTTTTTCTCATTTATCCTGTCCGCTTTTCTCAAAAATCTCGTCGCGCTACACCAGCGCTAAGGGACTGGTACTGAAAAAGAAAGCCATCCGGGACTACGCACTGGAGATGCAGAAGAAGTACGACATCCGCTGCACCTCTGTGGAGCAGGAGGCCCGAAACCTCTCCGGCGGCAACCAGCAGAAAGTCATCCTGGCCCGGGAGCTGGAGGGAAACCCCGACCTGCTGGTGGCCGTCCACCCCACCCGGGGCCTGGACATTGGCGCCACCCGCTTTATCCACGACACCATGATCGAGGCCCGGGACCGGGGCTGCGGCGTACTGCTGGTGTCCGCGGACTTTGACGAGATTCTGGAGGTCTCAGACCGCATCGTCGTCATGTTCGAGGGGCAGGTCATGGGCGTCTACTCTGGCAAGAATCCTCCCATTGAGGAGATCAGCCTGGCTATGGCCGGCAAGTGAGGAGGGGGAACGATGAAAAATAAATTCGTGAACATCCTGGTGCCGCTGATCTCCGCGTTGCTGGCTTTTGTCATCGGCTGCATCGTCATGGCGGTGCTGGGGGCCAATCCCTTTGTGGCGCTGCAGGCCCTGTGGACCGGCGCTTTCGGCAGCATGCGGAACGTGGGCACTACGCTGGCCCGGGCCACGCCATTGATCTTCACCGGGCTTTGCGCCTGCTTTGCCTACCGCTGCGGCGTTTTCAACCTGGGCGGCGAGGGACAGTTCATTATGGGCGCGGTGGTGTGCTGCTTCATCGCCACCCGCAGTGGACTGGAGGGACCCGCCGCCATCGTTTTGTGCCTGACCGCCGGCGCCCTGGCCGGCGGTCTCTGGGCGGCCATCCCCGGCGTTTTGAAGATCTACCGGGGCCAAAATGAGATGATTATCTCCATCATGCTTAACTACGTGGCGACGCTGTTTATGGGCGTGGTGTACACCAACTGGCTTCGGGACGGCACTGTGCCCCAGACGGCTCCGGTGCCCGACGCCACCAAGCTCAGCCGCCTCTTCGGCCTGCGGGTCACCACCGCCTTTATCCTGGCGCTGGTCACGGGCCTTCTGATCTACTACTTCCTGTTCTACACCTCCAAGGGCTTCCAGCTCCGGGCGGTGGGACTGAACATGACGGCGGCCCAGTTCAACGGCTTCGCCGTGAAGCGGTATATCCTGATGAGCTTCATTGTCTCCGGCGCTATTGCCGGTCTTGGCGGCAGCGCGGATCTGATGGGCACCCAGTTCTACCTCATCAACGGCTACGCCAGTGGCTACGGCTTTGACGGTGTGGCCATGGCCCTCATTGGCCAGCTCCACCCCCTGGCGACGATTTTGGTGGCCATCTTCTTCGCGGTGCTGCGGGTGGGCTCCACCACTATGCAGGCCACCACCGGCGTCCCCACCAGTGTATCCGATATCATTCAGGCCCTGGTGATCGTATTCACTGTGGCGGGGTTGGCCATGGTAAAGCTGCCCCAGTTCAAGGCGGCGGTTGCCCGGATGTTTGCTAAAAAGGAGGCCGTATAATATGGATTCTGCTTTTGTCACCAATTTGATCCTGGCCAGTGTCCGTATGGCCACCCCCCTGATCTTCCTGTCTCTGGCAGAGCTCTACTCTCAAAGGGCCGGCCTGGTTCATATCGGTTTAGAGGGTCTGGCGGCCATCGGCTCCCTGGTGGGATTTCTGGTGAGCCTCATTACGGGGAATCCGCTGCTGGGCGTGCTGTCCGGCGCGGCGGTGGGGGTCCTGGTAAACATGATCTACGCCTACGCCACCATCAACCTCTGCGCCGAGCAGATTGTCTACGGCATGGCCATCAATATCTTCGCCCCGGCCCTGGCGGCCTTTATCTACCGGGTGTACTTCGGCGCGGGCTCCGAGTTGGTGCAGGTAGGCCTGATGACCACGCTGTCCGCCATGCTTGGCATCAGCTCCAACAGCTTTTTGGTGCGGCTTCTGCTGGATCAGACGCCTATGGTCTATCTGGCCTATGCCCTGGTGGTGTTTACCGCCGTCTATTTCAACAGGACCAAGTCCGGTTTGAACTACAAAGCTGTGGGCGAGTATCCCAAGGCCGCCGCCACCCTGGGCATCAGCGTGGTGGGGGTGAAATATGCCGCCAGCGTTATCTGCGGTGCCCTGGCCGGCATCGGCGGTGCGTATCTCACCACCTGCTACTCCACCACCTACACCGACGGCAACGTGGCCGGCCGCGGCTTCATCGCCCTGGCGGCGGTGATCTTCGGCCGGTGGAGCGCCGGCGGCGTATTGCTGGCCTGCCTGTTCTTCGGTTTTTGCGACGCACTGCAGATCCGCCTCCAGGTGGGCAGCTACGGCATCCCCTATCAGTTCTTCCAGATGATCCCCTACATCGCCACCGTGGCGGTACTGACGGTCATCGGCATGAAGAAGGCGGGCCCTAAGGGCGTGGGCAAACCCTATCTCCGGGAGGAGCGCTGAACCAAATGAAGACAGGCCTCTGTGTCTGTTTTCATATAGAAGCATGAAACGCGACAAAACTAAGGAGGAACATTGGAATGAAGAAGATCTTTGCATTGATCCTGACCCTGGCCATGGTGCTGAGCCTGGCCGCCTGCGGCGGCGGAAACAGCGGCTCCGGCACCTCCGGCGACGGCGCCACGCCCCCTGCAGACGGCGGCGGCAGCAGCGGCGGCAAGACCTACAAGGTTGCCATGATCTGCGACTCCAGCATCTCCGACGGCGGCTGGGGCATGGCCTGCTACAACGCCATGGTGGACGCCGCCGCCAAGTACGGTTGGGAGACCGAGGTCTCCGACAGCATTGCCCAGTCCGCCTACTACGAGAGTATCGTGGCCTTCTGCGACCTGGGGTATGACCTGATCTACGCCCCCGGCAACCAATACACCACCGCCATCCTCCAGGCTGCGGAGGAGTATCCCAACATCGCCTTCGCCCTGCTGAACGGCGGCGCGGACACCCCCGCCAAGGCCGCCAACGCCAACGTCACCTCTCTTCTGCCCGATGCCCAGCAGGTTGGCTGGATCGCCGGCATTCTGGCGGGCCTCATGACCGAGACCGGCAAGGTGGCCTTCATCGGCGGCATGGAGATCGACACCACCAAGGGCAAATACGCCGGCTTCGTGGAGTCCGCCGAGTACATCGGCCAGCAGGAGGGCAAGACCGTAGAGGCCCTGGACGTGGTTTACTCCGGTGATTACAGCGCCTCCGACAAGGGCATCGAGTTTGCCAAGGCTATGATGGACCAGGGCGCGGACGTGTTCTTCGGGGACGCCTCCGCCGTGGATTCCGGCGCCCGTCAGGCCATCGACGAGGCCAACGCCGCCGCCGGCTCTGTGAAGGTCTACGACATCGCCCAGCCCGGCGATTTCCTGGGCCAGAACGAGTGCATCATCGGCAGCCAGGTCACCGACAACTCCGGTCTGGTGGGATTGTGCATGGAGGCCGTGGAAAACGGCACCTTCGGCGGCGAGACCATCTTCGGCACCATGCAGAACGGCGTGCTCTCTGCCGGCAAGCTCAGCGACCTGGTACCCGCTGATGTGCAGGAGAAGTACAACAGCTATATCGCCCAGGTGATGGACGGCACCTTTATGCAGTGATATCCCGTTGCCGCGGAACATAGCTGTAATTTGAAGTTTCATAGACGGAAGGGGAGGCCTGCCGAAACGGCAGGCCTCCCCGGTTTTTATTGTGGGCGGAAGGGGAGGGAATTTGCGGCTCTTTTCAGCGGAAAACTCTGTAAAAACGGACCGGAAAGGGGTTATGGAAAAATATTCCTGATATATTCCCGCTTTTTGCATTTTTAATAAAAACTACAAATTATTTGTGGAAATTATACAGATTAACTGGAATATGGTTGACGTTAACAGACGGCATATGATAGAATAAAACCGCTTTTTGGGGCATTGTTTTCCGTTTCTGTGTTATAACAGCGGCAAGCGGGGGCGCCCCCGCTTTTTCCGCCGGTTTCACCGGCGGAAAACAGGCTCTTGAAAGCGTTTTAGAATCAGAATAAGAAGGAGAAAAGAAGTATGAAGAAAGTATTCGCACTGATCCTGACCCTGGCTATGGTCCTGTCTCTGGCCGCCTGCGGCGGCGGCGACGCTCCCGCCAGCAGCGGCGACCAGCCCAGCCAGGGCGACTCTGCCCCCGCCGGCGGCGACATCGAGGTTGCCGTCGTCCTCAAGACCCTGGCCTCCGAGTATTGGGGCTATGTGAAGACCGGCTGTGACGCCGCCGCCGCTGACCTGGGCGTGAAGGTCACCGTAGTGGGCCCCGGCGCTGAGAGCGACATCGAGGGTCAGGTCTCCATGATTGAGCAGCAGATCGGCGCTGGCTGCGACGCCATCGTCTGCGCTCCCAACGACGCCGGCGCTGCTATCGCCGCGCTCCAGGCCGCCATTGATCAGAACATCCCTGTGCTGGCTGTGGACACCAATGTAGGTATTGACGGTCAGACCTGCTTCGTGGGTACATCCAACGTTGATGCCGCCAAGGAAGGCGGCCTGTGGGCCGCCCAGCAGGCCGGCGACGGTGCTAAGGCCGTTGTTATCTACGGCCAGGAGGGCGACAACACCTCCAATATGCGCCGCGAGGGCTATGAGGCCGCCTGCAGCGAGGCCGGTGTGGAGGTCCTCGCCGCTCTGTCCGGCCAGAACACCACCGACGGCGCCACCAAGACCATGGAGGACCTGCTGAACGCCTATCCCGGTCAGATTAACATTGTCCTCTGCCACAATGACGACACTGCCATCGGCGCTATGAACGCCTGCAAGTCCGCCGGCGTCAGCGACGTCATCATCGTGGGCTTCGACGGCAACGAGTCCGCCGTGAAGCTGATCATGGACGGTGAGCTGGTGAAGGCCACTGTGGCCCAGCAGCCCTATGAGATGGGCTATCAGGTCGTGGAGGCCGCTGTGAAGGCCGTTAAGGGCGAGAGTGTGGATGAGGTCATCAACGCCCCCGTGCAGGTGGTCACCGCAGAGAACGGCCAGGCTTATCTGGACAATCTGGCCTCTATGAAGGGCTGATTGGCCAACAGAATGCCATAAACATCCGGAGGGCGGGGTGGTCGATCCGCCCCGCCCTCCGGCGGACTTTGGGGCCTGTTCCGAACCTTTGGCGGGGCGTGTCCGGCGAATGTGCGAAAGGACCGGAACAGGGCCTGAGAGAAATCTGGAATACAGAATCGAGGTAATTGCATGGGCGAGTACGTCGTCGAACTGAAAAACATTACCAAGCGTTTCCCAGGCGTCATCGCTTTGAAGAATATGTCCATCGGCATCAGGCCCGGGGAGATCCACGGTCTGATCGGTGAGAACGGAGCCGGCAAGTCCACCTTGATCAAGGTGCTCACCGGCGTACATAGCCCCGAAGAGGGTGAGATTTTCGTCGACGGTGAGAAGCGGATCTTCAAAAACCCCGTCCAGTCCCGGGAGGCCGGCATCGCCTGCGTCTACCAGGAGCTGAACATCGTCAAGCAGCTCCCTGTGACGGACAACATCTTCATGGGCCGCGCCGTCAAAAAGGGCATCCTTCTGGACTATCCCCGGATGCACCGGGAGGCTGAGGAGGCGCTGAAATCCCTGGGCCACCCTGAGATCGACGTCCGCATGGAGTGCGGCAAGCTGGGCGTTGGCCAGCAGCAGATGGTGGAGATTGCCAAGGCCGTCTCTCTGGACGCCAAGCTCATCATCATGGATGAGCCTACTTCTTCTCTGGGCAAGGAGGAGATCGCCCAGCTGATGGAGACCGTCCGGGGCCTCAAGGCCAAGGGCGTGGCCATTCTCTTCGTCTCCCACAAGCTGGAGGAGCTCTTCGAGCTCTGCGACCGTGTCACCGTTATGCGGGACGGCGAGCATATCATTACCAAGGATACCAGCGAGCTTACCGAGGATTCCCTCATCACCGCTATGGTAGGTAGGACCCTGGATAACCTCTATCCCAAGGAATTTGGCGTCAAGGGCGACGTGTGGCTGGAGGCCCGGAACCTCAATGAGGCCGGTGTGCTCCACGATGTCTCCTTCCAGGCCCATGCCGGGCAGATTACCGGCTTTGCCGGCCTGGTGGGCGCCGGCCGGACGGAGACCATGCGGGCCATCTTTGGCGCCGACAAGCTGGATGGCGGCGAGATCTATGTCAAGGGCGAGAAGGTGGCCATCAAGACGCCCAAAGACGCCATTAACCGCAAGATCGCCTTCCTGACCGAGGACCGGAAGGGGCAGGGCCTGGTGCTCTCCCTGGACGTCCGCACCAACCTGATTCTGGCCAATATGAAGGGGTTCAGCAGCGGCCCATTCCTAAACAAGGCGCAGATCGAGAAGTCGGGCCAGGAAAATGTGGAGGCCCTGAAAATCAAGACTCCGTCTCTGGATGAGGTCACGGCCCAGCTCTCCGGTGGCAACCAGCAGAAGGTGGTCATCGGAAAATGGATGAATATTGACGCCGATATCTTTATCTTCGACGA
>NZ_CAJULS010000103.1 GCF_910587525.1 uncultured Oscillibacter sp. | reverse complement strand
ATCAGGTTCCCGCTCTCAAAGTCCGCCCCCCGGGCCTTCTGGGCGGACATGATCTTGTCCGTCTCCTCAATCAGCGTCGGAATAAACCGCAGGGCGATGGACATCATCATGGCCAGCTCATGAACCGGCACATGGAGCCGCTTCAATCCGTTCAGTAGCCTCTCCAGCCCATCGGTAAGGCTGATGGGGCTGGTGGTGTAAGTCATGAGGAACGTACCCATAATCAGCAGCATGATCCGCAGCACCATAAAGACGGCGTTGTGCAGTCCTGTGTCCGAGATCTGGACCGGCCCCCACTCCACCAGATTTCTCGTGCCCGGCGTAAAGAACAGGTTCAAGAGCCCCGTAAAGATGATGATAAACAGCACCGGCTTCAACCCCCGCACCAGGGCCCTGAGACCCACTTGGGAGACGCGGACGCACACCGCCAGCGTCAGGGCAAGCACACCGTAACCCGCTGCCCCTTTGGCGCAGAACAGGGCGATGATATACAGCAGCACCAACAATATCTTTGTCCGGGGGTCCAGCTTATGGGCCGGAGTGTCACCGGGGAAATACTGCCCCAGAGTGATGTCTTTCAGCATGGGGCCCCTCCCTTCCGCAGCGCCAGCAGCTGCCGCTCCAGGTCCTCCACGGTGTAAACCGCCGGGTCCACCTCCAGCCCCCGGGCCTTCAATGCCATAGCGACCCTTGTCACCTGGGGCACATCCAGCCCCGCGGCCATCAGCGCGTCCGCCTGGGCAAAGACCTCCGCCGGCGTGCCGCTCATCAGCACATGGGCGGATTTCAGGACCAGAATCCGGTCCACATTTCGGGCGATTTCGTCCATACTGTGGCTCACTAGAATCACCGTGGTGCGGCGGTTGCGGTGAAAGTCCCGAATGTTGGCCATCAGGTTCTCCCGGCCCGCCGGGTCCAGGCCCGCCGTGGGCTCGTCCAGCACCAGCACCTCCGGCTCCATGGCCAGCACCCCCGCCAGGGCCACCCGGCGCTTCTGTCCGCCGGAGAGCTCAAAGGGGGACTTCATCAGCTGGTCGTCCCGGATACCCACCAGCCGCGCCGCCTCCCGGACGGCGTGGTCCAGCTCCGCCCCGGTCTTGCCCTGGTTGGCAGGGCCGAAGGAGATGTCCTTATACACCGTCTCCTCAAAGAGCTGATACTCCGGATACTGGAACACCAGCCCCACCCGGAACCGCACCTCCCGGATCTTCCTGGGCTCGGACCAGATGTCCTCTCCCCCCAGCAGCACCTGGCCGGAGGTTGGCCGCAGCAATCCATTCAGGTGCTGGATCAGGGTAGACTTCCCGGAGCCGGTGTGGCCGATAATACCCAAAAACTCCCCCGGCTGCACAGTAAAGCTCAGGTCCTCCACCGCACTGCGCTGAAAGGGCGTGCCGATACCGTAGGTGTGGGTCAGGTTTTTCACTTGCAAGATGGGCTGTATGTTCTCCAAGGCAGTCTCTCCTCTTCCCGCTTGGGCGTTGTTCGTATTCCAAAAGTCTCCGCGTCCCCGCCCATCCTATTGAATGGCCACGAAAACCGCATCTTCCGCTTGAAAGTAGTCCTCCAAATTGCTGCTCAGTCCGCTGGCCTTCCACGCCTGGTCGAAGGTAATCTCCTCCCTGTTGCTGAGAATCGTATAAGTGATGTCGTTCACGGCGTTATGCAGTCTCCCCGTCACCACCAGCTTGTACTGATAGACGCAGTCGTCCGTCTTCCACGTACCATCGCTCAATTCATAGTAGGTCTGCGTGGTAACTTCCCCGCCCTGTTCGATCCGCTCCGAGACAAGCTCCTCCGGCGTTGCAGCGAACGTATTGACCACCGTGACCTCCTGATTTTTGGAACAGCCGCACAGGCCCAGAGCCAGCGCCAGCAGCAGGCCAACCCATACGCATCGCTTCATTTTAAAATTCCCTCCTATTCCAAATTTCCAATTTCCGCCGCAATGGCGTCCGCACACGCCTCTACCGTCAGCGCATCCAGGGGCACGTCCAATCCGCGGCGCCGCAGGCGGTCCAGCAGATCCACCGTGTCCGGCACCGTCAGGCCCATGTGCCGCAGATCCGCCACCTGGGTGAATACCTCCGCCGGGGTCCCGTCCATCTCCACTTTCCCGTTGTCCATGACGACAACCCGGTCCGCTTCCTCCGCCTCATTCATGTGGTGGGTAATGAGCACCACGGTGATACCCTTCTCCTTATTCAGCCGGTGGACAGTGCTCAGCACCTCCTGCCGCCCGACCGGGTCCAGCATGGCCGTGGCCTCGTCCAATACAATGCACGCCGGCTCCATAGCCAGCACCCCGGCGATGGCTATGCGCTGCTTCTGCCCGCCGGAGAGGAGATGGGGTGCGTGGCGGACAAAATCGTACATGCCCACGGTTTTCAACGCATCGTCCACCCGCCGCCGGATGTCCTCCGAGGGAACTCCCAGGTTCTCCGGGGCAAAGGCCACATCCTCTTCCACCACGTTGGCCACAATCTGGTTGTCCGGATTCTGGAACACCATGCCCACCCGCTGCCGGATGGCCAGCAGCAGACTCTCGTCCAGCGTGTCCATGCCCTCCACATAGACCTTGCCTCCCGCCGGCAGCAGCACGGCGTTGAAGGTCTTGGCCAATGTGGATTTTCCCGAGCCGTTGTGGCCCAGGACCACCACAAAGCTGCCCTTTTCAATGGTGAGGTCCACGCCCCGCAGGGCGAACACCGGCTCTCCGCCCTCGTCCGCCGGGTAGGCGAAGCGCAGGCTCTCAGTTTCGATCATCTCATTCATGGACCGTCTCCTCACTCAAATCCACATGGAATTTCTCCGCGAACCCCGGGGCCAGCCGCCTCAGTCCTCTCCAGAGAAGGAATCCGCAGAACACGCCCAGTGCGTTCAAAATGATGTCGTCAATGTCAAAAAACCGGCCCACCAACACCTGCCAGCACTCGATGCCCGCCGTGATTCCAAGTCCCGCACACAGCGCCCACCGCCCGGTCCACCCCCGCCACAGCAGGGCCGCCAGGAAGCCAAAGGGCACAAACATGACGATATTTCCGACAATATTAAAGAGGCTGTCTCCCTGTGAGAAGGGGATCAGGTTCACCCGGTGGGCCAGCGGGAGAGCCCAGCCGCTGAAATACGGCGACCAATATCCCTGGAGCCCGGCCCACAGCCACGTCGGATGCGGACACAGTGTCAGTACCGCCATGCCGCCGGAGAACATCGCCAGCAGCAGCAATCCTGCCTCCCGCACCCCGCTGCTGGTGAGCCCCCGCCTCCTGAGACGGCGCCTCCTCCAGGGAAGCAGGCATAAGAACAGCGCCAGCGCCGCTGCAGCTCCCGGCAGCATTCCCGTCAGATACTCCAGAATCCGGAGAATATCACGCATAGGCACTTTTCTCTCTTTCTACCGGCCGCCGCCAGAATGTCCGGAGATATCCAGACCGTACGGCGGGCAGCTTTTGACTATACAAACAGGAAAAATGAAGCAAAATTTTTCTCTCTGTAATTCTACATCCCGGGTTCAATATGCACCACAACAGCATTCCGCAGCTCCTTCCGCTCTGCCACCCGGTCCAGCGCCCCGGAGAGAGAACCGCGGTACAGCAGCACCTTCCGGGCCCCCGCCTGAAGCAGGGCGTCCGTCATGGCGATCTCCTCCACCTGGGTGGTGCGGTCCTGCACCCGGACGCAGACCAGCGGCTTGGGCAGGAGCGGTCCCATCTGCCGCAGGAGCGCCTTGAACAAAAACCGCGCCCCACCGTAGCAGGCCACCTGCCCCTCCCGCAGAGGTGAAAACACCACTGCGCCCGAAACATCCTCATAGGCCCGGGCCGCCTCTCCGGCGGCGAGGCACCGTTCCATCATCCCGTCCTCCGCCCGAATCTGGGCGGCCACCAGGGACTTCTCCCGCACCTGCTTTCCGGTTTTAAGACAGCGGACCGTGATCTCCGCCGGGGCAAAGGTGCGGCTCCACTCCTCCAAAAGCGGCCGGCCGCCCTCATAAAAAGCATCCCGCATCCCCGGCCTCACTCGCTGAACCATCTTCCCGCAGCTCCGCAGGGCAATGCCAGTCCCGTCTCTGTGACAGGCAGGCCCAGCTCGTCCCAGATGCACTTTCCGCCGTACTTCGACCCCACCAGCAGATTCAGCAGGTATCCCAGCACGGACGGGGCCAGCCCTGTGGTATAGGAATTGATGAGCACGAAAAGGGGCTTATCCGACAGCACTCCGGCGCACAGCTTCACAAATCCATAGAGGTTTTCCTCCAGCTTCCAAACCTCGACGCCGGGTCCCCGGCCATAGCTGGGCGGGTCCATAATGATGGCGTCATACTGCCGCCCCCGACGGATCTCCCGCTCCACAAACTTTGCGCAGTCGTCCACGATCCAGCGAATAGGCGCTTCCTCCAGGCCGGAGAGCTTCGCGTTCTCCTTCGCCCAGGCTACCATGCCTTTAGCGGCGTCCACGTGACACACGCTGGCCCCGGCCCTGGCGCAGGCTGCAGTGGCCCCGCCGGTGTAGGCGAAGAGATTCAGCACCCGAATGGGCCGCCCGGCACTGCAGATCTTCTCCATGACGAAATCCCAGTTGGCCGCCTGCTCCGGAAAGAGGCCGGTGTGTTTGAAGTTCATGGGCTTGACCTGGAAGGTCAGCTCTCCGTAATGAATCTTCCAGTTTTCCGGCAGGGCCTTCTTCTCCCAGTGGCCGCCGCCGGTTTGGGAGCGGAGATACCGTCCGTCCGCCCGCTTCCAGGCGGGATTCCGCCGCTGGGTCTCCCAGATGGCCTGGGGGTCCGGCCGCACCAGCACCTGGCTGTTCCAGCGCTCCAGCCGTTCGCCGCCGCCACAGTCCAGCAGCTCATACTCCTCCCACTTGTCTGCAATCCACATATTGTTTCCTCTCTCTCCCGCCGCCTCCTCGGAGACAGCAGAAACGGTTTGCATAGTAAATCATGTTATTATACCGCCAATGACCCGCCCCCGTCAACAAAAAAACGGACTGAGTTTCAGAGAAACATCTGAAACTCAGTCCGTTTTCGCCTCTCACGCGTCTATTGGGCCGGAAGTCTCTGGTAAATCTCCATCTCCCGCCGCAGCCGCCGGGCCAGCTTTTCACCATAGGTTCCCGGCGCCGTCCGCCAGCGCCAGTTATTTCCCCCCAGGGTGGAGGGGATATTCATCCGGGCCTCGCTGCCTAGGCCCAGCAGATCCTGGAACTGTATCACCGCCAAATCCGCGGCGGAGGCCCACACAGAGCGCATCATTCCCCAGTGAAAGCCCTCCTGCTCGTTCAGCCGCAGGTAGGCCCTGGCCAGCGCCGTGTCCTCCGCCGGAGCGGAAGCCATCCAGCCCTGGATGGTGTCATTGTCGTGGGTGCCGGTATAGGCCACGCAGTGCGGCGTATAGCAGTGGGGCAGATAGCCGCCGCCGGTGTCCCGGCTGTCAAAGGCAAATTCCAGCACCTTCATGCCAGGATAACCCGTCTCTGCCAGCAGCTTTCCCACAGAGTCGGTGAGAAAACCCAGGTCCTCGGCGATGATATCCCTGGGGCCCAGAACCCGCTCCACAGTCTCAAAAAACCGGATGCCCGGCCCAGGCCGCCAGCGGCCGTTCCGGGCCGTGGTGTCCCCGTAGGGGATGGCGTAGTAGGCGTCAAAGCCCCGAAAGTGGTCAATGCGCAGGGTGTCGTAAATGCGGAACTGGAAGGCTATGCGCCGCAGCCACCACTGATAGCCGTCGGCCTTCATCCGCTCCCAGTCGAAGAGGGGATTTCCCCACAGCTGGCCATCGGCGGAGAAGCCGTCCGGCGGGCAGCCGGCCACCTCAGTGGGCCGCCCCTCACCGTCCAGCTGGAACTGTTCGGAATTGGCCCACACGTCGGCGCTGTCCCCGGAGACATAGATGGGCAAATCCCCGATGATGGAGATGCCCCTGCTGTTGGCGTAAGCTTTCAGGGCTTTCCACTGGCGGAAGAACAGGTACTGCACTGCCTGCCAGAAGGCGGCCTCCCCCGCCAGCTCCTCCCGGGCGGCGGCCAGCGCCTCGGGACGGCGGAGCCGCTCTCCCTCCGGCCACTGGAACCAGGATACGCCGCCGTGCTTTTCCTTCAAGGCCATGAACAGGGCATAGTCCTCCAGCCAGTCCCTGTGCTCCTCACGGAACCGGGCAAACTCCGGCGGGTCTTCCTCCAGCAGGCGGCCGCAGGCCTTTCGCAGCACGGGGTACCGGGCCTCATACAGCAGTCCGTAATCCACCCGGGCAGGGTCGCTTCCCCAGTTCAGCTCCCAAAACTCCGCCGCCTCCAGCAGTCCCTCCGCCGCCAGGTCCTCCAGGTCGATAAAGTAGGGATTCCCGGCGTAGGAGGAGAAGGACTGGTAGGGCGAGTCCCCGAAGCTGGTGGGGCACACCGGCAGGATCTGCCAGCAGGACTGCCCCCCGGCGGCCAGGAAGTCCACAAACTCCCGGGCCGCCGCCCCCAGCGTCCCGATTCCGCAGGGGGAGGGCAGGGCGGATATGGGCATCAGGATTCCGGCTCTTCTCACGTTGGAATCCCCTTTCATATAAAATCAGACAGCTCCAGCCGGGCCACACTCTCACCGGGAATCAGCTGGAAGGGCACCACCTCGTGTACGGGGCGGTTTTTCCGCTCGATGTTGTGGAGCAGGACGTCCACTCCCCGTTCCGCCAGCCGCTGCGTATCCTGGCGGACGGTGGCCAGCCGGGGGACGGAGTAGTTGGCCATGGCGATCCCGTCAAAGCCAACCACCGAAATGTCCTCCGGCACCCGCTTGCCCAGGTCCCGCAATGCCCGGATGGTGCCCATAGCCATCACGTCGCTCAGGGCGAAGATGGCGGTAAGATCCGGGCAGCGGTCCAGCAGCCGCAGCGTGGCGGCGTATGCCTCCCCCATGGAGTACCGGCAGGGCTCACACTGGCGCTCCTGGTCAAAGGGCAGCCCCAGCCGGGCAAAGGTCCTCTCGCACCCTCTCAGCCGGCGGTAGCTGATCTGGGAGCAGGTCCAATTGCCCCCCAGAATCCCAATGCGCCGGTGACCCCGCTCCGCCAGAAAATCGATGACCTGGGCCGCGGCCCCGCCGTCGTCGGTGGTGAGGGAGGAGAGGTTTTCAAACCCCAGCTCCCTGGCAGTGTTGGTCAGCAGCACACAGGGCACGCTGATGCCGTAAAACTCCGACCCGAACATCTCCACATCGCCGCCCAGGAACAGAATCCCCATGGGCTTGCGCTCCCTGCACAGCTGGAGGGCGTAGCCCACCTCGTCGGCGTCCTCGTCCAGATAGTAGACCACGGCCTCCCGGTCGTTCTCCTGCAAAAGCGTCTGCACCCGCTCCACCAGATCGGCAAAGAGCATATTCTGGGTGCCCTTCACCAGGATGGTGATGCCGGTCCCGGCCTGCTGCTTCAAGTGCTTGGCGTTGTTGTTGGGCTGGAAACCGTACTCCTCAATCACCGCCAGCACCTTTCGCCGGGTCTCTTCGCTGACATCGGGGTGCTGATTCAGCACCCGGGACACGGTGGCCACACCGCACCCGGACAGCCGGGCAATATCCTTGATGGTCACACCGTATCCCCTCTCTTCTCATAATTCGGCTGATAATTATATCATACCGGCAGGCAAAACGCAAGTCTCACCCTTTGACGGCGCCGGCCGCCACGCCCTTGATGATATACTTCTGGCAGCTCAGGTAGAAGACAATGATGGGAATGATGGCCAGCACCAGAGACGCCATAATGGCGCCCATGTCTACCCGGCCGTAGGACCCCTGCATCCGCTGGATGACGATGGAGATAGTGCTGAACTTGTTCAGGTCCAAAGTCAGATAGGGCAGCAGAAAGTCGTTCCAAATCCACATGGTCTCCAGGATGCCCACGGAGATGTAGGTGGGCTTCATGATGGGCAGCACCACGGAGAAGAAGGTCCGCAGCGGGGAGCAGCCGTCAATCATGGCCGCTTCCTCAATCTCGATGGGAATAGACTTTACAAATCCGCAGAACATGAATACCGCGAGGCCCGCGCCGAAGCCCAGATAGATGATGATAAGCCCCCAGGGGGTGTTCAGCCGCAGCCGGTCGGTGACCAGGGACAGGGTGAACATCACCATCTGGAAGGGCACCACCATAGAGAACACGCACAGGGTATACAGAGACTTAGTGGTCCGGTTGCTCACCCGGGTAATGAACCAGGCGAACATGGATGTGCAGATCAGGATCACCACTACGGAGCCCACAGTGATGACCAGAGTCCACAGCACAGCCTTCAAAAAGCCGTAGTCGTTGATGGCGCTCGCATAGTTCTCCCCGCCGATCCAGGTCTTCTCACTGGGCATATTGAAAGGCTCCAGGTTGATGAAGGCCTTTTTCTTAA
>NZ_CAJULS010000102.1 GCF_910587525.1 uncultured Oscillibacter sp. | reverse complement strand
TGGAGGCCATGACCTGCGTGTGCTCCGTGGGCCTGGATATGATCGCCGTCCCCGGGGACACCCCGGCGGAGACCGTGGCGGCCATCATCGCCGACGAGGCGGCCATCGGCATGGTGAACAACAAGACTACCGCCGTGCGGCTGCTGGTGACCCCCGGCAAGACGGTGGGGGACACCATCGAGATGGGGGGGCTTTTGGGCAGCGCGCCGGTGATGCCGGTGCACCGGGAGTCCAGCGCGGATTTCATCGCCCGGGGCGGGCGGATTCCCGCGCCATTGCACAGCCTGAAAAACTGAGAGAGACGGAACGGGCCCGGGAGGCATTGCCTCCCGGGCCCTTGTTGATCTTATTTCCCGGCTTCCGTGTTTTTCACGCCGACATGCTCCGCCATGAAGATCAGGACGTCCCTGTCCAGGTTACCCTGAAGAAGGAAATTGATCTTCGTCTCCGGGTCCGTCCAGAGAAGGGAGCTGCAAGTGGAGCCCCCCAGCGTTGCAGAGGTCTCACTGTCTCCCGTCTTCGCCACAACTGTGAGGACCTGTGTCTTCTCCTGCCAGAACCGGGCCTCCGAGCCGTTCACCTTCACCGTCTCCACCGCGCCGGTCCCGCCGGTGTGCAGAGGCAGGGTGCTGTATGTCCAGGAGAAGCCGCCGGATCCCTCCACGGACCACTGCTCTTTCACCACCTCCGGCAGGGTACTGCGGGAAAAGAGGCTGGCGCCGGTGGGTAAGATGGTGAGCGCGTACTCCGGCAGGGGCTCCGATTTGACCTCCGCTACGCTCTCGGCGATCTTCTCCATTGTGGCCTGATCCAGACTGCCGGACAGCCAGAAGAGATTGCCCTGTTTGTTCTCCCAGACCAGGTCGTTGGTCAGATACCCGTGAGAGGGGACTCCCTGGTAGAAATCTGCGTCACAGCCCTGGACCTTGGTCTTGCGCAGGATGCTGTCGCCGCTTACAGCGGCCCCGGCCGCGGCGCCCAGGCTTCCGGTGGGACGGAGAAAGCAGGAGAAGTTCATCCGGTCCTCGCCGTTCTCATAGCTCCAGTCGGCCGTCACCTCCCCCTTCAGCGGGACCCCGCCGGTGGAGGCACTGCTGAGGGCGTAACCCTCCGGCAGCCAGGAGGGACGGAAGGCGGGAGGCTGCTCCCCCTCCGGCACCTTGGCGGGGGCGGGGCCGGTGTAGTAGAGATAGCCCTCCAGATACTCCCGCTGCCAGACCCGGCCCGGGACGGTCTTGGAGACCTGGGACGCCGTTTTGCCCGTCTCGTCCGCCGCTTTTTTTCCGGCGGGGGCCGCCAGAGCGGTGGTACAGAGGCTCAGCGCCAGCGCCGCCGTAGTGAGCCCTGCCAGGATGGATGTCATGGTCTTTTTCATAAGATTCTTCCTTTCTTTTCCGGCGGAGAGGAGCGCCCTCCCGCCTCGTTCTGACAGGTAAACGGAGGGGGAGAGAAAAGTATCCCGGCATTTCCAAAAATTTTTGAAAATTTTTCAGCCGCCGGCCTCTGTGATGTTCTCCGCGATTTTCAGGAAGTCCTCTTTTTCCAGATAACCCGTGATCCGGAAGGAAATGCCGGTCTCGGGATCGGTCCAGAGCAGGGCGCTGGTGGGCCGGCCGCTCAGTTCGATGGTGGTGGAATCCTCTCCGCTTCCAATTGACATTGTCAGCGACTGGGTGGGGACCTCCGTCAGAAATTCCGCGGGAATTCCCCGGACCGTCACCGCCTCCGGCACGCCCTCCTCCGCCTCTCTGGGGGCGCTTAGCTCATAGGAGGAATATGCCCAGTCAAAGCCCCCCTGGTCCAAAATGTCCCACGTCTCCTGGACAAACTCCGGAAAGGCAGCGCCGAAGCCGGACCGCTCCTCAGCGCCCTCCGGCACCCAGCCCAGCCGGTAGTCCGGCAATGCTTCCCGGGCCTCTGCCACGCTCTCTCCGATGCGCTCCAGGGTGGCCTGGTCCAGGCCGCCGGACAGCCAGAAGAGGGTGCCCTGTTCATTCTTCCAGACCAGATCGTTGGTTATATACCCGTGGAAGGGCTTTCCCTCGTAGAAGTCCGCGTCATATCCCTGGACCGTGGTTTTGTGCAGAGTGCTGGAGGCGTTCACGGCGGCCCCGTACGCGGCGCCGACGCTCCCGGAAGGCCGCAGGTAGCAGTGAAAATTCAGAGTTTCCTGACCCTTTACATAGGTCCAGCTGGCCGTCAGATCCACACCCGCCCCATCATAGTGCGGCCCCGTCTGACGAGCGTCCTCCAAAAGCCATCCCTCCGGGACCCAGGTGGGACGCCAGACGGGAGTCTGCTCCCCCTCCGCGATCTCATCCGGAGCGGGGCCGGTGTAGTAGGTGTATCCTTCAAAGGTCTCCCGGAACCAGCCGATCACCGCCGCCCGCACCGTGGGGCTCACCGCCATCAGGCTCCCCAGGGCCAGGGTGCAGGCCAGCACCACGCAGGCCGCGGCCCGGGCGATCTGCTTCCACAGGGGCCGGGCCCGCCGCCTCACCCAGTTCCAGGGGTCCGCCAGCAATCGCATCCGCTCCCGGCGGTACCGGGGCGAGAAGTCCGGCTCCCAGTCCGGCAGCTTGTCCAGCACCGTCTCGTACTGGGCCAGGTTGGCCTCCATCAGCCCCCGGCGCAGAATCTCGTCAAACTGCCGCATAGTGGTATCCCTCCTCCTCCAGACGTTCTTTCAGCATGGTCCGGCCCCGCAGCACCCGGCTGGCCACGGTGGACTCGTTCATCCCCAGCCGCCGGGCAATCTCCCGGTTGGTCTGCTCCTCCACCAGTTTCAGCTCCAGAATCCGCCGGTAGCCCTCCGGCAGGGACCGGATCAGGGAGACGAGATAGTCGTACTCGTCCTCCCGCTCCTCCCGGGCCGGGGGGTCCCAGTCCTCGGGAAAGGCCGCGGTCCTCCGCTCCGTCCGCAGAATGTCCAGGGCGCAGTTTTTGGCGGCGGTGACGGCGTAGCCCTCGGTCTCGTCCCAGGGCAGGGCGGACACCCGGTCCCAGCGGCGCAGCAGCTGGAACCAGGTCTGCTGGGCGGCGTCCTCCGCCCGGGTGGGGTCCCCCAGCACCCGCAGGGCCACCGCGTAGACGGTTTTCTCGTATGCCTCGTAGAGCCGGGTGAACCGCCGCTGGTCCTCCTCCGTCTCCAGCATGGCAAGGTACATGGCAAGCATGGAAACTCTCCTCCTCTTCTGTGGGGTTTGCGCTGTCTCTGCCCTGTAAACGGCGCAGAGGGTAAAAGTATCCCGGATTTGAAAAAATTTTTTCTGTTTTTATGATACCACAGACGGGCTCCCGGCGCAAAAATCCGGCCCCGCGGGGCGGATTGGCCTGCCGCAGAAAAAAACGGTTTGACATCAATCTGTATAAGTTTTATGATTATGACGTCAGGTGGCTGTACCGGCGTCCGTCTACGGCAGCCTGATATGGAGGAGAGGGAACCGTGAGAAGAGTGTTATCAGTTTTGCTGGCCATGGCGCTGCTGTGCGCCCTGTGCGCCTGCGGCGGCCGGACCCGGACCGCGCCGGAACCGGCGCCGGAGAATCAGGCGGCGGAGCCCGCCCCGAAGCCGGAGGACCCCGCCCCCGCGCCGGAGACGCCTGCGGAAGAGCCCGCCAAGCCCGCCGGAGACCCCGAGGCCGCCGCCCGGGGTCTGGTGGGCCGTCCGGTCAGCGAACTGTAAGCCGCCATCGGCAGGCAGCTGCCGGCGGACTACGCCCTCAGCCGCCTCATCGACGGCGAGCGGATATGACGGCTTTGTGGTCTGCACGGAGCGGGGGGCGGACTGCGAGACGGTGTACGCCGTCATGCAGGCTATCCAAACTTTTCAGGAGGGATCTCCGATGAAGCACAAAGGCTGGCTGATTGGGATACTGACCGCCGCGCTGGCGGCGGGGCTTCTGGCCTATTGTATTACCCCCGGCGTCAGGCGGCCCTCTCTTGCCAGGGGGGACATCCTGGTCTGCATGGAGGCGGATGGGAGCGTCTCCCTCTCCTGGCCGGACGCCGGGGAGGGCAGCGTCTACCTGGTGGAGCTCCACAGCGACGGGCAGAGTCTGCGGCAGCGCTCCGGCGAGTCCCTGCTGTCGGTCTCCGGCGTGGCCCCGCCCTTCCGGGTGCGGGTGCAGGCGGCGGCCTCCGGCAAAAATCTCCTGGGCATGGACCGGGAGCTCACCAGCCTGACCAGCCTGAACGCGGAGGTGGCCTCCGCTGCTCTGGAGATCCCGGTCCTCACCGGAGAGCCGGAGGAGGGGGCCATGACCTTCTCCTGGGAGAGGGGGCAGAGCCCGGTGTACGCGGTGTGCGCACTGAGAGACAGCGTGTACCTGCCGGTGGCCTCCTCCAGCGGAACGGGGACCTTCCTGCGCTTTGACGGCAGGAGCGGACTGGCCATGCCGCAGCACGGCCAACCGCTGGAGCTGGCGCTGCGGGCGGGAGCCCCCGGGAAGGGGTATGTGCTCTACGGTCCGCCCTCCCAGCCCATCACCGTGGAGCGGGGGGATCTGCTGGGGGATACGCTGGCTCTGTCCGTCCGGGAGACGGAGCCCCGCGCGTACACCCTGGAGTGGACCGAGGCCAGGGGCAGTGAATACGAGCTGCAGGAGTGGCGGGACGGCGCCTGGGAGACGATGGACCGGCCGGAGGCCGCGGAGAGCTTTTGCTATGACCTGGGCCGCTTGGACTCCGGCTCCTATCACCGGTATCAGGTGCTGACCCGGGACCGGAACGGCCGGCAGCAGGTGGGGGAGGAGGTCTCCTTCTACGCCTCCGTTTCCACGCTGTACTGCACCGTCTGGCCTATTATCGACCTGGATTTTTGCGGGAGCGCCGGGGAGTCGGAGATTTTGGACCGTATCCCGGCGGGAACAGCCCTGTGCGTTTTGGAGGAGGACGGCCAGTGGTTCCGGGTGCGCTATAAGGACCGCTACGGCTTCGTGGACAGCCGTTACTGCATGATTAACCTCTCTGAATACATAGGGGATTACTGCTCCTATGATATTACAAATAGTTATTCGTCTGTTTTTAAGGTCCACGAGAGTCCCATCGCCGCAATCACGGACCAGGTGATTCCGGGATTTGAGCATATGCGCACCGAGGAGGACGGCTTCCTGGTGCCCTATCTGTACCCCAGCTCCCAGAAGCTGCTCTCCGCCGCACAGGCCGCCCTGGAGGACGGCTACCGGCTGAAGATCTACGAGGCCTTCCGGCCCAACGAGGCCACCCGCTACCTCTATGATACCGCGGCGGCGAAGCTGGGAGACCCGGCTTTGGTGCTGGACGAGGAGGAGAACGTGGTGGACCCCGTCACCGGCTGGCGGGTGGATCTGGCCAGCGGCTTTTGGATCGACCCGGAGACGGAGGAGCTGACCGACCCGGCGTCGCTGCTGGAGCCGGAGGAAGCGGCGGAGCCGCCGGCGGACGGAGCGGAGGGGGACCCCCTCCAGACGCCGGAGGACGGCCTTCTGGAGACCGGCGGGGATACGCCGGAGACAGAGCGTGAGGACCCGGGAGAGACTGCGGAGCCTCCGGCAGAGGGCGGGGAGGAGTCCCCGGAGGAGGTCCCGGACTATCCCACCTACGGCGCCATCATGACGGACAACGGCCGCTTCCGCCTGGGCAGCTTCCTGGCGGCGGTGACCTCCGCCCACAACCGGGGCATCGCCCTGGATCTGACGCTGGAGACGGTGGATTTCCCGGCGGAGCTGGAGATGCAGAGCGCCATCCACGACCTCAGCTGGTATTCCGCCGTCTATCTGAACAACGGCAACGCCGAGCTGCTGGCTGAGTACATGACCGGCACCGGTATGGTGGGGCTGAGCTCTAAGTGGTGGCACTTCCAGGACAACGAGACCCGGGAGGCTATCGGCCTGACCAGCTATCTCTATAAGGGCGTGGACGCCGGCGGCTGGACCCGGGATGACCGGGGCTGGCGCTACCGGGACCCCGGCGGCAGGTATTACCGGAGCACCACCGTCACAGTGGACGGCAAGCGCTACTCCTTGGACCGGGACGGCTACACCAGCCAGGCCCCGGCGGAGTGAGGCGGACACGGATTCATACGGTTCCGAAAGGACCGGCGGGGCGTTCAGGCTCCGCCGGTCCCTGTTTCGCGGCCCCTGCGGCGCAGCCGCGCCGCGGGCCTGAGATGCGGCGGCTATAAAAATCCAAAGAGGGGCTACACAAAGTCCGGGAAATGTGGTATTATAATCAGACAGTTTGAAAGAAATCAAAATTCTTTTCAAGCGCCGCGGCATACATACCGCGGCAGGCCGCTGAAAGCGGCCCTGGTTTGGATTTTGCAGTCAAATCCCGGCGTGCTTTGCCGGTCAAGGCGGTTTGATGCTGTCATACTCTTTGCATGGCAGGGAAAATCAACGCAGAGCGGCCGAAAAGGCCTGCTGTTTGGGCGTTTTGACATTTGGGCATATATACATCAATCAGAGTATATCCGTATGGACGAAAGGGGGACAGAGCCGTGAGACACTGGGGCCGGGTATTTTTGGCGGCGGGGGCGCTGGCACTGGTGCTGGTGTGTACCGCCGGCTGCGGCGCGGGAAGCGGCTTTACCCTCAACCCCCAGGATCTGTACGGCCTGCCAAAGCTGCCGGCCAAGTATACGGAGCTGAACAACCGCATCAACGCCATCCTGAGCGGCGGCGCGGAGTACGCCGCCCCGGTCTCCGGCGCCAACATCCAGCCGGTGCAGCTGACGGACCTGGACGGGGACGGCCGGGAGGAGGCTGTGGCCTTTTTCCGCAACCCCGGCGATGAGCGGCCGCTGAAGATCTACATCTTCAACGCCCAGGAGGACACCTATGACCTCTCCGCTGTCATCGAGGGCAGCGGCACCGCCATCTACAGCGTGGCATACAGCGATTTGGACGGAGACGGCAGCACGGAGCTGGCGGTGGGCTGGCGGGTCAACGCGGATCTGCTGGCGCTGACCGTCTACGCCCTGCGGCCGGAGGGGCCGGAGGAGCTGGTGCGCACCGACTATGTGCGCTACGCCATCGTGGATATGAACCACAACGACCTCCAGGAACTGGTGGTGTTCCGGGCCAATGAGGAGGGCGAGGCCATTGCCGACTACTACGGCTGGCAGGACGACGGGCTTGCAGTGAAGTCCACGGCCCGGATCTCCATCACCATGGCGGAGCTGAGCCAGCAGGGCCGGGTGAGCTCCGGAATCCTGGAGGACGGCCTTCCGGCCCTGTTTGTCACCGGTGTGACAGAGGTGCCCCGGGCCATCACCGATATTTTGACGCTGCGCAACGGGGAGCTTGCCAACGTGGTGGTGTCGGACACCACCGGCGTCTCGGCGGAGATCGCCCCCTTCTGTTCGCTGTACCCCACGGACATCAACGGCGACGGCGTGACAGAGGTGCCCCGGCCGGAGCCCTTGCCCAACTGGTACGAGGGCGACCAACCCTACCAGCGCATTGACTGGCGCAGCTACGACAGCCAGGGAGAGGTGACCCTAGTCCAGAGCACCTATCACAACATGGAGGACGGCTGGTATCTGCGGCTGCGGGACGAGTGGCGGGAGCAGATTCTGGTGAGCCGGACCCTCTCTCAGGACGAGGTGTCGGTGACCTTTTTCATAGCCGGGGGCCGGGGCCAGCCGCCGGAGCCCTTCCTGCGGATTACCGCCGTCACCGGCGCCAACCGGGAGAGCCGGGCGACGCGGGGGGGCCGCTTCAACCTCAGCCGCCAGCAGGAGACCTTCTACGCTGCGGAGCTGCTGGAGGCCAATGAGACCTGGGCCTACGGCGTGACCGAGGACCAGGTGCGGGAGGCGTTCAGCCTCATTGCCGCGGAGTGGTCCGTGGGCGAGAATTGACAGGGATTGGAGAGTGAACCTATGAGAAAAGTGTTGGTTTTGGAGGATGAGTCCAGTATCCGCAGCTTTATCGTCATCAATCTGCGCCGGGCGGGCTACGATGTCATCGAGGCCGAGGCCGGCGAGGAGGCCCTGGAGAAGCTGCGGGAGAACCCGGACACTACCGTGGCCCTGCTGGACATCATGTTGCCGGGGATTGACGGCTTTGAGGTCTGCCGCCGCATCCGGGCCACCAACACCCGTATCGGCATCATCATGCTCACCGCCCGCTCCCAGGAGATGGACAAGGTGACGGGTCTGATGACCGGCGCGGACGACTATGTGACCAAGCCCTTCTCCCCGGCAGAGCTCACCGCCCGGGTCGACGCCCTGTTCCGCCGGGCCGGCGGGGAGGAGCCGGTGCTGGCCGGAGAGATCCGGCAGCCGCCCTTTTTGCTGAACACCCAGAACCGGACGCTGGAGAAGAACGGCCAGCGGGTGAAGCTGACCCAGGTGGAGTACTCCATCATGAAGATGTTTATGGAAAACCCGGGGAAGGCCCTCAGCCGCGAGGAGATTCTGGACATGGTATGGGGGCGGGACTACTTCGGGGAGCTGAAGATCGTGGATGTGAATATCCGGCGGCTGCGG
>NZ_CAJULS010000101.1 GCF_910587525.1 uncultured Oscillibacter sp. | reverse complement strand
GAGATTCCGTATGGTGACTGGAGTTCAGACGTGTGCTCTTCCGATCTTGAAGTTGGTGCCCTTGTTCATCAGCGCCGCCATGCCGAAGGTCATCAGCAGCACGGGGATCTCCATGTAGGTGTGGGAGGTGAACAGCAGCACCAGCAATATAATGACCACGGCGATGACCATGACCACCTGCATCTCGGCGGCCAGATTTTCGGAGGCCGAATCGCCTACGTCTCCAGTAACGTATACGTCGTAACCCTCCAGAAGGGCTTTGACCTCTTCCAGGGCGTCGGCGCTCACAGGGCTGGCAGCAGTGCTGCCGTATGTAATGGAGAACAGGGCGGCACCGTCGTGGTAGTGGTCCTCCGTGCCGTCAAATTCCACGGATTTCACTCCCTGAATGGCCCGGACCTGCTCCGCCAGGAGTTCCGCCTGCGCATAGGTTATGTTGTCTACCATAATACGGCTGGTGCCGAAGGTGACAAACTCCTCATCCATGATGGTCAGGCCCTGGCGGGTTTCGGTGGTGTCCGGCAGGTAGCTGGTCAGATCGTCGTTGACCGCCACCCAGCCGCTGGAAAAGACGCAGAAGATGGCAAATCCGATGTAAATGAGGTAAAAGGCCTTCCGTTTATCCACAATAAAGGCGGACACCCGTTCCAGAGGACTCTGCTTTTCCGCGCTGTCTGCTGCCTGCTTGCTCAATCCCAAGCACTCCTCTCAAAAAATTATAATACTACAATATATCACGAATCCTCTGTCTCCACAAGATGAAATGCTGAAAATCTTTCGGATATTAGAGATGACAAACTGAGAAATTTATGGTATTATGTCATACAACAACAAAAATACATCATACAGGAGAGACCTATAATGGACCAGAAACTGACCATCCGCCAGCTGGCGCTGATTGGCTCCATGCTCTTTGGCCTGTTTTTCGGAGCGGGCAACCTTATCTTTCCCATGATCCTGGGTGCCAAGGCCGGGACAGCTCTGCCGGCAGCCCTCGCCGG
Source organism: uncultured Oscillibacter sp. (assembly GCF_910587525.1). Classification (GTDB taxonomy): domain Bacteria; phylum Bacillota; class Clostridia; order Oscillospirales; family Oscillospiraceae; genus Oscillibacter. The sequence continues at coordinate 7,486 of NZ_CAJULS010000101.1, read as the reverse complement.
GCTGCTAGTCACCGCCGTGGGCATTCCCCTGCTCGGTATTGTCTCCATGGGTATCTCCCGCAGCGAAGGACTGATTCACCTCTCCGGGCGGGTCTCCAGGCGGTTCTGCTATCTTTTTACCTGCGCACTCTATCTGACCATTGGGCCCCTGTTTGCCATTCCCCGGTGCGCCGCCACCAGTTTTACGATCGGTGTCCGGCCCCTGGTGGGGGAGGCGGCGGCCCTGCCCCAGGTGATCTTTACCGTGATGTTCTTTGCGGCGGTGCTGTTCTTTGCCCTGAGGCCCTCCAAGATCCTGGACTCCGTTGGGAAGTTTCTCAACCCCGCTTTTCTGGCGTTTTTGGGAGTAATGCTGGTTGCGGCCCTGGTCAGGCCGGTAAATTCCCTCTCGGAGGTGCCTGTCAGCGGCGGCTATGAGGGCGGCGCCTTTTTCGCCGGGTTCCTCCAGGGATACGACACTCTGGATGCCCTGGCCAGCCTGGCTTTTGGCATCATCGTGATCCGCACCATCCGCCAGCTGGGAGTGACGGAGCCGGGAGCTGTGGCAGGCAGCACCGTCAAGGCCGGCGTGGTCAGCATGGCGCTGATGGCCCTGATCTATGCCGCCACCGCTCTGGTGGGGGCCCAGAGCTATGGGCTGTATGCCGCTGAGCTGTCAACCCCCGGCTTTACCGGCGGCGACGCCTTTGCCATGATCTCCCACCACTATTTTGGCCGGGGCGGAAGTCTGATCCTGGCGGCTACTGTGACTCTTTGCTGCATGAAGACCGCCATCGGCCTTGTGACGGCGTGCAGCGAGACCTTTCTGGAGCTCTTTCCCGGAAAGCTGGATTACCCCAAGTGGGCGGTAGTATTCACCGGGGCGTCTTTGCTGATCTCCAACATCGGCCTGTCCCAAATCATTGCCCTGTCCGCACCGGTGCTGTACTTCCTGTGCCCCCTGGCTATCGTGCTGATCCTGCTGGGGATTTTCGGAAATTGGTTCGGACATGCCCGCATTGTGTACGGCTGCGCCATGGGCACGTCTCTGGCGGCGGCAGTGCTGGAGCTGGCCCGGGTGGTGGGCGGTGCTTGCCAGCCTCTGGTGGATTGGACGGCGGGCTGGCTGCCCCTTTACAGCTATGGTTTAGGCTGGGTGGTCCCGGCGGCCGTGGGCTTTGGGGTGGGTCTGCTGCTGAATGCGAGAGGGAATAAGTGTCCGTAGAGCCGGCGGCGGCCATATATCTTTAAACACAGCTGAAAAAACACCTGCCGGGGGTCTTCATGCCCCCCGGCAGGTGTTTTGCGTTTTCAGGTTTATTAAGATAGAGCCCGCTTACAGCGGCATCCAGCTGCCGCTGGCAATGGCCAGCAGCTTTCCAGTGTCCGCATCGACGAGTTCACCCCGCTGGCGGATGAGGCTGCGTCCGGCCTTGACAATGTAGACTGTCAGTTCCACGTTCATGCCGTACTCCACACCCCGAATGAAGGAGACGGTCATGTCTGTGGTGGTGGCCTCGTTGGGCCCGGCGGTAAAGTTGGCCACCACGCCGAAGGCGCTGTCGAACATCCCCAGGATGGCGCCGCCATGGATGCCGCCCTTTTCGTTGATCTGCCACTTCTGGGTCTCAAAAGCATAGGTGACGCTCTGTTCCTCATAGCTGCATCTGACCAGGCGGACGTGCATCTTTTCGTCAAAGCCGCCGTCCCCCAAGTTCAGGTAATGGGCGGATTTCTCCTCCACCAGTTTGATCCAGGCCTCTCTCTTGTCCATAGGTATTTGTCTCCTCCCTGTTCTGTCAAATTTGGGGTCGTGTTTTCTGCCCTGTGAAGATGAATGCTTACCCGCGTCTCCGGCGCCGGCGGACGACGAAGCGGATAATGAGGGCCGCCGCGGTGAACACCAGCAGGATTACCGCCAGTGCCAGCAGGGTGATCCAGTTGGGGTTTTTCAGCAGCTCTATGGGATTCCAGCTGGAGCTGACCGTTTTGCGCCCGTCCGGGGCGGAGTACCGGGCTGGAATTCCATCCGGGCCGAAGGATTGGAGGTACATGGCCAGCGCGTACCACTCCTTGATCTCGCTGCCGTTTTCATTCCGGAGGATGCAGTCGTTGAAATCTGTCACGGGTGTGCCGTCGGCCATCTTGGGCTCCAGGGAGAGCAGGCCCATGGACTTGCCCTTCACCGTCCCCAGCATCTGAGCGGAGTACATCCCGGTGACCACCCGGTAGAGCCGGCTGTCCTGAATCCCGCTGAGGACCGTGTCTGAATGGACGACTGTATAGCCATAGCTGTCTTCGCTGCCGGAGGGCTGTGTATCTCCGGCGGTTGCCCCATAGGCCGGTGCCTCCTTCGTCCAGGTGTTTGTCTCACAGAGCAGGGCGTCCGTCACCCGGTTGAAGAACACCCGGTGGGTGTTGAAGCCGTACCGGACCCCGGCACAGTACAGCTGGGCCGCCGGCATGATGGGGGTGACGGAGGCGTCCACCTCCAATGCGTCCCGCAGCTCCGCCCCGGTGAGGTACACCGCCACCAGCGGAAATCCGGAGGTCCCGTCGCTGCCCACGCCCATGGACAGTACGTCAAAGGCCTGGGAGGCGGTGAGGTCTCCGGCGGCCAGGTTCGCCCGGAGGACGCCGTCCGCCGTCACGGCCACAGTGGTCTGGTATTCCCGGCCCGCTGCCCGGTCCGCGGCGCCGGCGGCGTACAAAAAGGAGTCGGCCACCAGCTCCCCCAGAGCGTTTCCCTCCTGCACGCCGGAGCGGGGGGTGTTGAGATCAAAGTCCGAGCGGGCCAGCACCTGGTCGTAAGTGAGATCGTAGCGTTTCAGGTACGTTTCGCCCACCTGCACCTTCCAGCTCTCCACCAGAGCGGCGGCGCCCGGATCGCCGGGGAGGGTTTCGTCGATGGGAGTCAGGCGGTAGTCTGTCAGGCGGAGGGCATCTCCGTCCTTTTCCAGAGTAATGGAGCCCAGATTCCGGCAGTAGGGTCCGGCAGAGACAATATAGGTATTGTTTACCACAATGGGCTCCGCCAGTGTGGTGTGGGTGTGGCCGGAGACGATGACGTCGATGCCGTCCACAGTTTTTGCCAGCTCGTAGTCCTCTCCCTTGCCGCCCTCGGTGCCGGAGTGGGACAGGCAGAGGATAAACTCCGCCCCCTGGGCCTCCAGGGATTCCACGCACCGCCGGGCCGCCTGGGCCATGTTCTCCAGGACAAAGCCGGAGGTAGGGGCGCAGTCGTGGGAGTCCACGCCCATGAGGCCGAAAATGCCGTAGGTGACGCCGCCCCGCTTCAGGATCATGGTCTCCTGTACGCCATAATTGTCCATGGCCGCCAGGATGGCGTCCCGGTCCGGGTTGTCCGAAGCGGGGACATAGTTGGACTCCACGAGGGCAGGGAGCCTTTCCCCGCTGTTCGCGGCGGCGTTCAGCATTTGGGCCAGGCCCGCTCCGGTGTGGTCAAACTCGTGGTTGCCCAGAGTGGCGGCGTCGTAGCCCAGGGCTCCCATGGTCCGCAGCTCTGCGGCCTGGGTGGTGTAGAGAGTCTGGATCAGAGAGCCGATGGAGAAGTCGCCGCCGTCTACCAGCAGCGCGTCAGGGTACCGGGCCTTCTCCCGGTCAATGGCAGTTTTCAGCCGGGCGTAGCCGCCGGACTCCCCGCCGTCCGGCCCGGGCTGGGGCAGAAAGTGGGAGTGGAGGTCATGGGTGAAGAGGATGGTGGTCTCGAAGCTGGGGCAGGGCGCCAGCGCCTCCGATTGTGGGAGGGCGAGGACGGTCAGCAGCAGGGCCAGGAGGAGGGAACAGAATTTTTTCATGGACAGGGTCTCCTTATATATGCTCTGGTGTTTGGGTTGTATATGATTTGGCACTTATTATAGTACATTTGACAGGGTTTTACAATCCCTCGTCTGCCGGAGAATATTCACCTGCAGCGCAGGTTTTAACGGTTTCTTCACAGAGAGGTGCTTGACATTGGTACGAAATCATACTATACTGTCAATCACGCTGTAAGTACGATTTCGGACAAATAGGGGGTGCGTGATGGGTTGTGGCCATTCAAAAGCAATGCGGCGGTACAACCACCTGCTGGGGGAGATTGACGGGGTGTATCACGAGATGTCGCTGAAGCTGGGGCTGTCCGACAGCGCCATGATCGTTCTCTACACCATCTGCGACAGCGGCAGTTCCTGCCTTCTGCGGGATATCTGCCGTTACTCCGGTCTCAGCAAGCAGACGGTGAACTCCGCCCTGCGGAAGCTGGAGGTGGAGGGAGTGGTCTACCTGGAGCCGGTCTCCGCCCGAAGCAAGTGTGTCTTCCTGACGGAGGCGGGGCAGGCCTTGGCGGCGGAGACCGCCGGGAAGATCATCCGGATCGAGAACGATATCTTCGACTCCTGGCCGCGGGAGGATGTGGAACAGTATCTGGAGCTGACGGAGCGGTTCCTGCTGGCCCTTCGGAAGAAGGCGGAAGAATTTTAGAAAAGGAGTTTTGGGTCAAAAGGCCCCTATTATTAAGAACGTATGATTCAATTATCCGATCATTTTACCTGCCGGCGACTGCTGCGCTTTACCTTCCCGTCTGTCATCATGCTGATTTTCACCTCCATTTACGGCGTGGTGGACGGCTTCTTTGTGTCCAACTTTGTAGGAAAGACTCCCTTCGCCGCCGTCAATCTCATTATGCCCTATCTGATGATTTTGGGCTGCATTGGTTTCATGTTCGGCACTGGCGGCAGCGCTCTCATCGCCAAGACCATGGGAGAGGGAAAAGCGGAAAAGGCCAACGAAATCTTCTCCCTGCTGATCTATACCTCAGTGGCCTGCGGCGTGGCGCTGGCTGTTTTGGGCATTGTATTTTTACCCCGGGTGGCGGCGCTGATGGGGGCGGAGGGACAGCTGCTGCGGGACTGCGTGGTTTACGGCACCATCAACCTGCTGGCCGTGCCCTTCTACATTTTGCAGTTTGAGTTCCAGTGCCTCTTTGCCTCCGCTGAAAAGCCCAAGCTGGGCCTTGGTGTGACGGTGGCGGCGGGGCTGACCAACATGGTGCTGGACGCGGTGTTTGTGGGCGTCCTTCGCTTCGGGCTGGAGGGTGCGGCGGCGGCCACGGCCCTGAGCCAGCTGGTGGGCGGTGCGGTGCCTTTATTTTACTTCGGACGGGAGAACACCAGCCGCCTGCGGCTGGTGCGCTGCGGCTTTGACGGCGGGGTCCTGCGGCGGGCCTGTGCCAACGGCGCCTCCGAGCTTATGAGCAACATCTCCATGTCCCTTGTGAGTATGCTGTTCAACATGCGGCTGATGAAGTACGCCGGAGAGAACGGCATCGCCGCCTACGGGGTGCTGATGTATGTGAGCCTGGTCTTCCAAGCGGTGTTCCTGGGATACTCCGTGGGTGCGTCACCAGTGATCAGCTACCACCACGGTGCCGAAAATTACGAGGAGGGCAGGGGACTGCTGCGCAGAAGCCTGGTGTTGATCGGAGTGTTTTCCCTGCTGATGTTTGCTGCCGGGCAGACCCTGGCACGTCCGCTCTCCCTGCTGTTTGTGGGGTATGACCCGGAGCTGATGAACATCACCGTCCGGGCCTTTGCCATATTCTCCTTTTCCTTCCTGTTCTCAGGGATAGCCATCTTCGGCTCTTCCTTCTTTACCGCCCTGAACGACGGATTGACCTCCGCCCTGATTTCCTTTCTGCGGACACTGGTATTCCAGTGTCTGGCGGTGCTGATTCTCCCGTTGCTCTGGGGTCTGGACGGCATCTGGCTCTCCACGGTGGCGGCGGATGCCCTGGCGGTGGCGGTTACTGCGCTGTTCCTGGTTGGGAAGCGGAAAAAGTATCGCTATTGAGCTATATAAAATATGGAAGAGAGGCGGAGCGCCGAACGCTTCGCCTCTCTTCGTGTCTGTCACTTTTTTGGCACAATGGGCAGCCAGACCTCGTTGTGATGGTTGTCCGCGGAGTAGATCTCGATGTCCGGGGCCTCGGCGTACTCATAGCCGGAGCTGGGCAGCCACTCGCCGACGATCCGCCGCTGGAGGTCCTGCATGGCCTGGGGCATGGGGCCGCAGCAAGGGAATACCGCCCAGGTTCCCGCCGGAACCGTGTACTCCTCCATGCCCTCCGGCACCGGGCTCCCGGTGGCGGCAGCGATGTAGTATCCGGAGAATCTCCCGCCGTCGCAGGCGGAGACGCCCAGGATTCCCATAGGGCCCGAGCCGTCTATCATCGCTGCCAGCCGGGGAATCTCTCCGGCGGTCTGCTCCCAGAATGCGGGGACCTGCTCAAAGCAGTCCTCCAGGGACATGGGGCCCCGCATGGCAAAGCCCGCCACCCGGAAGGCATCCCGCTCCTCGATCCGATACTCCATAGCTTCTTCTCCTTTAATGGACAGAGTAAAGGTGATGCGTGGGAAGGACCGCAGCGCCGCGCCCCGGACCTGCGCGGCGCTGGGCGGCAGGCCGTGGACGCTTTGAAACGCCCGGTTGAAGGCCGTGGGGGAGTCGTAGCCGTACCGCGCCGCCGTGTCGATGACCCTGGCGCCCTCTGCCAGGTCCATGGCGGCCGCGGTCATCCGCCTCCGGCGGACGTATTCGGAGAAGCTGATCCCGGTCATATACGGGAACATCCGCTGAAAGTGATAGGCGGAGCAGGCGGCCCGGCGGGCTGCGCCCGTCAGGGTGATCTCCTTTGTCAAATTCTCCTCCACATACGACATGGCGTCGTTGAGCTGACTGATCCAATCCATCCGCACCGCTCCTTTCTGAAATCAGGATACAGGGTTTTCCGGTATCTGTCCTCGCGGTTTCCCTGTGGAAAAAGCGAGGTCAACTGATAAGTCAAAGGTCTGCCCGCCGCACAGAGCGCATGTCTGCCGGCCATAAAACCGCGCCCATCACAGGATGGGCGCGGTTTCGCGTCAATTCAGGAAGTCCTTCAATTTCTTGCTTCTGGAGGGATGCCGCAGCTTCCGCAGGGCCTTGGCCTCGATCTGCCGGATACGTTCCCGGGTGACGTTGAACTCCTTGCCCACTTCCTCCAATGTCCGGGTCCGGCCGTCCTCAATGCCGAAGCGGAGCTTCAGGACCTTTTCCTCCCGGGGGGTCAGAGTGGACAGTACGTCCATCAATTGCTCTTTCAGCAGCGTGAAGGATGCGGCTTCGCTGGGCTCGCTGGCGCCCTCGTCGGGGATGAAGTCTCCCAGATGGGAGTCCTCCTCCTCGCCGATGGGAGTTTCCAGAGACACCGGCTCCTGGGCAATCTTCAAAATCTCCCGGACCTTGTCCACAGGCATGTTCATCTCTGCGGCGATCTCGTTGGGGGAGGGGTCATGGCCCAGCTCCTGGAGCAGCTGCCGGCTGACCCGGATGACCTTGTTGATGGTCTCCACCATGTGGACGGGGATGCGGATGGTGCGGGCCTGGTCGGCGATGGCCCGGGTGATGGCCTGCCGGATCCACCAGGTGGCGTAGGTGGAGAACTTGTAGCCCTTGGTGTAGTCGAACT
>NZ_CAJULS010000100.1 GCF_910587525.1 uncultured Oscillibacter sp. | reverse complement strand
CAGACCAGCCCCCGTATCTTGGGCGAATTTGACCCCTGCGGTCAAATTCGGCCCCAGCGTCTCTTTTTTCTTTTGGGCCGTGCATATGCACCAGCCATCATCATGGCTGTATCCCTCCCCGCCCGTCAGGGCGAGCTCTCAGAGTTATCTAGAAACACGATGAAATTGGATATCTGAAATCCAGATACATATACTCATCCTAGGTGATAAGCATGAGAACGGAAATCTTAAAATACGGACGTATCCGTGATATCCGCACAGACCGGGGGCTGACCCAGGAGCAGGTTGCGGCGATTCTCCATGTCAGTCAGAACACCTATTCCCAATATGAGATTGGAACGACCCGTTTTCCCCTGGATGCCGTGGTCAAGCTGGCGGAGTATTACAACGTCAGCATGGACTACCTGGTTGGCCTGGCGGATGATCCCATGCCATACCCCAGGAAACGGAGACAGCCGTGAGGGCGCTGGAGAGGGTCCTGGACCTGCTCTTTCCGCCTAAGTGCCCCTTCTGCGGCCGTGTGATGGACCGTCCTGGTGTCTGCGCCGGATGTGCTTCCGACCTCCCCTGGACGGAGGAAGCGGATAGTCTCCGGGAGCTCCCCGGTGCGCTGCGGTGCGCCGCGCCGCTGTGGTACGAGGGAGTTGTCCGGGAGGGACTGCTGCGGTTCAAGTTCCAGGGCGCGGCCGGAGCGGCGGAGCCCTTGGGCGGGCTGATTGCCCAGTGCGCCGCGGAGAGGCTCTCCGGGGAGTTTGATACGGTGACCTGGGTGCCGGTGAGCCGGAAGCGCCTGCGCCAGCGGGGATACGACCAGGCGGAGCTGCTGGCCAGGAGCGCCTGCCGCCGGTGGGATACCATGCCGGTCCGGCTATTGGACAAGATCCGGGACAACCCCGCCCAATCCGGATTGACGGACGAGGCGGGCCGCCGGGAAAACGTCAGGGGCGTCTACCGGGCGGCGGAGGACATCCGGGACCGCCGGATTCTGTTGGTGGACGATATCTGCACCACGGGGGCCACGCTGTGCGAGTGCGCAGGCGTCCTGCTGTCCGCCGGGGCGGCGGCAGTGGTGTGCACAGCTGTGGCCCGGACGCCCTTTGGGGAGTAGAGGGTCATACTGTCATTTTTCCGTTTTTTGGGCGGGATTTCACCAGGGACTGGGAAAAACGTTTACAATTTCGGAGAAGAATGGGGTTGCATTCGACAGAAACTGCCAGTATAATAGAATCCATATTGTAATTGTTTGCGGAAAACCGTTTATACTATTCGCCAATTGAAAGCATATATGATTTTAATTGCGTCAGCATCGCTGACGGGGCGCCGCCGGGAGGCCGTGCAATACAAATCCCGCCAAAATCCGGCTGGATTTTGGCATCCACGGCAGCAGCCGCGGAATTAAAATCCGGCACACCGTATTTTAATTGGAAATTAGTATTATAATAAGATAGAAAGAGCATGAGGTGAGGTAAATCCATGGGAAAAGATATTGGTATCGACCTGGGAACCGCTTCGGTTTTGGTATATGTCAAGGGCAAGGGCATTGTTCTCAACGAGCCCTCTGTGGTGGCGCTGGATAAGAACACGGGGAAGCTCCTGAAGGTGGGCGCCGAGGCCCAGGCCATGCTGGGCCGCACCCCCGGCAACATCGTGGCCATCCGTCCCCTGCGGGAGGGCGTGATCTCCGACTACGACATGACGGAGCGGATGCTCCGGGAGTTTATTCACAAGGTGGCGGGCGTGTCCTTCTTCCGCCCCCGGGTGCTGATCTGCATCCCCTCCGGCATTACGGAGGTTGAGGAGCGCGCTGTGGTGGACGCGGGCATCCAGGCCGGCGCCCGGAAGGTCTACCTCATTGAGGAGCCTGTGGCGGCCGCCATCGGCGCAGGCATCGACATTACCCAGCCCGACGGCCACATGGTGGTGGACATCGGCGGCGGCACGGCGGACATCGCCGTCATCTCCCTCTCCGGCGTGGTGGAGTCCGCCTCCATCAAGATCGCCGGCGACCAGCTCAACGAGGCTGTGGTGAAGTATATGCGCCGCAAGCACAACCTGCTGGTGGGCGAGCGCACCGCCGAGGAAATGAAGAAGCAGATTGGCTGCGTCTTCCCCAAGGACGAGGAGGAGGTCATGGACGTGAAGGGCCGGTGCCTGCTGACGGGCCTGCCCAAGGTGGTGGCCGTCAGCTCCACGGAGATGATGGACGCCTTCGAGGAGCCGGTGGAGCGCATCATGGAGGCCATCCACTCCGTGCTGGAGCGGACGCCGCCGGAGCTGGTGGCGGACATCTCCACCAACGGCATCGTCATGACCGGCGGCGGCAGCCTGGTCTCCGGCTTTGACAAGCTGGTCACCGCCCGCACCGGCATTCACGCCGTCATCGCCGAGGAGGCCATCAGCTGCGTGGCGCTGGGCACGGGCAAAAGCCTGGCGGACCTGAACTCCCTCCAGGACGGCACCATGAATATCTCCCGCCGCAGGCAGATGAACTGACGAAAAAGGAGAAGGCAGAGCCTTCTCCTTTTTGGCGAGAAACGGAGGTCAGCTCTCCTTCCGGAAATACTCCCGGATCAGGATCGCAAGACCCGCTGCGGCCAACGCGGCCGCCAGAAAGAAGGGGATCCCCATATGGGCCGCCCCCAGGGGCGTGATGACACGGCCAGGCGGGGTGTGCCAGACGGGTGACCATGCGGTCCTGGATATGCAGGAGAATAAACATGCACCAGAGGCTTCCCAGGATGGTAAAAAATCCGCCGATCAGCGCGCGTTTCATAGAGACGCCCCCCTTTGCAGAACTATCCGTATATTACTATGGGCGAGAGACGCTGTCAACCGCCCGGCCGGGTCCGTACGCCGCCGGAGGCGGCACAGCTTACAGAGAGAACAGGTGACTTATGCAGAATTTCAAACCAGTGACAAAACAGGACGCGCCCAAGCTGCGGCGGTATTATCAAAACTGCAGCTACGGTTTGTGCGAATACTCCGTGGGTACCAAGCTCATGTGGCGCAAGACCCTCCACCCCGCCTGGGCGGAGATTGCCGGATGTCTGGTGATCCGCAACACCATCGACGGGCAGACCGCCTTTGACTACCCGGTTCCCGGCCCCCAGGGGGACGAGGACGCCGCCCTGGCCGCCATCGAATCCTATTGCCTGGAGGCGGGGGTGTGCCCCGTGATCTCCGTGGTGCCGGAGTGCAGGGCGGCCAAGCTCCTGGCCCGGTACCCCTACGTGCGGGTCAGCAACATCCGCACCTGGCGGGACTATGTGTACTACCGGGAGGACCTTCAGTTCTTCACCGGGCGGCGGTACTCCGGCCAGCGCAACCACATCAAGAAGTTCCACACCCAGTGGCCCGACGCCTTCTTCCGCCCCTTGACGGCGGCGGACGCTTCGGTGATCGGCCGCTTCTGGGAGGACTATGAGGCGGAGTTTCCCAAGGGGGACAACGCCAAGGCCCGGGATGAGCTGGCCCTGGCCAAGAACATGCTGAAAATGGCGGGCAAGTCCTTCTTTTTGGCCGGCGGCATGTTCGACGGGGACAAGCTCATAGCCCTGTCCCTGGCGGAGCGGTGCGGGGATACGCTCATTATCCACATCGAAAAGGCGCTCTATTCCTACACCGGGGTGTATCCCGCCCTGGTGCAGGCCTTTGCCAACGCCTTCGGCGGGGACTGCCAGTGGATCGACCGGGAGGACGACGCCGCGGACCGGGGCCTCCGTACCTCCAAGCTGCAATACGGCCCGGCCAAGCTGGCGCCCAAGTACCGCTTTGAGCCCCAGAACGAGCTGCTGAGCCATGTGAAGGCCATCCCGGAGCTGAGGACGGAGCGGCTGACCCTCTCCGCCCTGGAAGAGGCGGATATCCCCGCCTACAACGCCCTTGTGCTGGACCAGGAGCGGAACCGCTGGTGGGGCTATGACGATGTGACCGGTCTGGGGGGGGCGGTAGAGGAGCGGAGCTTCTTCGACGTGGCCCGGCGGGACTTTGCCAATGGCCTGGCCACCAACTTCGCTATCCGGCTGGACGGGAAGCTCATCGGCGAGGCGGTGCTCTACCGCTTCGACTACCAGGGCGGCGCGGAGCTGGGCTGCCGCATCAGCAGGGAGTATGACGGCCACGGCTACGGCACAGAGGCCTTTGCCGCCGTGGCAAATTGGGGGCTGTACAAGGTCCACCTGAACCGGGTGGTGGCCAAGTGCTATAAAGAGAATGAGGCCTCCTTCAAGATGCTCTCCTCCTGTATGCGCAGGAGCGGGGAGGACGAGACCTTCTTCTACTTTGAAAAGCCGGTGTAACAGAAAGGACCGTGTCCCAAAAGGACACGGTCCTCTATTTTGCTCATTCCGCCGCCGGCAGCAGCAGGAAGGGGCCGTCCCAGCTGGAGTCCGGCGCGGTCAGCTCCGGCAGGAAGTCCTGAACCCGGTTTTCGGCCACAGCCTCCGCCTGAAGCACCAGATTGGAGAGGATTCCGGCCTGTCCCGGCTCTGTCACGGCGTACACCCGGTCCGCATAGCTGACAGCCCGGGCCAGCACCAGACCGGAGACGGCCTCCTGGCCGTCGGAGATCACACTCTCGGGGAGTTCCATGGAGAGCTTTACGCCGTATGGTTCCAGCGTCTGGAGGAGGTCCTGCCAGAGGAGGCTCAGGTTCTCCTCGATGGGGCTGGAACCGTAATTGAGGGTATTCAGATTCCCCTGGATGGGATAGCCGGTGTCTGTCAGCAAAATCTCGTCAAAGCCCAGCTCCGCAATCTCCCGGGCCAGACCGCACAGGTACTCCCGGGCGGCCGGCCTGCCGGGGTCCAGCCAGGTGGTGCCGGCGGCGTGGAACATCCTGCCGCCGGTGGTCTTCAAACCCATGGGGGTGTTGTTCATATAGGGGGCAAAGGCGTCCGGCAGACAGGAGAAGCGGGCGATGGTATACAGCTCCTCGTCTCCGGTAATCATGCCCAGGGCCTCCGTGGTGCCCTGTACGGTCTTTACCGCCTTACTCGCGGCGGTTTGGGAAGCAAAATAGACGGTGCCACGGGCGTCCTTCAAGGTGACGGTCACACCGCCGAAGGTGTCGCCCATCTCCGCCCGGGCGGCCTCCCAGACCGCCGGGGTCAGCGGGGCGGCCGTCAGGGAGTACACCTGAAAAGCAGGCGGGGTTTCCGGTTCCGGTACGATGACCTCCAGGCTGTCCGCGGGCTCCGGCACCTGGACGGGCGGGATATCCTCCGCCGGCGGCGCCGGGGCCGCCGGCCGCTCCGGCAGACGGAAGAAGGGGGCGCCGGTTTCGTCGTAGGCAATGTAGCGCTGCATGGCCAGCGCACTCAGCGCCGCCAGAATGATGAATACCAGGAGTATGGCTAAGGCAATTTTTCCCTTGGAGGTCCGGCCCCGGTAGTTGCGGTATCCCTTGGCCATGGCCTCTCCCTCCTCTCCGCGAAATTGTTGAATTGGGCGGAAATCAGCCCTCCAGGGCCATGATCTTATCCACCCGGCGGGCGTGGCGTCCGCCCTCGAATTCCGTGGAGAGGAACACCTCCACCATACGTTCGGCCATGTTTTTGCCGGTAAAGCCGGCGCCGATGGCCATCATGTTGGCGTCGTTGTGGCGGCGGGTCATTTCCGCCTGGAGGCAGTCGGCGCAGTGGGCGCAGCGGATGCCCTTGATCTTGTTGGCGGCAATGGAGATGCCGATGCCGGTGGTGCAGATTACAATACCCCGGTCGCACTTGCCCTCCGCCACGGCACGGGCAGCCGCCGCACCAAAGTCGGGGTAGTCGCAGCTGTCCAGAGAGGTGCAGCCAAAGTCCTCACAGGTGTGGCCCAGCTTCTCCAGGACCGGGATGATGTACTGTTTCAGTTCATAGCCGCCGTGGTCACAGCCCAGTGCGATTTTCATGGTGACATCCTCCTGTCTGTTGTGTCTCATTATTGTATATTGCTTTCGGGAAAAAATCAATATCTTTCTGGCATTTCCCTCACAGGTCGTGCCAAATGGGCTGCCGTTTTTCAAAGGTGCAGAATTTGGTGAACCCGCACCGGCGCAGCAGCTCCTGCCGGGCCTGGATGGCGCAGCCGGCGAACTCCGGCGTGTGGGCGTCGGTGCCCAGGGTGATGATCTCGCCCCCCAGATCCCGGTACATCCGCAGCCACTTCTCGTCCGGCAGGGGGGTATTGCCCCGGTTGGTATTCAGCTCGATGCCGCAGCCGTTCCGGATCGCGGTGCGCAGGATGTCCTCCACCTCCGCCTCGAAGGGGTCAAAGCTCAGGTGGAACCCCTGGTTCTCGTTGAGATACCGCAGGGGCAGGGTCAGATGGCCCAGCACGTCGAACTGGCCCCACTCTGCCTCCCGTCTTACAAGCGCCAGATAGTCGGCAATACCCAGCAGGGCCTCCTCTTCGTCCTTGGGGTGGAAGAAATACATGTCCACATAGTCGAACTGCTCCGACAGAATGTGGGTGGAGCCGATGATGAAGTCCAGCTCTGGGGCGCCCTTCAGCAGCTCGGCGGTCCGGGGCAGGTCCAGAACGGCCTCCCCCAGCTCAATGCCAAGACGCAGCCGGATGCGGTCCCCCAGAGCCTCCCGGGCGGCCTGGAACTCCCGGGAGAGGGCGTCCCAGTCATAGAACTCAATGGGGTCCCGGCCATTCCAGGCCACGGGCTCCATATGGTCGGTGAAGCACACCTCGTCCATCCCGGCCCGCAGAGCGGCCCCGGCCATCTCCGTCATGGGGTATTTGGCGTCCGGGGAGATGCGGGAGTGCATATGGTAATCTGCCAGATACATGGACCTCGCCTCACTTTTTGAACTTCTTGAAGAACTTTTTCCGCTCCTCGTAGTTGTTGTCCCCTACGCTCTCGGCAAACTTTTTCAGAGCTTCCTTCTGCTCCTTGTTCAGGTTCCGGGGCGTCTCGATGTATACCGTGACGTATTGGTCGCCCCGGCCCCGGCCGTTGATGGCGGGGATGCCCTTGCCCTTGAGGCGGAAGGTGGTGCCGCTCTGGGTGCCCTCCGGCAGGTCGTATTTAACTTTGCCGTCAATGGTGGGGATCTCCAGCTCCGCTCCCAGCACCGCCTGGGCAAAGGTGATGGGCGCCTCGCACAGCACGCTGGTGCCCTCCCGGCGGAACAGCTCGTGAGGCCGGACGGTGATGGTGATCAGCAGGTCGCCGGCGGGGCCGCCGTTGGTGCCGGCGTGGCCCTGGCCCCGGATGGAGATGGTCTGCCCATGGTCGATGCCGGCGGGGATGGTGGCCTGGATGGTCCGGCGCTGCCGGATCACGCCGGAGCCGTGGCAGTCCTTGCAGGGCTGGTGGATGATCTTACCCTTGCCGCCGCACTTGGAGCAGGGGGAGGTGGTGGCGAACACGCCCATGGGCGTCTGCCGCCGGACCTGGACCTGGCCTGTACCGTGGCAGTCCGGGCAGACCTCCGGCGTGGCGCCGGCGGCGCAGCCATTGCCGTGGCAGGTGCCGCACTGCTCCATACGATCCACGGTGACAGACTTCTCGCAGCCGAAGGCTGCCTCCTCAAAGGTGACGGCCAGAGACAGACGGATGCTCTCCCCCCGCTGGGGGGCATTGGGATTGCTCCGCCGTCCGCCGCCGAAGCCTCCGCCGAAGAAGCTGCCGAAGATATCCCCCAGATCGCCGAAGTCAAAGCCGCCGTCAAACCCGCCGCCGGCCCCGAAGTTGGGGTCAACCCCGGCATGGCCGTACTGGTCGTACCGGGATTTCTTGTCGCTGTCGGACAGGACCTCGTAGGCCTCGTTGACTTCCTTGAACCGGGCCTCGGCGGCCTTGTCGCCGGGGTTCAGGTCCGGGTGGTTGGCCTTGGCCAATTTCCGGTAGGCCTTTTTAATCTCGTCCTGAGAAGCTCCCTTGGACACGCCCAGGACCTCGTAATAATCACGTTTCTGCTCAGCCATATATACACCTCAATGCCGCACGGGGGTTGCGCGCCCCTGCGGTTTTGGTACACGCCGTTCAATGGGGCGGGGAAGATCCCCGTCCCATTGAAGAAGGTGGTGTTACTTGTTCTGGTCGTCCTCGTCCACGACCTTGTAGTCCGCGTCGTAGTACTGTCCCTCCTGGGCGGCGCCGGCGTCCGGGCCGGGCTGCTGTGCGCCCTGGGGATTGGCCTGCTGGTAGAGCTTCTCGCTGACGGCGTAGAACGCCTGCTGCAGGGCCTCTGTGTCGGCCTTGATGGCGGCGGTATCCTGGCCCTTGAGGGTCTCTTTCAGCTTATCCAGGGCTGCCTGGACCTTGCCCTTGTCATCAGCGGGGATCTTGTCGCCCATCTCGGAGAGGGTCTTTTCACTCTGGTAGACCATCTGGTCCGCCTGGTTGCGGGTCTCAACCTCTTCCTTCATCTTCTTGTCCTGGGCGGCGTACTGCTCCGCCTCCTTCACGGCCTTCTCGATGTCGTCCTTGCTCATGTTGGAGGAGGAGGTGATGGTGATGTGCTGCTCCTGGCCGGTGCCCAGGTCCTTGGCGGAGACGTTGACGATGCCGTTGGCGTCGATGTCGAAGGTCACCTCGATCTGGGGCACGCCCCGGCGGGCCGGCGCGATGCCGTCCAGGTGGAAGCGGCCCAGGGACTTGTTGGCGGCGGCCATCTCCC
>NZ_CAJULS010000099.1 GCF_910587525.1 uncultured Oscillibacter sp. | reverse complement strand
ATGATTGCCAGCACAGCCTTGTTCATGGATGCCGGGTTAAGCCTTTGCAGATACTCCCACGCCCTCCTGTCCTCCGGGCGGTCGAGGTCAAAGCGGAGGGTCATCTTTTTACGTTGCATGAACACCGCCGCCCTTGCGAAGCGCTATTTCACACAGGTACTCGTAGCCCTTGGCTGTGGCACAAACAGTTCTTTCTTTTTCGTTTCGGTATTGGCATCGTGGATAAGGAGCGCCCATCGGGCGAAGATCGCCGCGGCAGCTGCGGAGCTGTTTCTGGAGCGGGGCGACCTGCGGAGGGATCTGGAGGTAATGCCCACGATCCCGCAATTCTGGGGGATGCTGTCCGGACTGATCCAGCTGGCGGCAAACAAAGAACCGTATATTGAGCGTGCGTCGGGATTGTCCGGAGATCAGTTTCTGGAAAGCGGGTTCCGGATGCTGACCGCTCCATCGCCAAGGAAGCGGGAGAGGTGAAGTGAGAATGTGCCGGAAGAGAATTGTTTTGGCAGCTGGGGTGGTTTGTCTCCTGACGGGTCTGCTTTTCGGGGCGGTCTATCTGAAACGGGTAGCGGATTACCAGCGGGCGGTGGAGGAGACGACCTTTGAGGAGACCGACCTTTCCCAAGTCTCCGATGGAATATATGTGGGTGCGTACGGCGTTGACTTTGTATCAGCCAAGGTGGAGGTCACCGTGGAGAGCGGGAAGATCACAGACATCCGCATTCTGGAGCACAAAAATGAGCGGGGCAGTCCCGCGGAGGCGGTGGCTGAGGCCATTATCGCCCAGCAGAAAATTGAAGTTGATGCTGTGTCAGGGGCGACAAACTCCAGCACGGTCATCAAGAAGGCGGTGGAGAACGCCGTGAGACAGGGACTGTGACCGGAGCGCCCGCTTTTATAACCGGCGCGGTTGAAAATCTGCAAAGAGAGCCGCGGGCATAAGCCCGCGGCTCTCCTGATAAACGGAACATGTTGTTTGCAAAATGCCGCATTTGGCTGTCGTTGCAGAGCCGCTAAGGGGCCTTATATCTCTCGGGAAAAGCAGCTCAGATCAGGCCCTGGGCCACCATGACCTGGGAGACCTTCAGGAAGCCGGCAATATTGGCGCCCACCACCAGATCGCCGGGGACGCCGCACTCCTCGGAGGCGTCGTAGGCGTTGTGGAGGATGTTCACCATGATGTCCTTGAGGCGGCGATCCACCTCCTCAAAGCTCCAGGAGTAGCGCATGCTGTTCTGGCTCATCTCCAGGCCGCTGGTGGCCACGCCGCCGGCGTTGGCTGCCTTGGCGGGGGCGAAAAGCACGCCCGCATCCTGGAAGACCCGGATGGCATCGGGCAGGCAAGGCATATTGGCGCCCTCCGCCACGGCGATGGCGCCGTTCTTCACGATGGTCTTGGCGATCTCGCCGTCAATCTCGTTCTGGGTGGCGCAGGGCAGGGCGATGTCGCAGGGGACGTTCCAGATGCCCCGGAAACCCTCGGTGTAGGTGCTGCCGGGAACCCGGTCCGCATACTCCTTGATGCGGCCGCGGTGGCCCAGTTTGATGTCCTTCACCACCTCCAGATTGATGCCGTTTGGATCGTGGATATAGCCGTTGGAGTCGCTGAGAGCCACTACCTTGCCCCCCAGCTGGGTGGCCTTCTCCGTGGCGAAGATGGCCACGTTGCCGCTGCCGGAGATGACCACGGTCTTGCCCTCAAAGCTCTCCTTCTTCATGCAGCGGAGCATCTCCTCGGTGAGGTAGCACAGTCCGTAGCCAGTGGCCTCGGTGCGCACCAGGGAGCCGCCGAAGGAGAGGCCCTTGCCGGTGAGGACGCCGGCGTCATAGCTGCCCCGCACCCGGCGGTACTGGCCGAAGAGATAGCCGATCTCCCGGGCGCCCACGCCAATGTCGCCGGCAGGCACGTCCACGAACTGGCCGATGTGGCGGTTGAGCTCCGTCATGAAGCTCTGGCAAAAACGCATGACCTCGGCGTCGCTCCGGCCCTTGGGATCGAAGTCGCTGCCGCCCTTGGCGCCGCCCATGGGCAGGCCTGTGAGGCTGTTTTTCAGAATCTGCTCAAAGCCCAGGAACTTCAGGATACTGAGGTTCACCGTGGGGTGGAACCGCAGGCCGCCCTTGTAGGGGCCGATGGCGGAGCTGAACTGGATGCGGTAGCCCCGGTTCACGTGGACGCGGCCCTGATCGTCGTCCCAGGGCACCCGGAAGCAGATCATGCGCTCGGGCTCCACGAAAGTCTCGATGATGCCGTGCTCCTCGTACTCCGGATGTTGGTCCACGATGAGGTCCAGGCTCTCCAGCACCTCCAGCACCGCCTGGTGGAACTCCCGCTGGTCGGGATCACGGGTGATGACCTGTGTGTATACGCGCTGTAAATACTCGCTCTTCAGCATATTATGCCGCCCCTTTTCTTTGCGAATTTAATGTGGAAAAGTTTTCATATATAGGATACCGAAAAAAAGGGGTTTTACACAAGAGCGAAGTTGCCGAAATAAAAAAGAGATTTGAAAAACCTTTATACGGTTTTTACAAAAAAATCCGCCAGCGGCGGTCCAATTGACCGCCGCCGGCGGATTCCGGCCGGTTTTGCACTGTTCCCGGCAGGCGCTCAGAGATAGAACCGGTGGCAGCCGATGGTGGTGAGATACGTCCGGTTGCCGTTGATCCACACGCCCTCGGACAGGGCCGGGGCGTAGAAGAACATGGCCCCCTCCAGGGACTTCTCCCCACGCAGCGTCCGCCGGGCAGCCTCCACGGACTGGTCGGTAGGCTCCAGGTACACGGTGCCGTTCTCCACGGGCTCAAACTGCACAATGCCGCCGGCCTGCTGAAAGACCACGTCGGGGATGTTGTCCGGAAAATCCTCGCTGGCCACCCGCTCCAGCACTACGTTGCCCACGGCGATCTGACCCTCCATGGGTTCGCCCCGGCTCTCGGCGCTGATGATCCGGCTGAGCCAGTAGAAGTCCACGGCGTTGTGCTCTGCCGACCGGGAGGTGACGGCGGCTCCCTGAAAATAGGCGTCCCACTCCACGGCGCACCCCAGCAGCTCCGCGGCGGTCCGCAGGGGCACGTAGGTGACGCCCTCCTGGACATAGACTCTGCCGGAGCGGGCTTCGCCGTCCACCGTCACGGTGTCTGCCGCCGGATCCGCCGTCAGGCAGGAATCGCCGGAGACGGCCACGGCAGCCCGTTTGGTGCTGTCCCAGGATACATCCCAGCCCCCCAGGGTGTCCAGCAGCGCACGCAGGGGCACGTAGGTAACGCCGTTCTCCAGATGGCACACGGCGTCCAGGGCCGTGCCGTCGATCTGGACGGGCACCGTCCGGGCGGCCTTGGCCGGGACAGCCAGTGTCAGGGCCGCCAGCAGACCCAGCAGCATTCTCCTGCCGGGAGAGCGGCGGCCGCTCTTTGATTTCGGGTTTATCTGTCGTGTCATACATCCCTTCCTTTCCGCAAAATTTCCTGCGTCTATTGTAGCGGAGACCAAGGGCAGGAAGCAACCCTCAAAACCTGCCAGAGCTGGGTGAAACTTCCGGCCCCAAACTTACTGTTGACAATATCGTATTATAATATCATGCTGAACTGAAAGCAGGTAATATCGCAAAACGATATTAAGAAACTATATTCACAGACGGCGTTCAACGCCTGTGAATACAGTTTCCAAGAGCATGAAAGGAGGGCCGCCATGGCAAGACAACCCTTGAAGTCCCTGACGGAGAGCATGTTCTACGTCCTGTTGGCCCTGTGGCGGCAGGAGCGGTGCGGCACGGAGATCGCCGCCTATGTCCGGCAGCTGACGGAGGGACGGGCGGCCCTGGGGCCGGGGACGCTGTACGCCATCCTGGGGAAATTTCAGGAGGAGGAGCTGATCCGGGAGAGCTGGTCCCAGGGCCGGATGCGGGTCTACCGGATCACGGAGAATGGCCGGGCGCTGTTCCGGCGGGAGATGGAGAATATGCGCCGCTGTGTGGACGACGGACAGCGGGAGATGAGAGAGGGGGAAGAGACATGAGGAGACTGGCGGTGGACTTTCTGGCCGGACATCGCGGACCATCCCGAGCTGCGGATTACCGTTCCGGGAACGGACAGCGCCTGGTACTGGCGGGATACCATTGAGTCCCGGCAGCATCTGGTCATGCGCCGGGGCGGACAGGTTTTCCATGTGGCCTATTGGGGAGAGGCGGACCTGCGGGACCACTTGGACAGGTATGTGGAGATGCTGGAGAGATTCGGATAAGAGAGGTGCGGTCAGGGAGCCGGACCCCACAGGCGCTGAAAAGACCGCCCCGGCGTATGCCGGGGCGGCCTGATTCTCACCGCAGCAGCGGCAGGCTGCCGGTGAGCTTGTTCACCAGCTTTTTGTCTCCGCAGACGGCGACGCCCAGATATTGGAGGCTGTCCTCCGGCGCGGCGGCAATCTTCGCCTGAAACTCCCCATAGGTCCTGCACCCCTGGGCCAGCTCTGAGAAGTCCGCGGCGAAGAGGGTGGAGAAGGGTGGCGTGCGGAGCCTCTCCCGCAGAGAGCGGAGGCTCTCCCGGTCCCCACGCAGGATGGGCACGGGAAAGGCGATGATGCCCGGGTGGAGGACGCCGGAGCCGTCGATCACATCCGGCCCAACGGCCTCCGGAAGATTTTTCCCCAGGGTAATCCCCAGGATGGCGGCGGTGTTGGCGATGAGCCCTGGGGGCAGGGCTCCGTCCGCCACGATGACGCATTTTTCAGTCTGGAAGTCCATCGGTTTCTCCTCTTTCGTTTCGGATATTCTGGTACATCCCCGGCGGCAGGCCGATGTGGCGGGTGAAGCAGTTGGTGAAGTGGCTCTGATCGGAAAAGCCGGTTTTCAGGGCTGCCTCCAGAGGCGGCACGCCCCGCTCCAGCAGGACTTTTGCCTCATTGACCCGAACGGTCTCCAAATACCGGTAGGGGGTGATGCCAACCTCCCGGGTGAAGGCGCGCAGCAGCGTGGACTTGCTCAGGCCGGTGTGGCGGCAGAGCTGGTCCAGGCTGATCCGCTGGGCAAAGTGTTCCTGGATAAAAATCCGGGCCGCCGCGGCCTCTGCCCGGCAGGGCTCCGGCGCCGGGGCGGAGGCGGCGGGCTCCAGCAGGCCCGAGAGGAACAGCAGCAGGGCTTCCTCCGCGGCGGCGCTGTCCCCGGCCATGAGGCGGCGGTGGAATGCATGAAACTGCTGGGCCAGCGGGAAGTCCTCCACCACCGGTGAGGAAAAGACGGGCAGCTTCCCGTCTGCTGTCAGCCCGGCGGCCAGCGTCAGCATGGCCTCAATGGAGACGTTGGCGCTGCGGTAGTCCAGCGTCCCCTCCTGCTGGGTGCAGGCGTGGCTCTCCCCGGGACTCAGCAGCATGAGGCTGCCGGGACGGAGGGTCCACGTCTGTCCCCTGCAGGCAAGCTCCCGGATGCCGCCCTCCACCAGCCCCAGCACGTAGTGACCGTGGAAGTGGGTGGGGAAGGGCTGGGCTAGCCCCCGGAAACAGTAGCCCTCGGTCTGCAAAACACGGTCAAAGACCGCGGTTTTCTCGCTTGTGTCCATGGGTGCGCCTCCTTCACGGTGACAGTATAGCCCTGGCGGGGGAAAAAGTCTTGTAAAATATCTTCAAACGGAGTAGAATGGAAAAAACGCAGGGAGGTTTGGAGTATGAACTATCTGATTGTGGTGGATATGCAGAACGACTTTGTCACGGGGCCCCTGGGGACGGCAGAGGCAAAGGCCATCGTGCCCTATGCCGCCCGCCGGGTGGCAAAAGCCCTGGAGCAGGGGGAGGAGATCATCTTCACCCGGGACACCCACGGGCCGGACTATCTGGAGAGCCAGGAGGGCCGGAATCTCCCGGTTCCCCACTGCATCTGGGGCACGGAGGGCTGGGAGATCGTCCCCCAGCTGACGGCGTACGCCGTGGGCCGGACGCCCATCGACAAGCACGGCTTTGGCAGCCGGTATCTGGGGGCCATGCTGAAGGCCCGGGATGAGGATCTGAAAAAGCAGGGCCGGCCCGGGGTGGAAAAGGCCACGTTCATCGGGCTGTGCACCGACATCTGTGTGATCTCCAACGTGCTGCTGGTCAAGTCCTTTCTGCCGGAGGTGGAAACTGTGGTGGATGCGGCCTGCTGCGCCGGGGTGACGCCGGAGAGCCACAAAAACGCGCTGGCGGCCATGAAGGCGTGCCAGGTCATCATTGAAAACGGGTGAGGAGCGCGGCGTGAAAGAACAGCGCATATTGGCGACGCTGCTTTTGCTGGCGCTGCTGCTGACTGCCTGCGGCCAAAAGGCGGAGGAAACGCCTCCTCCGGAAGAGGCACCGCCTGTTGAGGATACCGCCCCGGAGACAAAGGGCCCGGAGAACCCGCCGGACCTGCCGGAGGGGGCGGCTGCCCTGACGGCGGAGGAGGTCAACCGGGTGAACGGGGCATTTCTGCCCTATTTCACCGACGAGAAAAACGTGTCCCGGGCGAACCCGCTCAGCGCATTTTTCACCTGCTTCTACCAGACCCCGGAGGAGATCGACCTGTCTGCCTTTCTGGCGTACTGGCCTCTCCCGGAGGAGGATGACGGCGGTACTGTCAGCCAGGAGGAGTACGCGGCCCTGACGGGGCTGGAGGCGTGGGACTTTGAGCGGGACCGGCCCCAGGAGGACATGCCGGTGCCCATCCACCGGTACCCCGGGGACCGGGTGGACGCCTTTTTGACGGAGTACGCGGGGGTCACAACGGAGGACCTCGCCGCCCCGTGGACCAGCGGTCTTTACTATCTGGAGGCGTTTCAAACCTACTACAACACCACCAGCGACTTCGGCCCGGGGGTCTTTCGGTGTGAGAGCGGCTGGTACACGGACGGGGAGGCCCGGCTCGCCGGCAGCAATACGGTTTTGACCCTGCGGAAGCAGGAGGACCGCTGGCTCTTCCAGTCCTTCCTGCCGGAGGGGGCGGTCCCCCTGACGGCGGAGGAGATTACCCGGGTAAACGGGGCCTTCCAGCCCTTCATTGAGCGGGACGGGGTGAGCTATGTAAACCCGCTGACCTGCCTGGTCTCCTGCTATTACCGCTGGCCGGAGGAGCTGGACCTCTCCGCCTTTTTGCGGCACTTCTCGCCGGGGGAGGAGATTTCCGGCGAAGCGGAATTTCAGGCACTGAAAGCGGAGGAGGGCTGGCCTTTTGGGGATCTTTCCCTTGACCGGATGCCCGTGCCCATCCATAAGTACCTCCGCGCAGACGTGGACGCCTGTCTGAAAGAGCACATGGGCATCACCACGGAGTATCTGGATTTCTCCCCCTACAACGGCTCCGGCGCGAGGGATTATTCCAGGAGCACCACCCTTCTCTGCCTTCCGGAGTACGGGGCGTACTATAATTTCGTCAGCGACATGGACCCCGGCTGGTTTGAGTGTACGTCCGGCTGGTATTCGGAGGATACGGCCTGCCTTATGAGCGATACCTCCGTCCTGACGTTAAAAAATCGAAACGGAAGCTGGCACTTCCAATCCTACCTGCCCCTGAGAACAAAATAAGGCGAGGTCCCGGAGCATTGCTCCGGGACCTTTTTTTGCTGCCGCCGCAGAGACTTGGATGACCGCCAGGCTGTGCGGTGGAATCAAGCTCTTTTTTGATACTCTTTCTCTCGAGAAGAAGTATCACACGTAGCTCTGGCTGCCCACGTCGAACACGCCCCGGGTGGTGATCCGCAGGGAGGGGATCACCGGCAGGGCCATGAAGCTCAGTGTCATGAAGGGGTCGATGCCCTGCCCCACGCCCAGGCCGTGGGCCTGCTCTTTTGCGGACTCCAGTTTCTCGTTCACCGTCTCCAGCGGCTCGTCGCTCATGATGCCCGCGATGGCCAGGGGCACCTCGGCGATAGGAGCGCCGCCGTCCCACACCACGATACCGCCGTTCAGTTCCACTACCCGGTTGACCGCGGCAGCCATGCCGGCCTCATTGGTCCCCACCACGATGATGTTGTGGGAGTCGTGGGAGATGGAGGTGGCCACGGCGCCGGACTTGAGCCCGTAGCCCTGGATAAAGCCGATGCCGATGTGGTGGGTGTTCTTGTGCCGCTCCACCACGGCGATTTTCAGCACGTCGTACTCCACGTCGATGCGGTCGGAGTAGCCCGCGTCCTGGGTGGTGATCTCCCCTTCCACCATGCCGATGATGCCCCGGGGGCGGTGATCCATGAAGTCCTCCGCCGTGAGGCGGCCCAGATGGAAGGTGCTGTGGGCCCGCTGGGTGAGATAGGGCTCGATCTCCGGGGCGGGGAAGTCCCGCACCGTGCCGTTCTCCACCATCAGGACGCCCTTTTTGAAGACTTTCTCAATGTTGAAATCCTGGAAATTGTCGATGAGCACAAAGTCCGCCAGATACCCCGGGGCGATGGCCCCCCGGTTGTTCAGCAAAAAGTAGCGGGCGGCATTGTGGCAGGCCACCTTCACCGCCGTGATGGGGTCCGCCCCCAGGGCGATGGCCTTTTTCACAATGTAGTCGATGTGGCCCTTTTCCAGCAGGTCGCTGGGGTGTTTGTCGTCAGTGCAGAACATGCACCGCTCAGAGTACTGATCGCACAGCAGGGGGACCAGGGACTCCAGGTTCCTGGCGGCGGTGCCCTCCCGGATCATGATGAACTGGCCCCGCTCCAGCTTGGCGATG
>NZ_CAJULS010000098.1 GCF_910587525.1 uncultured Oscillibacter sp. | reverse complement strand
GCGAGGAGCACGGCTGCGGCAAGCCCGGCTGCACCGTGGGCTGTGACTGCGACCGGTATATTGAGGTCTGGAACAACGTCTTCTCCCAGTTCGTTAACGACGGCGAGGGGCACTACGAGGAGATGCAGAACAAGAACATCGACACCGGCATGGGACTGGAGCGGCTGGCCTGCGTGTGTCAGAATGTGAACTCCCTGTTCGATGTAGACACGGTGATGAACATCACCAACAAGGTCAGCGAGATCACAAGCGCCCACTACGGCGAGAGCCACAAAACTGACGTTTCCCTCCGGGTTATCACTGACCATATCCGCTCCTCCGTGATGATGATCTGCGACGGGGTGCTGCCCAGCAATGAGGGCCGGGGCTACGTCCTGCGCCGCCTGCTGCGCAGGGCCGCCCGCCACGGCAAGCTCCTGGGGGTGGACCGCCCCTTCCTCCACGAGGTGGTGGACACCGTGGTCCGCGAGAACGAGATCGCGTACCCTGACCTGCGGGAGAAGCAGGCCTATATCACCAAGGTCATCCGCACGGAGGAGGAGAACTTCGCCAAGACCATCGACGGCGGCATGAGGATCTATAACGATCTGCTTTCGGCCCACAAGACCAAGGGGGAGAAGGTCTTCTCCGGCGCGGACGCCTTCAAGCTCTACGACACCTTCGGATTCCCCATCGACCTCACCATTGAGATGGTGGAGGAAGAGGGCATGAGCGTGGACCGGGAGGGCTTTGACAAGCTGATGGAAGAGCAGCGCCTCCGGGCCCGGAAGGCACGGGAGGCCCTGGGCGACCTGGGCTGGGCCGGTATCGAGTTCGGCAGCGATGTGCCCGCCACGGAGTTTGTGGGCTATGACAATGACCGTATCCCGGATGCCAAGGTGGTGGCCATTGTGGCCGGGGGAGAGCTGGTGGACGAGATTGTCTCCGGCGTGGAGGCCGCCGTCGTTCTGGATAAGAGTCCCTTCTACGCTGAGATGGGCGGCCAGGTGGCGGACCACGGTGTGATCTGCGCCGGCAAAGTGGGTTTTGAGGTCACCGATGTGCAGAAGAATAAGGGCGGCAAGTTCCTCCACTCCGGCCGGATGACGGAGGGCGTGCTCAAAGTGGGCGACACTGTCTGCGCCCAGATCGACCCGGAGCGCCGCAAGGCCATCCGCCGGGCCCACAGTGCCACCCATCTGCTGGACGCCGCGCTGAAAAAGGTGCTGGGCGACCATGTGCATCAGGCGGGCTCCCTGGTGGAGCCGGACCGTATCCGCTTTGACTTTACTCATTTTGAGAGCATCACGCCAGAGCAGCTGGCGGAGATTGACCGTCTGGTCAACGACGCTGTTCTGGAGGGCCTGCCGGTGGTGACGGAGGTCCTACCCATTGAGGAGGCCAAGCGCAAGGGCGCCGTGGCCATGTTCGGCGAGAAGTACGGCGACGTGGTCCGCGTGGTGGAGATGGGGGACTTCTCCTTGGAGTTCTGCGGCGGCACCCACCTGGACAACACCGCCAAGGCAGGTCCCTTCCGCATCAAGTCCGAGGGGTCTGTGGCCTCCGGCGTCCGCCGGATTGAGGCCACTGTGGGCAAACTGACGCTGGAGACGGTGAACCGGAATCAGCAGATGCTGTTCCACGCCGCCCAGCTGCTGAAGACCACGCCCGGCGAGCTGGAGAGCAAGATCAGCCAGCAGGCGGCGGAGAACAAGGAGCTGCGGCAGGCCCTGGAGAAGTTCAAGGCCGAGGCGTCTTTGGGTGAGGCGAGGCAGTTCCTCACCGCCGCCAAGGACGTGGGCGGATTGAAGGTCCTCACTGCTGTACGCAACGGCCTGGACGCAAATGGCCTGCGCCAGATGGGCGATTTTCTGCGGGATAAGGCTCCGGACGTGGTGGCTGTGCTGGCCTCCGTCAACGGGGAGAAGATTTCCTTCTTAGCCGTCTGCGGCAAGGAGGCCGTAGCCAGGGGAATCAAGGCCGGGGAGCTGGTGAAGAACGTCTGCGCCATCTGCGGCGGCAAGGGCGGCGGAAAGCCGGACAGCGCCATGGGCGGCGGCACGGATATGCTGAAGCTGGATGACGCGCTGGCCAGTGTGGACGATTTCGTAGCCGGAAAGTTGGGCTGAAAGCGCGGGCGGCGAAGCCGCAGATCAAAGTTTCGCCAGCCTTTTCAAAGGCTGCGGGGGCACAGGGGGCGGCGCCCCCTGTGGGTTCCCGGAGCGCAGCGAAAATAGCGAAAGCCTGCAAGAGCGAAGTGAATTACAGGCCGTATTGACAAAACAACAAGACAAACAGCCCTCAAGGCAGCAAAGGAAAACAAGAAAATAATAGGAAGAGGAGAGGATGCTCAATGTCCACCCCCCGCAGCGTCCCTGTTAAGCGCCGCCTGACTGCTATGATGGCGGCCCGCTTCCCCGACTTCCTGTTTACCTACGAATGGCAGAACACCTATGGCTTTGTCCGCCAAAACCCCGGCCGCCTCTATGATTATCTGCTGATCGGCCGGAACTTTGAGGAGTACCAGGCCGGGTGGCGGGGCTATCTCGGCGTCGGCCCTCCTGGCCGTGGCTATAACCCGGACTGGTACGCCTGGACCACCGGCGACCCCTGGCGGCGCAGCTTGTGGAATGTGGAAGACTACGAGGACATTCTCTATCAGCAGGACCGGACGGCATTTCTGGACGATGCCCTGGAACAGCTGGCGGAGAAGATCGAGCAGGACATCATGCCTCTTTACGAGACGATTTTCCCCAAGCTCCCCTCCTCGGAGCTGCGCCAATGGCAGGGCCTGGCGGAGCGTGTTCTGCCTCAACTGGAGGCGCTGGAGAATCCGGACCGCTGGGAGGAGCTGCGGAAGTGGCAGAAGGCCGCCGCCCGGAGCAGGGCCGTCCAGGCGGAGCCGCCGGAGGAGATGGTGCGCTGGTATCAGGAGATCCGTGCCCTGCCGGGTTTTCGGGAGATATATAGCCAGTCGCCGATTACACGGGATCATATTTTCAACTGGTTTACCCACGCCTTGCAGGTGCATCCATGACGAGAAAAGGAGAACGGTTCCATGCTGATTGAATTCGATAAAATGGAGACTACCGTCATCCCCTATATGCGGGGTGGCGAGAAGGAGGTCTCCGCCCAGATGTATGCGGATTCCCTGGGGAAGATCATGCGGGGCACGCTGATCCCCGGGGCCTCCATCGGCCTCCATACCCATGAGACCAGCAGCGAGATCATCTACATCCTCTCCGGTACCGGAAAGGTGCTGTGCGACGGGACATATGAGCCGCTGTCCGCCGGCTCCTGCCATTACTGCCCCAAGGGTCATGAGCACAGCCTGAGCAACGACAGTGAGGGGGACCTGGTCTTTTTTGCCGTGGTGCCGGAGCAGTGAGGGAGGCGCAATGATTCCGAAAGACCCTGTTATTTTGCTGAGCTTTGTGAATACGAAGCTGCGGGATGAGTATCCCAGCCTGGAGGAGCTGTGCGCGGCGCTGGGCGCTGATGAGACGGCGCTGCGGGAGGCACTGGCGGCGCTGCATTGCGAATACGACGCCGGGCGGAACCAGTTTATATGAAGGAGGCGTTTTGTGCCATTTCCCATGTTTAAGTACCATCCGGACCCGTTTATGACGGAGATTTTCAGGAGACAGGATACGGCGGCGGTCTGCCCCTACTGCATATTGACTGCGATTGAAAACGGCGGCTTCGCCTAGAGCCTGTTTGAAAATGTCAAAACGCCCAAGCGGTGGACCTTTTTCCGCCGCTCCGCGTGGACTTTTCTTGCTGTATACAAAGTATGGCTGCGTCAAGATCGCCTTGACCGGCGAAGAAATCTCTCACCGCTGAGCATTGTGCCATTTATCAAACAAGGCCTAAAAAATAGAGGAGGTTTTGAAATGTCTGACTGCTTATTCTGCAAAATTGCCGCGGGAGAAATCCCCAGCGCCAAAGTCTACGGGGACGAGCTGTGCTGTGCTTTCAGCGACATCGCCCCTCAAGCGCCCACTCATTTTCTGGTGATCCCCAGGGAGCACATCGCCTCCGTCGCCGGTGTGAATACCGGAAACAGCGCGGTGGTGGCGCACATCTTTGAGGTCATCGCCAAAGTTACGGCGGAAATGGGCATTGAGAGCTACCGCGTGGTGTCCAACATTGGGGAGCAGGCGGGCCAGAGCGTGCCCCATCTGCACTTCCATGTGCTGGCCGGCCGGGACATGACCTGGCCGCCGGGCTGATTGTACGCGGGAAGAAAGGGGGACTGGCGTCAACGCCATTAAGATAAGACTAATTACCAAATAATGGGGCATTAAAATGTTCTTAGATTTCAGCTGAGCAAGCAGAATCCAAAACATTTCTGCACCTCATTATTTGGTAAATTTCCTTAACTTAATGATGTTGGGACTGACGTCCCCCTTTATCCGTTTTCCGCGTAGCCATACTGAGGGAGTGTCCTCTTCACAGATTTTTTGTAAGGGCCGGGCTCTGCAAAGCCGCATCCGCAAAACGAAAATCGCGGATGGTAAAGTGCGTGGGCGGACGCTTCCCTATACTGATGCAGACTTGAATCAGTATGAAAAAGGTAGTATAATACTGCAAAACTGCGGTTAGGGCACTAAGAAACAGTATTCACAGGCGCTGAAGACCATCTAGACAGGTCTTTTCGCGCCGCTCTTCGTTAAATTTTCTTGAGATACCCCCAGTATTCCTGCGAAAATCTGCCTTGGCCGGCGCGGTAATCCCTTGCCCATCTAGCGTTCCCCACCTGTGGATATGGTTTCTGAAAGGTGGACAGCAGGCCAGCTTATGACGGATATTTGGAAAACTGTTTTAACGATAGACCGGCATTACTGCATTTGGGTATTCTGTTATTTTTCAGGCAGAACCTGTTGAATTTGTGAATAGAAGATGAAAGGGGAAGTGACCCGTGAGAATCACAGAGGTGGCAGTGAAAAGAATATGTCTGGTATGTCTGGCGGCGGCGTTGCTGTTTGTTTTGCCAGGCTGCGGAGACAAAAGCCCCCTGGATCCCCAGGACCCGGTGTCCCTGACGGTCTGGCACTACTATAACGGCTCTCAGCAGGCGGCCTTCGATGCGCTGGTGGAGGAGTTCAACGATACAGCCGGCCGGGAACGGGGGATCTATGTGCAGAGCTACTCCCAGGGTTCGGTTTCCGACCTGGAGTCGGCGGTGCGGGATGCCATCAGCGGCAAGGTTGGTGCGGAGGCCATGCCGGATATCTTCTCCTCTTATGCGGATACAGCTTACGAAATTGAACAGGCCGGTGCACTGGCCAACCTCTCCGGGTATCTCAGTCAGGAGGAGCTGGAGCAGTATGTGGACTCTTACATAGAGGAGGGCCGCATCGCCGCCGATGGCACCCTCCGGATCTTTCCTACGGCGAAGTCTACGGAGATTATGATGCTCAATAAGACGGATTGGGAGGTTTTCGCGGCGGACACAGGCGCCTCTCTGGAGGATTTGCGGACCATCGAAGGTGTGGCGGCTGTTGCCAGGACCTACTATGAGTGGACGGACGGACTTACCCCTGATGTGCCTGGGGACGGAAAAGCCTTTTATGGCCGGGACGCCGTAGCCAACTATTTTATCATCGGGCTGCAGCAGCTGGGTGTAGAGATTTTTCAGGTAGAGCATGGGGAGATGACGCTTCACGCGCCCAAAGAAGAGCTTCGCCGCCTGTGGGAGAACTACTATGTCCCAATGGTCAAGGGCTACTTTGGGGCCTACGGCGCCTTCCGCTCCGACGATGTGAAGACGGGGGACATTCTGGCCTATACCGGCTCCACGTCCTCTGCCATGTACTTCCCCGACCAGGTGGAGCTGGACGCGGGCAGCCATCCCATCGACTATATTGTGATGCCGGCCCCGGTGTTTGAGGGCGGGAGAGCGTACGCTGTGCAGCAGGGCGCTGGCATGGTGGTCAGCAGGTCGGACGAGCGGCGGGAATACGCTTCTGTGGAATTTTTGAAGTGGTTCACCCAGGCAGAGGAAAATCTGCGCTTCGGCTGCGTTTCCGGTTATCTGCCGGTGCTGAAGGAGGCTGGCAGTACGGAAAAGCTGGATCAGGTCATCGCAGATCAGGGGCTGTCGGTGTCTCCCAAGACCTATGACTGCCTGACCACCATTTTTGAGGAGCTGGAGGAGATGACTCTCTATACCAACAAGAGCTTTCAGAACGGCTCCGCCGCCCGGAAGGTGCTGGAGTACCATCTTGCGGATCGGGCGGCAGAGGACCGGGCGGGGGTGCTGGAGGCCATTGCGCTGGGCAAGAGTCTGGAGGAGGCGTCGGCGGAGTATGTGTCGGACGGGGCCTTTGAGGATTGGTACAGTGCGTTCTGCCAGGCGCTGAACAATGCCGTCGGTAGGTGAGCGCATGGAGAGAGATAATCGTCAGACACGGAAGAGGCGGACTATCTTCCGTATGTTCCTCTTCCCTCTGATTGCCATCATGCTCTTGCAGGGGGTCATCACCATCGGTACACTGGTGGTCCGGCGGACGACGGCCACACTGGAGGAGTATTCCGCAAATATGATGAGCCGGCTGGTGGAGAACCGGGGCGTGATTCTGCAAAACGATATGAACCAGCGCTGGGCGTCCATCTATGAGCGGGAGGCATTGCTCAATGGCCTTTTGGAGCAGCATCTGGACAGTGAGGGCGCGGACCTGGCGACGCTGCTCCTCTCCGATGAGATGAGGGAGGCGCTGTTGGAGCGGCTGTTTCCGGAATGTCTGGACATTCTGCAGGGCAGTGCCTCCAATGGGCTCTTTCTGGTCCTGACGGACCTGGATGCCGGAGCGGCGGGGGAGTACGACGGATTCTTTATCCGGGATTCCGATCCCAACACAAATTCCGTCAATCATTCGGACCTGTTGCTGGAGCGGGGGAGCAAAGAGCTCTCCAGGGCCTGGAATATTCCGCTGGACACCAACTGGACACCCCGGTTCCACATGGACGGCCGGGATGTGAACGAATCGGATCGCTATTTCTATGAACCCTGGCGTGCGGGCCAGGACTTTCCGGAGGCGGATACAAGAGATCTGGGCTGCTGGTCGCTGCCCTTCTGCCTGGAAAAGGACCGGGTGGATCCCCATGAGATGATCACCTACTCCCTGCCTCTGCGGTATGACGGACTGACCTACGGCGTATTGGGTGTGGAGATCTCCAGCAGGCGGCTGTATGACTACTTCCCAGTGGCGGAGCTGAATGACGCACAGCAGTCCGGGTATCTGCTGGCTGTGAGAAGCGGGGAGGACAGCTATGTGCCTTTGGTGGGCAAGGGGATGCTCTATGATTTGGTCCGCCCCATGGATAACGGATTCCGTTTACAGAAGACGGCTTACCAGGACCTCTTCCGGGTGGAGGGCGCCAGACTGAATCACCAGGGCGTCTATGCCGTCTCCTATCCCCTGAAGCTGTACAGCGCCCATGTGCCTTACGAAAATACTGAGTGGGTGCTGGTGGGGCTGGACACAGAGGAGGACCTGTTCGGCATGAGCCGCCGGCTCTATGTCTGGATGGTGGCTGCCGTTCTGCTGGGCCTGGGATTTGGTGTTATGGGTATCTACCTGGCAGTGCGGCACCTGACCCGGCCGGTCCAGCGGCTGATGGGGTGTATCAGCGGGGGAACAGAGGGCCTTCAAGCTTTCAGGCCCTCCAATATCCTGGAGATAGACGCGTTGTACGATGTGGTTGTAGATCTGACTGAGCAGCAGAAAAAAGCGGAAAATATCCTTCTGGAGGAAAAAGAGCGTTACAAAGTGGCGTTGGAATCCTCCAAGGACATCTTTTTCTCCTATGATCTGCGGAGCCAGACGCTGGACATAGTCAACCATCCGTCTATGAGCGGGCAGTGGCAGTGCGGCGGCTTTGGAGGTTGCTTTATCGACCCCGGATGCATCCATGAGAAGGATCGGGCCTGCGCTGTCAAAGCCCTCCAGAGCGAGAAGGATGAGCTGTACGCGGAATTCCGGCTGCGGTGGCCGGAGGATGCGGAGTTCCTCTGGGTGGCTCTCTCAGGGAAGACGGTCTATGATACCGACGGGCAGCGCTGGAAGTTAGTGGGCAGCATCCGCGACATTCAGGAACAGAAAGTGCGGGAGGCGGAACAGCTCCGGAAAAACACCGTGGACGGAATCACTGGTCTCTATGCCTGCGGTGCCGGGCTTAAAAAGCTGGCAGAGTATCGAAAAGAGCGGCCGAAGGGCGTCATGGTCAGCCTGGTTCTGGACCGGATGAAGCAGATTAACGAAGAAAACGGAATCGTCTTTGGCGATATGATCCTGGAGGAACTGGGCGAGCTGGTGCGTGAGCGCTGTCAGGCGCTCACGGCGGAAACCGGCTGCCGTACGGCTGCCATGCGGCTGAACCGGGATGAATTTGTCCTGTGGCTGGAGAACCTGTCCGAGACCCGGGCGGCGGAATTTACAAGAGGACTGCTGGAAACGTTCGCTGTCCGGTTTCCCACCCTTCCCCTCCGGATGTGCGGCGGCCTTGCCCAAACGGATGGGGACCAGAGCACAGAGCGGCTGATCCGTATGGCGAAGCTGGCTGCCGCCCGTTCCGGCGCCGCCGGGCAGGCGCTCTCCTATGGAGGGCTTCCTGAGGGGGACCGTAGCGCCCTGCCTCCACTGCAGGCCCATGAGATCGCAGCCCTGGGCCACGGCGAGGATGTGAGCCTGGTGTCCGTAGCACTAAACCTGTTTGGCAAGGGCGGCGATTTCCCTGCGCAGATGACGCTGATGATTCGGAAGATCGGACGGTACTATCAGGCCGGCGGCGTTTTGGTGTCCCTGCTGCGGGCGGACTTTAATTCCGTCTATCTGAATTACCAGTGGCATCAGGATGGAAAGGACATGGTAAAAGATCGGAAGAGCACACGTCTGAACTCCAGTCACCATACGGAATCT
>NZ_CAJULS010000097.1 GCF_910587525.1 uncultured Oscillibacter sp. | reverse complement strand
CTGCCGGTTTTGGAGCAGGTGATGCGGATGATGAACCTGGTGGCCCAGGAGAAGGGCGTGGAGATGACTTACGACGCGGCGGAGGGCTGTACGGTCCTGGCCGCCAAGGACGAGATCCACCAGGTGATCTACAACCTGGTGGACAACGCGGTGAAATACTCCGCTGCCGGCGGGGCCGTGCAGGTGTCCCTGCGGTGGCGCAGTGAGCAGGTGGTGCTGGAGGTGGCGGACAACGGCGCGGGTATCCCGGAGGAGGATCTGCCCCGGATCTTCCAGCGCTTTTACCGGGTGGACAAGGCCCGCTCCCGTGCCGCCGGCGGCACGGGACTGGGACTGTCCATCGTCCAGGACACCATGGAGAAGCGGGGCGGCACTGTGGAGGCGGCCAACCGGCCCGGCGGCGGCGCGGTATTCACCGTTCGCTGGCCCTATGCGAAGGAGGGAGAGCGGCTGTGAGGGGGAAAGTTCTGCTGTTTTGGGGTGGCATACTGCTGGCGATGTTCTGCGCCGCCTGCGCCCCGGCGGACAGCGAGACAGCCGAGAACAGCTACCAGCTCTATTTCCGCGAGGAAGATCTCTCGGCCTCCTCCGGCGGAGACGTGTTCCGGACGGAGACGGTGGAGCTGGCGGAGGGGCTGGATACCCAGGCGTCGGTGGAGGCCCTGGTGGAGGGGCTGCTGGATGGTCCCCAGAGCGAGCTGCTGCGGGGAACACTGCCTGCCAGTACCACGCTGCTGTCAGCCAAGGTGGAGGGCAGCCGGGCAGTGGTGGATTTCTCCGCGGCTTACAGCACCCTCTCCGGTGTGCGCCTGACCATGGCGGACTACGCCGTGACACTGACGCTCACCCAGCTGCCGGAGATCACCTCTGTGAAGATCACGGTCCAGGGCCAGGAACTGGCCTACCGGGACAAGCAGGTCTTCACCGCCCGGGACGTACTGCTGTCCTCCGAGGAGGATGTGGTGGGCACTGTGGACGCGGCGCTGTTCTTTCTGAATGAGGAGGGAGGCCTGACGGAGGAGCAGCGGACGCTGGACCTCTACGAGGGAGACACCCAGGCCGCCGCCGTGATCCGGGCTCTGGAGGGGGCGCCGGAGACCAAGGGCCTCTCTACCGCCCTGCCGGAGGGCTTCCGGGTGCGGAGCGTCTGGCAGGAGGAGGATACTTGTTATGTAAATCTGTCCTCGGCGCTGGTGGACGGATTGTCAGAGGACCTGCCCCTGGGTACGGCTCTCCGGTCTCTGAGCCAGTCTCTGTGCTCCCTGGAGGCGGTGAGCGAGGTGCGTTTTCTGGTGGACGGGGAGTTTGAAGAGCGCTATGGGAGTGTGGATGTGTCTGAGCCCTACACGGCGTAAAGAGCGGACCCCCCGGAGGACCAAGGTCCTCCGGGGGGGGTTGACGGGGGTTACTCCGCCCACTTCCAGGCGGTCTCCAGGGCCACTTCCATCATCTCGTGGAAAGACTCCTGCCGGTCCTCGGCAGAGAGGGCCTCGCCGGTAAAGAGGTGGTCGGAGATGGTGAGAAGGCTCAGAGCCCGTTTGTGGAAGGCGGAGGCGGTCCAGTAGAGGCCGGCGGTCTCCATCTCCACCGCAAGCAGCCCCAGGTCCCGGGCCTGCTTGTTCACCTCCGGGGAGGGGTGGTAGAAATGGTCGCTGGTGAAAACGCTGCCCACCTGGGTGCGGACGCCAAGGGTTTTGGCGGCCTCCACGGCGTCCGACAGCATCTCATAGTTGGCCACGGGGGCGAAGAGCCCCGGGAAGGGGAAGGCGGCGCCGTAGTTGGAGTTGGTGGAGGCGGCCATGGCGATGATCACGTCCCGGAGCTTTACCTGCCCGCACAGTCCCCCGGCGGAGCCGATGCGGATAATGGACTCCACGCCGAACTGTGTGAAGAGCTCGGTGGCGTAGATGCCCATGGAGGGCACGCCCATGCCGTGGCCCATGACGGAGACCTGCCGCCCCTTGTAGGTGCCGGTGTAGCCCAGCATGTTGCGCACGGTATTGAAGCAGACGGGGTTTTCCAGATACCGCTCCGCCACGTGTTTGGCCCGCAGGGGGTCGCCGGGCATGAGGACGATCTTGGCGATCTCGGCGTCCGTGACGCTGATGCTGGCGGAGATAGAGCTTTTTGTCATAATAATCTGTCCTTTCTCAAATAATCAGGTCATTTCCAGGCTGGTTCAAAAACCAGCCGTAATGCCAAACGGTAATTTAACAGCGCCATTATACAGAATGGAATATGGGAAATGCGCGTTCATCTGTGACTTTGAAAAAGGGCAGCCAGGCTCTCCGTGTACGGTGCGCGGCAGATGCCCTTTTCTGTCACGATGCCGGAAATCAGCGTGTGGTCGGTGACGTCGAAGGCGGGATTGTAGCACTTCACCTCGGGCAGGGCCATGGGCTCTATGTACCACGTTTCCCGGATCTCTCCGGGGTCCCGGAGCTCGATGGGGATGTGGTCCCCATCGGGACAGCTGAGGTCGATGGTGGAGGTGGGACCCAAGACATAGAAGGGGATGCCGTAGTGCTTCGCCAGGATGGCCACGCCGCTGGTGCCGATCTTGTTGGCGGTGTCGCCGTTGGCGGCAACCCGGTCGCAGCCCACGAAGCAGGCTTGGACCCAGCCGTTTTTCATGACAATGGAGGCCATGTTGTCACAGATCAGCGTCACATCGATGCCGGCCTGCTGGAGCTCGTAGGAGGTGAGCCGGGCGCCCTGAAGCAGGGGCCGCGTTTCATCGGAGAAGACGCGGAACTTCATGCCCTGCTCATGGCCCAGAAACAGGGGGCCCAAAGCCGTGCCGTACCGGGAGGTGGCCAGGGGGCCGGCGTTGCAGTGGGTGAGGACGCCGTCGCCGTCCTTGATAAGACGCAGGCCGTACTCGGAGATAGCCCGGCACATGGCAATGTCCTCCTGGTGAATGGCCCGGCATTCCCCGCCCAGGAGGTCCAGCACTTCCGCCACAGGCTTTCCGGCGTTGGCGGTGACCACGCCCTCCATACGGTTCAGCGCCCAGCTGAGGTTCACGGCGGTGGGGCGGGAGGTATTCAGGTACTCCTTTTGGGCATGGAATTTCTCCGCAAAGGCGTCATAATCCCAGAGTTCCCACTGGCGGGCCAGGGCGTAGATGCCATAGGCGGCACAAATGCCGATGGCCGGAGCTCCCCGGACCTGGAGGAGCTTGATGGCGTCATAGATTTCCTCTGGTGTGCGGAGAGTCAGGTACACAGTGCGGTTTGGCAGCTGCGTTTGGTCAATGATGACCACGCTCTTTTCATCGCCGCCCAGGCGCACGTTGTCGATGTGGGTCACCTGTTTGAGCGTTTCATTCATGGGAAATCCCTCCGATCTTCAAATGATCTGTCGTGTCGGCACTGTTTTCCGCCAACCGCTGATATAGTCAAACCACTTGAAAACCGTGCCCGATTTTCAAGGCGGACAAAGCCCGCCAGCCCATGAAATGGGCTTTGTTTTGACTGTGAAGTCCACCGCGGACCGCTTTGCGGCCCCTGCGGCGCAGTCGCGCCGCAGGCCTGAAAAGAATCCGGGGATTCTTTTCAGGTGCGGTGACTATAAAAACCTTTCATGGAGCGCAGGGTGTCCGCCTGCTGGGGTGTGAGCTCCACCCCGCCGCCCATGCGGTCCACCAGGAAGTGAATCCTGGCGGTCTGCTCCACCACCTCCAGCCGGTCAAAGGCGGTCAGGAGGGTGGGGCCCCAGGCCAGGGAGCCGTGTCCTGCCAGCAGCACCGCGTTGTGGGTGTGAACGAAGGGGCGGATGCTGTCGGGCACCTCGTCGGTGGAGAGCATGGCGAACTCCGTGACAGGAACCTCTCCCAGCGAAAGGACCATCTCTGTCAGATACCGCTCCGTCAGGGGGCGGCGGCAGACGGCCCGGGCGGTGGAGAAGGGGGGATGGGCGTGGACCACGGCCCGGACATCGGGCCGCTCCCGGTAGATCATCAGGTGCATTTTGCTCTCGGAGGACGGGGGGCGGTCCCCCTCCAGAATGACGCCCTCCAGGTCGCACAGCACCAGCATGTCCGGCGTCATGCGCCCCTTGCCCACCCCGGACGGGGTGATGAGGATCTTGCCGTCCTCCACCCGGACGGAGACGTTGCCGTCATTGCTGACCACATACCCTCTCTCATAGAGAAGACGGCAGACGCCGCAGATCTCCTCCCGGACACTCTCGTAACGTTCCAAATGGGACACCTCCTTTTGAAAAAAACGGGCTGAAATCCCTCCTTCTGTTGGAGGGGAATTGTTGCTGGAAATCGGAGGAAGAATATGATATGATTACAAATACTTGGCGGCAATGGCCTCCAGGGCGGCAGGGTCGGTCTCCCGCCAGGCGGTAAAGCCCTGATCGGCTGCGGCCCTGCCCACCTCCACCAGGAAGGCGGGGATGCGCTCTTCCAGCATGACCCCCAGCTCCCGGCCCATGGCCTCGCAGCCCTGGCGGTCGTCTCCGCCCACGAACAGCGTGAAGGCGGACCGGGGTTTGCCCTCTACCAGCTTGGACGCCCCCCGGAAGCCCATGACCCCCGTTTGATGAGTGCCGCAGGAGGAGGGACAGCCGGAGATGTGGATCTGGGGCAGGGCGCCGTTGGGGAGATTCGCCTCCCGCACGGCCGCCACGCAGGCTCTCAGCAGACCCTGGGAGTCCCGGGTGCCCACCTGGCAGATGGTGCCGCCGATGCAGCTGACGGAGGATTCGAAGAGGGACTTGGCGCCCTCGTGGGTCAGGTCCAGCATGGTGCGGGCCTCGGCGCCGTTGAGATTGATCAGATAGGCGGTCTCGTCCGGAGACAGGCGCAGCTCCGCGCCGGGCATTTTCTCCATGGCGTCGCTGACGGCGCAGAGGACCGCCGGGTCCGGCTGGCCGCCGATGGGGTGCCAGACCACGGTGTAAAGACCCGGCTGTTTTTGCTCCAGCACCCGGGGGCCGGAGACCACAGAGCCGTCTCCCGCCTTTTCCAGAGCGGCGGGGTGGAGTTCCAGGTCCAGGTCTTCTCCGGAGGTGAAGACTTCCGAGAGCTTTTCCCGGTAGGCTTTGACGTAGGCCTCCGGGCCGCCGCAGGCCTCCTGCATATAGCGGGTCCGGGCCCTGCCCCGGTTCTCATAATTGCCATAGGCCCGGAAGGTCAGCCACATGGCCTTGATATAGTAGAGGATTTTGGAGGGCTCCACGGCCTCCGCCACCTTGACGCCGAAGCGTGGATTGTTGCCCAGGCCTCCGGCGCTGTATACGTCGAACTTTCCGTCAGGCCGGGCGGCAAAGCCCAAATCCCGGTAAGTGGCGTGGGTGACATTTTTGGGAGAGCTGGAAAACCCCACTTTCAGCTTTCGGGGCATCTTCTCCGCCTTGATGAAGGTCATCAGATACTCCCCGGCGGCCTCCGCCCAAGGCAGGACATCGAAATACTCATCCTTCTCTGTGCCGGAGAGGGGAGAGCACATGACGTTCCGGGGATAGTCCCCGCCGCCGCCCATGGTGACGATGCCGGCGTCCAGGGCTGCCTCTATGATGTCCCCGGCGGTCTGGCCGTCCAGGCCGTGGAGCTGGATGGTCTGGCAGGTGGTGAAGTGGACCAGGGCGATCCTGTGTTTCCGGATGGCCCTGGCGGTAAAGGCCAGTTTCTCCGGCGTCACCCGGCCGGCGGTCATCCGCAGGCGGAGCATGCCGGCCTGGCCGCCCTTTTGGGCGTAGCTGCCGTAGAGGCCGGAGA
Organism: uncultured Oscillibacter sp.; assembly: GCF_910587525.1. Classification (GTDB taxonomy): domain Bacteria; phylum Bacillota; class Clostridia; order Oscillospirales; family Oscillospiraceae; genus Oscillibacter. The sequence continues at coordinate 3,218 of NZ_CAJULS010000097.1, read as the reverse complement.
AGCCCTTGTAGGCGGCCTTGTCCAGCTCTCCGGCGTAGAACGCGGCGGTCTTCTCCCGGAAGGCGGGCAAGTCCTGCTTCCAGGTCTCGGGTGGGATGGTTTTCATGGCTGTATTCCTCCTGTGCCGGGAGGGGCCCGGCTGAAATTTCACAGAAGTAGTTTACCATATCCGGTGAATCTCAACAACTGTTTTTTCCACACTGATATAAAAGAGGGGCGATTTTTATATGAAGCAGTTTCAAAAAATCCTCTGTGCCGTACTGGCGGCGGTGCTGCTGACCGGATGTTCCTCGGTGCCTGCGGAGAGCGGCGGCGCGGCGGCGGACGCTGTCCTGGCTCCGGCGGCGGGCGGCATCGCGTTTACCGATGCGCTGGACCATGAGGTGACCCTGGAGAGCTGGGAGCGGGTGGTGTCCCTCTACGGCAGCTTTGCCGAGACCTGGCTCCTGGCCGGCGGAACGCTGGCGGGGACCACCGAGGACGCTGTCAGTGAGCGGGGGCTGGACCTGGGAGAGGCCGTGGCCGTGGTGGGCACGGTGAAGGAGCCCGGTATGGAGGAGATCCTGGCCCTGGCCCCGGATTTTGTGATCCTCTCCGCCGATGTTGCCTCCCAGGTGAAGCTCCACGGGGCTCTGGAGGAGGCGGGGATTCCCCACGCCTATTACCGGGTGGATGCCTTTGCGGACTACCTTGCCATGCTAAAACAGTTCTGTGAGCTGACAGGCCGGGCGGATCTCTATCAAAAGAACGGCCTTGCGGTGCAGAAGCGGATCGACGCCGTGCTGGCGGCGGCGGAGGCGGCGGAGGGCGCGCCCTCCGTGCTGCTGATCCGGGCTTACTCCACCGGGGCCAAGGCCAAGGGGGACGACAATCTGGCAGGGGTGATTCTGCGGGACCTGGGGGCGGACAACCTGGCGGACCGCTATGAGAGTTTGCTGGAGGACGTGAGCCTGGAGGAGGTTATCGCCGCCGACCCGGACTTTATCTTCATCACCACCATGGGGGCGGAGGACAAGGCGCTGGCGTTTATGGCCGAGACCTTTGAGGAAAATCCCGCCTGGGCAGGGCTCAGCGCCGTGAAAAACGGAGACTATGTGATGCTGCCCAAGGAGCTGTTCCACTACAAGCCCAATACGCGCTGGGGGGAGAGTTATGCCTATCTCGCCGAGATCCTCTATCCGGAGCTTGCCGGCCAAATCCAATAGCGAGCGGGCGGCGGTGCTGGCGCTGCTGGCGGCCGCTCTGTGCGCCGCGGTGCTGCTGAGCCTGCGGTGCGGCAGCCAGAACATTCCTGTGGGGCAGCTGCTGGCAGCCCTCCGCCGGGGGGACCCCAACGACCCATCGCTGCGGATTTTGCTCTACGCCCGCATTCCCCGCACGCTGGCGGGGGGGCTGGCCGGCTGCGCTCTGGCCCTGGCGGGAACGCTGATTCAGGCGGTGCTGAACAACGCCATGGCCAGTCCCAACGTCATCGGCGTCAACGCGGGGGCGGGCTTTGCCGCCCTGCTGGCGGTAACACTGGCCCCAGGCACGGTAGGGCTGATGCCCCTGGCCTCCTTCCTGGGGGCGCTGGTGACGGCGCTTTTTATCTATGCTCTGGCCGCCAGGGCAGGGCTCTCCCGCACTACGCTGATTCTGGCGGGCATTGCGGTGAGCAGCATGCTGACCGCCGGCAGCAACGCCCTGACGCTGCTGTATCCGGACGCAGTGGTGGGAGCCACCGGATTTATGCTGGGAGGCTTTAACGGCGTGACGCTGTCCGCCGTCCGGGGTGCCGGATGGTATCTGGCGGCGGGAGCGGCGCTGTCCGCCTTTTTGGCGGCGGATCTGGACGTGCTGCGGCTGGGGGAGGAGAGCGCCGCCGGCCTGGGCCTCCATGTGGGGCGGACCCGGTTTCTGGCGGTGCTGGCGGCGGCTCTGCTGGCAGGGGCGGCGGTGAGCTTTTCCGGCCTTTTGGGGTTTGTGGGATTACTGGTGCCCCACATGGCCCGGCGGCTGGTAGGCGGAGATAACCGCTGGCTGCTGCCGGCGGCGGCTCTGCTGGGGGGCAGCTTCGTGCTGGTGTGCGACGTAGCGGCCCGGCTGCTGTTCGCCCCTTTTGAGCTGCCTGTGGGCATTGTGATGTCCCTGCTGGGCGGGCCGTTTTTCCTTCATCTGCTGCTGCACCGCAGGAAAGGCCGGGTATATGATTGAGTTTTGCCATGTGACAACCGGATACAGCGGTGCGCCGGTGGTGCGGAACGTCTCCCTCCGGATTCCCCGGGGGAAGGTCACCGCGCTCATCGGCCCCAACGGCTGCGGAAAGACCACCCTTCTCCGGGCGGCAGGGCGGCAGCTGTCCCTGTACGGGGGGGAGATTCTGCTGGCTGGACGGTCCGTTTCCGCGTACGGGCGGAAGGAATTTGCCCAAACGGTATCGTTCCTGCCCCAGGTACGGGCCGTGCCTGCCATCACAGTGCGGGGACTGGTGTCCCACGGGCGTTTTCCCCACCTGGGTCTCTCCCGGCAGCTGCGCCCGGCGGATTGGGCGGCGGTTGAACGGGCTATGGCGGACACCGGGGTGGCGGACTGGGCGGATCGGGACCTGCGGGAGCTCTCCGGCGGCGAGCGGCAGCGGGTGTACCTGGCCATGGCCCTGGCCCAGGAGACGGAGGTGATCTTTCTGGATGAGCCAACGACTTTTTTGGATCTGGGCCGCCAGTTCGAAGTGCTGGAGCTGATTCAGGCGCTGAACGTCAGGGGAAAGACCATCGTCATGGTGCTTCACGACCTGGCCCAGGCCCTGGGATACAGCCACCAGACAGCTCTGATGGACCAGGGACGGCTGGTGCTGTGCGCAGGCCCCCAGATGCTGTATGAGAGCGGGAAGATCGACGAGGTCTTCGGCGTGCGGGCGCACAGGGCAGGGGAGACCTGGTATTTTACGCCCCGGCACGACGGCGGATAAAAAAGATGCGGGAAAATTTGGACAGGAAGTAATAAACCTGTTGACAAACCGTTTTGGGATATGGTATCATATTTTAAGTGTTTGAGAGGCGGGGCCGCACAGAGCTACGGAGAGATGTCCGAGTGGTTGAAGGAACCGGTCTTGAAAACCGGCGAGGCGCAAGTCTCCGTGGGTTCGAATCCCACTCTCTCCGCCATTTTTTTGAAGTGCATATGAATCTGCGGAAGTACCCAAGTGGCCGAAGGGGCTCCCCTGCTAAGGGAGTAGGCTG
>NZ_CAJULS010000096.1 GCF_910587525.1 uncultured Oscillibacter sp. | reverse complement strand
CACCCAGGCCCTTTCCAAGTCGGTCAATCACCACACAGCTCTGAGCCCGGGTCATCAGGGCCGCTCCGTCAAAATCTCCATCGGTATGGCCCCGCAGAACCCTCAGCACATAGCATGCGGTCACCGCGTCCTGATAACTCTCCGGAATCTCACTCCAGTCCCCGACCCGCAGGTGGACGACCTCCCGCTCCACTTCGCTGCCGGTCTGCTCATAGTCCAGCATGATGTTATAGGCCAGCTGGGCCATATCGTACCGGGTAACATACTCACCATCACAGCCCAGCTCCGGCCAACCGGTATCCCGGCCCATAGCAGTGCCCTCCAGTATGCGGTGATCCCGCAGCGCCGCCATGCTGGCCCAATACCACGGCGCAGAACCTCCATAGCCCTGGTCCTCATAGGCTTTGGCCTCCTTCGGATAGAACGCCCGGGCCAGGAACACGGCAAACTGGGCATTGGTCACCTTCTGCGCAGGACGGAAGGTTCCGTCCTGATACCCGGAGACAATGCCCTTCCCAGCCACGTTCCGGATCGCCTCTCCGGCCCAATATCCGGCGGGAAGGTCAGAAAATCCCGTGCCCGCCGCCGCTGCAGGAACAGCTGTCCCCACAACGAGGACAAATATGAGCAATACCGCAATCATCCGCTTTTTCATAGACCTTCCGCTCCCATCCATAATGTTTGTGTAAAGCGGGACGTGAGAATCCTCGCGTCCCGCTTTCTCTCTCTTTTTTTATTATACGAAATGATTTCCAAAATTGCAATAGGCATGAAGCCGTTTATAAGATTCCAAATTATGGATTCTCACAGACCTGATTCAAAAGCTGAATCAGCACCTCCTTGCCCATGCCCTTCTCTGCTGAGAAGGGCACCAGGGAATCGGCCTCTGTCAGCTCCAGCGTCTCCCGAATCATGATCAGCGCCGGCTCCACCTGGCTGCGCTTCAATTTGTCCAGCTTGTTGGCCACCACGATCTCCGGACAGCCGGTCTCCCGAAACCATGCGTGCATGGTCATATCGTCTGCTGTGGGTTTATGGCGAATATCCACAATCTGAACCCCGGCAGTAATCAAACCGCCCTCGTCCTGAAAATATCGCTCCATCAGCCGGCCCCAGCGCTCCTTCTCCGTCCGGCTGACCTTGGCATAGCCGTAGCCGGGCAGATCTACCAGATAAGCTCGGCGGTCCACCAGAAAATAGTTGATCTGGGTGGTCTTTCCCGGCGAGGAACCCACATAAGCCAGGTTCTTTCGCCCCACAAGACGGTTGATTACTGAGGACTTGCCCACATTGGACCGCCCGGCAAAGGCAAACTGGGGCAGCCCATCCCGCAGAAACTGCTCCGACGAAGCAGCGGAACGGACAAATTCCACCTTTCCAAAATTCAGGGGCATTTTTTCCTCTCCTTCTCTGGTCTACTGCCGCAATGCGGCTTCCCCAGCCTGTTCCCGGCCCAGAGGCGGCAGCGGCGGCAGGAGCTCTTCCTCCTGCACAAGTGCCCGGGCCGGACAGATGGCCGCGGCAAACACCTCGTCCACCGTTTCCACTGGGATAAACCGCAGGGCCGCCCGAACGGTCTGGTCAATCTCCTCCAGATCCCGCTGGTTGTCCCGGGGGATCAGCACAGTACCAATGCCGTTCCGCAGAGCCGCCATAGTTTTTTCTTTCAGCCCTCCAATGGGCAGCACCCGGCCCCGCAGAGTAACCTCCCCAGTCATGGCGATACCAGCCCGGATCTTCCGGTCCGTCAGCGCGGAGAGCATGGCCGTGGCCACGGCGATACCGGCGGAAGGGCCGTCCTTAGGCACGGCTCCCTCCGGGAAGTGGACATGAATATCCTTTTCTTTCCAGAAATCGGACTCAATACCCAGCACTGCCGCCCGGCTCCGCAGACAGCTCAGGGCCGCCTGGGCGGACTCCTTCATCACGTCTCCCAGATTTCCGGTGAGCTCCAGCTTACCGGTACCGTCACAGGCCAGCACCTCTACCTCCAAAATCTCGCCGCCATTCTCCGTCCAGGCCAGACCGTTCACCACGCCGATCTCCTCCCGCTCCGTGTGGAGGGCAGGGGGATAGGGCTGGCAGTCCAACATCTTCGGCAGGTCCTTTTCTGTAACAGTAATCCGCTTCGCATTGCGCTCTAAAAGCCGCATATCCGCCTTCCGGCAGATGGCGGCCAGCCGCCGCTCCAGCTTCCGGACGCCGGACTCCCGGGTGTAGTCCCGAATGATAGCCCGAAGCACATCGTCCTCGATGCGCAGGGCGCTCTTCTTCAATCCATGCTCCGCCAGCTGCTTTGGCAACAGGTGGCGCCGGGCAATCTGCACCTTCTCCTCGTCGGTGTAGCTGGAGAGCTGGATGACCTCCATGCGGTCCAACAAGGGTCTGGGGATGGTATCCGTAGTGTTGGCGGTGGTGATGAACATCACCTTCCGCAGGTCCACCGGAATTTCCAGAAAATGGTCCCGGAAGGCGTGGTTCTGCTCACTGTCCAGCACCTCCAAAAGGGCCGCCGCCGGGTCGCCCCGGTAGTCGCTGCCCAGCTTATCAATCTCATCCAGCAAAAGCAGGGGATTCATAGACCCGCTCCGGCTGATGGCCTCGATAATCCGGCCAGGCATGGAGCCTATGTAGGTCTTCCGGTGCCCCCGGATATCCGCCTCGTCCCGAACCCCGCCCAGGGAGAGCCGGGCCAGCTTCCGGTTCAGAGCTTTGGCCACGCTGATTGCAATGGAGGTCTTACCTACGCCGGGGGGACCCACCAGACAGATGATCTGTCCCTTGCCCTCCGGATTCATCTGCCGGACAGCAATGGTCTCCAAAATCCGCTCCTTCACCTTTTCCAGGCCGTAGTGGTCCTTTTCCAGCACTTTTCGGGCAGTCTCCACACTGATCCGCTCCCGGGTGGTCTCGTTCCAGGGCATTTCCAGGCACACATCCAGATAGTTCCGGATGACGGCGGCTTCAGCACTGCTGTAAGGCTGTTTGGCCAGCTTGCTGACCTCCTTCATCAGGTGTTTTTCCGTGTCCTCCGCCAACTGCAGCTCCGCGATCTTCTGACGGTAGACATCGGTCTCGTCATCCTCATCGTCCTCCCCCAGCTCACTCTGCAGCACCCGGATCTGGGTCCGCAGAATCTGGTCTCTCTGGGTACGAATCAGCTGATCCCGGACTTTGCCCTCCATCTCATGCTCAAAGCCCAGCACATCACACTCCCTGGCCAGGAAACCATTGAGCTTCCGCAGCCGCACATAGGGAACCATCTCCTCCAGAATCTCCTGCTTATCGGTGTAGCGCAAGTTGATGTTCTGGGCAATGAAGTCCGCAAGATACCCGGGGTCCTGGCAGTCCATCACTTTGGCGATGACCTCCTCCGGCAGGCTGTTCACCAGCCCCGCGTACTCGCCAAAGAGGCTGCATGCCTGGCGCAGCATAGCCTCCATCCGGGGCCCCCGCCGGACGGCGCCGGACTCCTCAATGAGCTCCACATTAGCCTGAAGGTAAGGGTCCGCCTGCCACAGGCGGCGCAGCCGTGCCCGCTGGCGGCCTTCCACCACGCAACGGACCGCATGGGGCGACAGCCGCAGGATCTGCCGGATGTGGGATACTGTGCCGATCTCGTACAGATCTCCCTCCCCCGGTATATCCACGCCCACCTCCCGCTGGGTCACCAGAAAGATGTCCTGGTCCGCCTCCATGGCCCGCTCCAGGGCGGCAATGGAGACACGGCGCTCCACGTCAAAGGTCAGGTTCATATGGGGAAAAACCGTCAGCCCCCGCAGAGCTAGGACGGGAATATTCATGGTAATGGGTTCCATGGCGTTCTCCTTTCAGGGAAAAGCGGAAAAAGAGGAGGGGCCGCAGTGCGTCCCCTCCCTCTTTTTCTTAAGACGCCGACCGCGGAGCAGAGCCGCCGGAGCGCAGCTTCTCGCCCTTGCCGGTGTTTAGTTTTACAGAGTAGTTGATCTTGTTGGGGTCCCGAGTCAGCTGGGGCTCTCCCTTCCCCTCCACGCAGTCCTTTGTGATAACCGCTTTGACGATGGTGGGATCTGAGGGGATGTCGTACATGATCTGGGTCAGGAGATTCTCCATCACAGCCCGCAGGCCCCGGGCGCCGATGCTGCGCTCAATGGCCTTGTCAGCCACGGCCTCCAAGGCCTCCTCTTCGAATACCAACTCCACCTCATCGTACTCCAGCAGCTTCCGGTACTGCTTCACCAAGGCGTTCTTGGGTTCTTTCAGAATTCGCACCAGATCCTCCCGCTTCAGCGCATTCAGCGGCGCAATCACCGGCAAACGGCCCACCAGCTCCGGAATGATACCGAATTTGAGGATATCATGGGGCTGCACCTCATGGAGAATCTTATCCAAATCCTTGTCCTTCTTGCCCTGGATGTTGGCACCGAAGCCAATGCTCTTCTGATCCAGGCGTTTTTCAATGATCTTATCCAGTCCGTCAAAGGCACCGCCGCAAATGAAAAGGATGTTCCGGGTGTCCACCTGAATGAACTCCTGATGGGGGTGCTTTCGGCCGCCTTGAGGCGGCACGTTGGCCACAGTACCCTCCACGATCTTCAAAAGCGCCTGTTGCACGCCCTCGCCGGAGACGTCCCGGGTGATAGAAGTATTCTCGCTCTTCCGGGCAATCTTGTCGATCTCGTCCACATAGATGATACCGTGCTCAGCCCGTTCCACGTCGAAATCCGCAGACTGGAGCAGGCGCAAGAGGATATTCTCCACATCGTCGCCCACGTAGCCCGCCTCAGTGAGCGTGGTGGCATCGGCAATGGCGAAGGGAACCTTCAGGATTCTGGCCAGGGTCTGGGCAAAGAGGGTCTTGCCGGAACCCGTGGGACCCAGCATCAAAATATTGCTCTTTTGCAGCTCCACATCCTCGTCACCGCCGAAAAAGATACGCTTATAGTGGTTGTAAACCGCCACGGACAGCGCCACCTTGGCCTCGTCCTGGCCGATAACGTACTGGTCCAGCACGTCTTTGATCTCCCGGGGGGTAGGCAGCTGATCCGGAATGTCCTCCAAAGGATTGGAGTCCACATCCTCAAATCCGTCATTCAGAATGCTCATGCACAGCTGTACGCACTCGTCGCAGATCCGCACGCCGGGCCCTTGGATCATACGATGGACCTGCTGCTCATGCTTGCCGCAGAAGGAACACCGCAGCGTCTTCTTGCCGTCGTCACTCATGGTAATACCCTCAGTCTCGCTTTATTTTCTGGCTGTGATGATCTGGTCAACCAGACCGAACTCCAGCGCCTCCTCGGCGCTCATGAAGTTATCCCGCTCACAGGCGGCGGTGACCTCTTCCACCGAACGGCCCGTGTTCTCCGCCAGGATATGGTTCATCCGTTTTTTGATGGTCTCCAGCCGCTTGAGGTGGATGGCCATATCGGTGATCTGTCCCTGGGTGCCGGCAGAGGGCTGGTGGATCATGATCTCCGCATTGGGGAGCACGAACCTTTTGCCCTTGGCGCCGGAGGAGAGCAGAAACGCGCCCATACTGGCCGCCATGCCCACACAGATGGTGGATACGTCACATTTGACATACTGCATGGTGTCATAGATGGCCATGCCATCGGTAACGGAACCGCCGGGACTGTTGATATAGAACTGAATCTCCTTGTCCGGGTCCTGGGCCTCCAGGTACAGCAGCTGAGCTACCACCAGACTGGCGGTGGTGGCGTTGACCTCCTCGCCCAGGAACACGATACGGTCATTCAGTAATCGGGAAAAAATGTCATAGGAACGCTCTCCCCGGCTGGTCTGCTCCACAACATAGGGGACTAAACTCATACTTGAAAACCTCCGATCTTTTGTGGGGCTGTTCACGGCCCTCCGAACTCCGCCAAAAGGCGGCACCCGCCCGAAAACTGCCCAATAAACCATTCTCCCATGATACCACGAGCACCATGAGAGAATGTGTCGAATCAATGAACAATTTCAAAAATCCACCCCGGCAGACTGTAAAGACCGCCGGGCAGGGGCCGTTTTCGATGTAAAGCGGAAATTATTCTTCCTCTTTCTTAGCTTCCTTCGCAGCCTTTTTTGTGCTCTTCTTGACGGGCTTCTCCTCATCGTCGGCGGCCTTCTTAGCGGCTTTCTCTTCGCCCTCGGCAGCCTTCTTGGCAGTCTTCTTAGCCGCTTTCTTGGGCTTCTCCTCGCCCTCGGCGGCCTCATCCTTGTCCTCCGCCTTCTTCGCAGCCTTCTTGGCAGTTTTCTTCTCCGGCTTCACGGCAGTGGCGCTGTCCACCACCACAGCCACAGCCTTGCGGCTGATCACCTGGTCCTTGACCTGGTCAGCCTGGACATACTTCTTCACCATCTCCAAGTCCATGCCGTACTGCTCCGCCAGCTTCTTGAACTCGTCCTCCACTTCTTCGTCGGAGGCCTCGATATTCTCGGCCTTGATAACGGCGGCCAGGGCCAGATCCATCCGCACCTGACGCAAGGCGGGCTCCTTGGCGTCCTCCAAGAGCTTGGCCTCTGTGATGCCGGTCATCTGGGCGTACTGGTCATAGGGAATGCCCTGCTGGGTGATCTGCATCTTGAAGTTCTCCACAAACTGCCGGGCCTGATTCTCCACCATAGCGTCAGGGATCTCAGCGGTGATGCCCTCAGCGACCTTGGTCATCAGTGCGTCCTCAAATTCCCGGTCAGCGGCCTTCTGGCGCTCCTCGGAAATCTTCTTCTTCAGGTCCGCCTTCAGCTCCTTCAAGGTGTCGAACTCGCTGACATCCTTGGCGAACTCGTCGTCCATCTCCGGGACTTCCTTCTCCTTGACCTCATGGCACTTGACCTTGAAAACCACGGCCTTGCCGGCCAGGTCCGCGTGGTAGTCCTCGGGGAAAGTGATGTCAATGTCCTTTTCGTCGCCGGCCTTCATACCGACGACCTGCTCCTCAAAGCCGGGGACAAAGCTGTGGGAACCCAGCTCCAGGCTGTGGTTCTCCCCCTTGCCGCCGTCAAAGGGTTTGCCGTCCAGGTAGCCGTCGAAGTCGATAACGGCAGTGTCACCCTCCTTGGCCTCCCGCTCCACGGACACCAGACGGGTGTTCCGGTCGCTGAGCTGCTTCAAACGCTCGTCCACATCGGCGGCAGAGACCTTTACCTCTTCCTTTTCCGCGGTCAAACCCTTGTACTCGCCCAAGGTGACCTCGGGATACACGGGGACAATGGCCTTGAAGGTAAAGCCGTCGCCCGTGGCATCGCCCACCAGCTCCACCGCCGGGTAACCCACCACCTGAAGCTCCTGCTCCTTCACGGCCTCCTCATAGGCATCGGGGAACGCAATATTGATGGCCTCCTCGTAAAAGACCTCCGCGCCATACATCCGCTCAATGAGCTTGCGGGGGGCCTTGCCGGGACGGAAGCCCGGCATATTGATCTTTCCGCGCATCTTCCGATACGCCTTTTCGACGGCGGCCTGAAACGCCTCCGCACCGACCTCGATGGTCAGAGCGACCTGGCTTTTTTCGATCTTTTCACAGCTTTTCACACTCATGTTGTCTACTCCTCCGTTCATCGCCGGCTCCACGCCGGTGCGAGTATATATTCTACCAGAAGAATTTTGAAATTACCAGCCTTTTTTCAACTAATTTTCCACTATTCGCAGATTTTTTTTGGTGCAAACCCCAGATAGTCGGCAGAGATCAGGGAAAAGTCCGTTCCGCACCGCTCTCCCTCCCATCTGCGGCGGATCGCGGGGCCGTGAAGATGGCCGTAACAGCAGCTTTGAACGCCGTACTTCTCCAGCATGGCCAGGATCTCCGGGCACTGGTAGCCCTGATACAGGGGCGGGTAGTGGAGAAAGCACAGAATGGGCCTCTCCTCCGCCGCCGCCAGAGATGTCTCCAGCCGCATGACCTCCCGGTTTAAAACCTTGGCGTTGTGGGGCTTCTGGTCCTCCTCCAGAAACCAGCCCCGGGTGCCGCAGACAGCATAGTCCCCATAAAATGCGCAGCTGTTGTGGAGGATGTCCAGGGTGCGGATGCCCTTTTCCTCAAAAAAGCGGCAGAGCTTGGCGGCGGTGGTCCACCAGTAGTCATGGTTTCCCTTGATGAGGTACTTTTTCCCAGGGAAGCGGTCCAGGAATTTGAAATCCGCCTCCGCCTCCTCCAGGGTCATGCCCCAGGAGGTATCCCCGGCCAGGATCAGAGTATCCTCCGGTCTCAGAACAGACAGTCCCTCCTCAATGCGGAAGACATAGTTCTCCCAGGCCGGGCCGAAAACCTCCATGGACTTGTCCACCGCCAGAGAGAGGTGAAGGTCCCCGATGGCGTAGAGGGCCATATGTGCCCCTCCCTTCTGTTACTTTTCTTATAAAGAAAAACAGCCAAACGAATTTTAGCCCGCTTAGGTAGTCCTGCAGTCATCCAAACCAAAGCGGTAACAGCGGTAACATTGAAAATGGTATTTGCAAGAGACGAGGTCAAATCTGATCGTCAAACAAAATGGGCTGGCCGCAGCTCTTGCAGCAGTCCGTTTTCTTTGGATTCAGCCGGACAGAGCCGCTCCGCCCCCGGTCACGGCAGTTGGGACACTGGAGGCAAAAGCGCCAGAGCAGCCCCGCCCCCAACAGGGGAAGAAATGCCAGGATCGTGATCCAGCTGGCCGCAGCCAAAAGTCCCGGGTAGTTTTCCCCCGCCAGCCGCAGTGCCCAAGCCGCGGCCTCCAGGCCCCAGAATACCCAGAACAGGGCCCAGAACAGCTTTGCATACTTTCGTTTCAGTCTTTGCATACAAGGTCCCTCCTACATCTCATCGTCAAAGATGAAAGGCTGGCCGCAGATATGCGTGTCCGGCGGCCCAGAGACTCTCCATCTTCAACCGAACACAAGTCAGGAGCAGCAAGGCGGCTGACAGGCCTATCTCCAGGTCCCACAGCCCCAGTGTGCACCATGCCCACCTGCGTCACAGTGTTTCGACCTTCGCCACTATCTCTCCCCTC
>NZ_CAJULS010000095.1 GCF_910587525.1 uncultured Oscillibacter sp. | reverse complement strand
ACCACCGAGATCTACACTCTTTCCCTACACGACGCTCTTCCGATCTGCCGCAGTTCCGGAGCACCCTGGGGTGGACCATGCCGGCGCCCAGGATTTCGATCCAGCCCTCGCCCTTGCAGGTGGGGCAGCCCTTTCCGCCGCACTTGTAGCACTGGATGTCCACCTCGCAGCTGGGCTCGGTGAAGGGAAAATGGTGAGGCCGGAAGCGGGTGACGGTCTCGGGGCCGTAAATCTCCCGGATGACAGCGTTCAGCGTCCCCTTCAAATCCGCCATGGTGATGCCCTTGTCTACCACCAGGCCCTCGATCTGGTGGAACATGGGGGAGTGGGTGGAGTCCACCTCGTCCTTGCGGTACACCCGTCCGGCGGAGATCATGCGGATGGGCACGCCGTAGGTCTCCATGGCCCGGATCTGCATGGGGGAGGTCTGAGACCGCAGCAGGACGGAGGAGTCCTCCTTCAAATAGAAGGTATCGGTCCAGTCCCGAGAGGGGTGGTTCTCCGGGGCGTTGAGCTTGGTGAAGTTGTAGTCCGCCTGTTCGATCTCCGGGCCGTCCATGATCTCAAAGCCCATGTTCAAAAAGATCTCCTTCATCTCGTCCAGCACGGAGTACATGGGGTGCTTGTGTCCCTGAACGGGCTTTTTGCCGGGAATGGTGACATCCACGGCCTCCAGCTTCAGCCGGGCCTCCAGGGCCTTCTGGGAGAGGGCGGCGGACTGGGCCTCGATGGCCTCCTCCAGACGGGCGCGGACATCGTTTGCCATCTGTCCCATAGCGGGGCGCTCCTCGGCGGAGAGCTTGCCCATCTGTTTGAGGACTGCGGTGAGCTCGCCCTTTTTGCCCAGGTACTTCACCCGGAGGGACTCCAGGTCCGCCACGGCCTGGGTTGCGGCGATGGCCTCCAGCGCGCCTTTGCGAATGGCTTCCAGTTGTGCTTTCATATGCGTTTAACTCCTTTACTTGGATGTGGATTGCTGCTTTACAGGCGGCAGGAACCGCCAGCGCAGAGAATAGGCTGAAATTTTAGTGCCGGGGTACGAGGCTTCATCCTCACAAAATCCGTCGCAGAAGAACACAGACCCGTCCCGGAAGCGGAGGGTGGCTTCCTCCAGACAGGAGAAGCAGTCCTCGTTAGCGGGGCGGAGGTCCAATCCCTCTACGCCCTCAAATGCCATTTCGAGGGGCGGCGCCCAGTCGCTGTGGAAGCGCATGGTCACCTGGCGGATATAATCGGCGACCCGCATACTGCCGTCTGGAAGCTGTTCCGAGCCGCTGGTATAGCGGAGGTCCACCAGAACGGAATCGTGAAAGTCATGGTAGCTCCGCAGCAGCGTCTCCGCTTCCTCCTGAGAGAGCACATAGCTCCAGCCGGGAAGGAGGGAGGAGACAGGTGGAAAAAACGTCTCCGAAAGAGGAACAGCTTCCCCGCGCAGCAGGCGGCGCAGCGCGTCCTTGTCCTCCCAGACCCAGGGGAAGCCCCGGAATGCGGTCCACTTGTCCTCGGGCAGGTGCTTGGGAAAGTCCGGGAAATCGGAGATGCTTCCATTGGTCAGGGTGATCCAGTCCTCTGGAAAGTCCGGGTCAATGAGGTGGATTTGGGAGTAATAGGAATTTCCCTCCCGGCGGCGCTTGTCTGCCAGAAACAGACGTCCCTCCCGCATGATGAGATACCGCTCAAAGATACCGCTGTACAAAGCGGCGTACAGCTCTGAATGGAAATACGTCCGGGACGCTTCATCGTAAACCCGTACCCGCATAACGCATCTCCTTCACGAAAGACCAAAGAAATCCTTGATTTTGGCCTTGACCACGGTTTTCAGCGGCGGGTTCAGAATGCTGTCCAGGCTCTTGTTCATGGTGACGGTCTGCCGGGGCAGGTCATACAGACCGTCGGAGAGGTCCGCTGTTTTGGGCAGCGTCACCGCCGTGACAGGAAACAGCTCCTGAATCAGCTTATCAGCGTCCGGCTCTGTCAGGCCGAAGGGATAGGCGAAGAAGATGGGGGGCTGTTCCAGCTTCTCCGCGATCAGGTCGTAGCTCAGCTGGATGTCGTCCAGTACCCGAGTTTGAAACGCCTCGTCAGTCTCTTCGGGTTTCCGCTGGACGCCGTTGGTGCCCTCCGGGTCAAAGCTTCCGCCCCGCTCATCCAGGTTATGGAGGAGATAGGTGTGGGAGCCGATCTCAATGAGGCCGGAGTCTATCATCTCCCGGCACATGGCCCAGGTGACGAAGTCGCTGGCGGCGTGGTCCTGCATATAGACCATGACAGAGATGACCACCTTGGCCTCAAACTCTTGAAAGATGGGAAAGGCCAGGTTGTAGTTGCTGCGGTAGCCGTCGTCAAAAGTGATGAGGACGGGCTTTTCCGGCAGGGGCTCTCCCGCCGCCAGCTCCCGGGGCAGGACGGTGGTATAGCCGTTGTCCTGAAGCCACTGGAGATCCTCCCGCAGGCGGGAGGCGGTGATGGTCATGTCGTTGCACTCCTGGCCGTCCTCCACTACATGGTGGTACATCAGGACGGGCAGCTTTTGGCCGTCATAGGGATTGTCCGCATTACCGGAGGATTGGCAGCCTGCCAGTGAAAACAGCACAGCCAGAGTTAGGAGAAGGGCGAGAATTCTTTTCCATAGGGATTGCAAAGGAATTTCCTTCTTTCTATAAAATTAAAGGTTGCCTCAGGCATAAAAAATACCCCTCGCCCCAACACCTGGGACGAAAGGCAAACCCTCCGCGGTACCACCCGGATTCGCGCCTGACGGCGCGCGCTCTGGCCCCTGTAACGGAGGGCGGCCGGCCGTGTCTCCACGGCGGCTCCCGGGCGAACCAAACGGCGCGGCGCGGACCGGCTCACAGCCGACGGCCAGTCCTCTCTGAGCGCTGCGGAATCCATTATTTTCCCGTTCATCGCTGATTTCAACTATCACTTATACCATAGAAATTAAAAAAATGCAAGAGGAAAATCCCCATTCCGCCGGAATGGGGCGGAATGGGAGAATTTGTCAATCATTGCCCTTGTAGGGATCCAAAATCACGGCCACCACGCCGCACAGGATGCCCGCCACGGCGAAAATCCACCAGGCGGTGCGCCACAGGTCCCGGGTCAGTCCCAGCCCCACATATACCGCTGTGGCCAGTAGCATCATGGCGGCCTGAATGGTGCCGATCAGATTCAGTCTCTGTCTGGCCTCCGGGGTGGGATTGTTGTCCCGGTTATATTTGGCGATGTTATACTTATCGTCGTTGATTCCCGCGTAAATGAAGCAGGTTACCGCTCCGGCAACGATAAGGAGGAAGAGGGCTATTCCGTAGGATTCATAGGGCTCCTGCTCCGGGAAGACGAAGAAAAACAGCAGCAAAAGCGCCACAGCGAAGAGAATGGCCCCCACGCCACCGGAGATGTACCAGACGAATTTCTGGTGGAAGGCGTCCTTTTGCTCCTGGGTATAGAAGTCGGTAATGACGGGATAGCGTTTGCAGAAGATATCATGCTGGATGCCGCTGGCCACAATGGCCACCACACAGACTGCGATCACCAGCAGCAAAAATGCGCCGCTCAACATCTCCGACACACCCCGGGCCTCCAGCAGGCCGCACAGGCCCACACCCGCGATGATGCTGCCGGTGGCGAAGGCGATCCTTTTGGCAAAACGGGTCATGAACTGGTCGTACCGGGCAGTATCCTCCACCCGGCTTTCCTCCACGCTGCCCCGGAGAAGGGTGTCCAAATTCACGTCGTACAAATCACAAATGCGCAGCAGAGTATCCATCTCGGGAAAGCTCTGACCGCCCTCCCACTTGCTAACGGACTGGCGGGAGACGTCTAATTGCTCTGCCAGCTGCTCTTGGGTGACGCCGGCCTGGGCGCGGATGAACTGCAGGTTTTCAGAAAATGCCATGGGAAAAATCCTCCTTGTGTTTGATGCTCTCAGCGTACCGGAGCGGAGACCGCAACGCCAGCGATTTCGTGTTGCGTTTGGGGAAAATCGTGTAAACTTTGGGTTGCGCTTACCATTTTACCAGCTTTTTTGCCTGCAAAGAAGTGCTGGATGAAAAATTTCCTTGACTTTTCCTGTACAATCAACTAGAATTCATTTTTATATGAAAAGTATGATTTATATGCAACGGAGGATGGGGTACATGGAGGTTCCAAAGGGACATTACATTTTCGGCACGGTAAAGGTGGGCGAGCGGGGACAAATTGTCATTCCAAAGGAGGCGAGAGAAGTGTTCCAGATCCGTGCGGGGGACACCATGATCGTTCTTGGGGATGAAAAATGGGGAATTGCCGTCACAAAGGCGGACGTACTGGAGCGGCACGCCAAGGAGGTTTTCCAGAAGATTTCAGGGGGTGGAGCAGATGACGCTGGCTGAAACGGCGCTCTCCTTTCTGGAAGAGGACTGTCTCCGTTTTTTTAAGTCAGAAGGGGCGAAGGTTTTCCAGCAGACAGAGGCCCGTTATCAGGACCTTCTGCGCGGCGAAGATGAACCGGACAGCGCCGCCATTCAGGAGCATTTGCGGCGGAACCTGTTTCCGGCCATGGCGTTCTACCAGACGTTGCGAGAGCGGGAAATTTCTCAGGAGAAGGCGCTGGAATATGTAAGGAGAGAGACGCGCCGGGCGGCGGAGAGCAAGCGGGAGCGAATGCGGAAGCTGGCGGGCTTCCCTTTCACGTACCGTCTTTACAGGATGACCGTCAAGCGATATATGAAAAAATTCTTTCCGGAAGAGGGATGGCGGACGGAGTGGGTCCGGTGGGACGGGCAGGAGATTCATTTTAATCTGCACCGCTGTATCTATTGGGATCTGACAAACGCCTATGGTTGTCCGGAGCTGTGCTGCGTCTACTGTGAAAATGACGGCATTGCTTTTTCCGGACTGCTGCCGAAGATCCGTTTTGAACGCTCCGGGACATTGGGCGGCGGCGCGCAGTACTGTGACTTCCATTTTTTGAATACGGCCTGCAGAGAAAGGGAGGAGACACAATGAAGCTTGCGGCATCGGCTCAGATGAGGGAACTGGACAGGCGGGCGATTCAGGAGCGGGGGATTCCCTCCATAGATCTGATGGAGCGGGCGGCGGCGGGTGTGGCGGAGGCCGCGCTGGATCTGCTGTCCGTCCAGCCCGGAAAGGCCCGGGCCTCCGTGCTGTGCGGCGCGGGGAACAACGGCGGGGACGGCATCGCCGCCGCTCGGCTGCTGTTTTTGAAGGGGGTCCAGGTTCGGGTGTTTTTGACGGGCCGCTATGAGCGGCTGACGGCCGACGCCCTGGAGGAAACCCGGCGGCTCTCAGACTGCGGCATAGAGCTGGAGCCCTTTGACCCCGGCAGTCAGGACCAGGCAGAGTGGATCACTGCCAGCCATGTGCTGGTGGACGCGATGTTCGGTGTGGGCCTCTCCCGGGAGATCGCCCCGGATTCCGCCGCTGCGGCTGCCGTCTGCCTGATGAACCAAAGCCGGGGCAGGGTGGTGGCTGCGGACATCGCCTCCGGAGTAGAGGCGGACACGGGGAGGGTTCTGGGCTGTGCTGTAAAAGCTGACAGGACAGTTACCTTTACACTACCTAAAATCGGCCAATTTGCGGGGGATGGCGTTCTGTGTTCCGGCCGGGTAGAGGTTCGGGAAATCGGCATTCCGCCGGACCTGGTCCGCCGGACCGCCTGCATGGTGATGACGGTGGAGCGGGAGTATGTCCAAGAGGCGCTGCCGCCGCGGAAGCCTGACGGCCATAAGGGGGATTTTGGCAAGCTCCTGATCGTGGGCGGCGCGGTGGGTTACACTGGTGCGCCGTATCTCGCCGCCTCGGCGGCGGTGCGGTCCGGCTGCGGGCTGGTGTATCTGGGTGTGCCGGACAGCATCTGGGAGATCGAGGCGTCCCGGTGCGGCTCCGCCATGCCGTTCCCCCTGGCGGATAGGGGCGGGAGCCTCCGGGGAACGGCCCTTCCGGCTATTCTGGAAAAGCTGGAGGGCTGTGACGTGCTGGCCATTGGCCCAGGGTTGGGCCGGAATGAGGATACCGCCCGCTTGGTGCGGGAGATTCTGGAGCGGACGGAAAAGCCGGTGGTGCTGGACGCCGATGGCATAAACGCCCTAGAGGGGCATATAAATACTTTGGACGCCCGGCGGGACAGGGTTACGATTCTGACGCCCCATGACGGAGAGTTTGCCCGCGTTGGAGGGGAGCTCTCTGCCGGCAGGACGGAGGCGGCCCGGCGTTTTGCCCTCCGGCACGGATGTACGCTGGTGCTGAAGGGACACCGGACTGTGACAGCCACACAGGCGGGTACTGTGCTGGTGAATACCAACGGCAGTTCCGGCCTTGCCAAGGGCGGCAGCGGCGACGTGCTCACAGGGATCATCGGCTCTCTTCTGGCCCAGGGAGCCGCGCCGGTCCGGGCGGCGGCGGGGGGCGTGTGGATTCACGGCCGGGCCGGTGATTTGGCGGCGGAACGCCTGACAGCGTACTGCATGACGCCGGATGACGTGATTGCAGCCCTGCCGGCGGTTTTTCAGGAACTGGCCCTGTAGGGGCAAAAATCTGCTGTTTGTCTTTTGGGGCGGTCAGAACATATTGAAAAGGAGGATATCCGGTGCGCACACGGTTTTGCGTACCAATGATGGCCTTTGTTTTGCTGCTGACGGCCTGCGCCGGCGGCGGGACGGGGGAGAAGGAGACGGTGGATATGCGCCAGCGATACCACGACATGACAGGCTGTATCATGGAGGCGGCCGTGACCTGTACACAGGAGGGGCTGGAGTGGGAGGCTTTGCTGCGGTGTGACTACACACCGGATGGCGAGAGCACCGTGGAGGTGCTGGAGCCGGAGTCCATCGCCGGGGTTAAAGCGGTGCTCAGCGGCAGCGATTGGCGGATTGAGTATGAGGATGCCTGTCTGAACGCCGGGCCTCTCGGCAGTGAGGAGGTCAGCCCCGCGGCCTGTCTGCCCCGGCTGATGAACGCCCTGCGGGATGGATGGCTGCTGGAGGAGAATCAGGAGGACTGGAATGAGACGCCCTGCCTGCGGCTCAGTGTGGATCAGAGCGGCCTTCAGGACGGGAAGATCGTCTCCACCGTCTGGCTGCGGCAGGAGGATGGGACGCCGCTTCGGGGAGAGATCGCTGTGGATGGAGAAATCATTTTAACAGCGGACTTTACGAGCTTTGCTTTTTGTGATACAATAGAGCACACAGAACAGAACGGAGCGGTCTGAGCCTGTTCCGGTTCTGCGAAAGAGACACTTGAAGGTGGCCCTGCAAAATGGATGACACGATTTTAAGAAGGACTTGGGCGGAGATTGACCTGGATGCCCTGGCCCATAACTACCGCCAGGCCCGGAACCTCATCGGTTCCGGCGTCAAGTATTTGGGTGTGGTGAAGGCGGACGCCTACGGCCACGGAGCGGTACAGGCCGCCGCCCAGCTGGAGCGGCTGGGAACGGACTATCTGGCGGTCTCCAGTCTGGATGAGGCCCGGGAGCTGCGCCAGGGGGGTATTCTGGCCCCCATCCTGATTCTGGGCCATACGCCGCCGGAGATGGTGCCCCAGCTGATTGCACACAATATTACCCAGGCGGTTTCCGCCCAGGTCAAGGCGGAGGAGTACAGCGCCGCCGCCTCTGCCTGCGGTGGAGTGTTACGGGTACACATCAAGGTGGATACCGGAATGTCCCGTCTGGGCTTTCTGGTGCGGGACGGGCATTTTGAAGGCGGCGTTGAGGCCATTGCCCGCTCCTGTGCCCTGCCCAATCTGGAGGCGGAGGGGATTTTCACACACTTCTCCGTGTCTGACGAGGACGGCGGGGACAGCGAGACCTACACCCGGGAACAGTTCGGTGTTTTTATCCGGGTGCTGGAGGCCCTGGCGAAAGAGGGAAGGACCTTTGCTATCCGCCACTGCGCCAACAGCGGCGCTTTGGCCCGGTATCCGGAGATGTATCTGGACATGGTCCGGCCCGGCATTGCCCTGTACGGCGCGGGAGCGGACCGGGAGCGGCTGGGCCTGCGGCCGGTGATGACGCTGAAATCCAGCGTCTCCACCATCAAGGTCTTTGATCCGGGGACGGATATCAGCTACGGCAGGACTTTCCGCACCGGGGGAAGGACCCGGGTGGGGGTGCTTCCCATCGGTTATGCGGACGGGTTCTTTCGGGGACTCTCCGGCCGCATGGCGGTTCAGACGGCCTCCGGCCCTGCTCCGGTCCTGGGGCGGATCTGCATGGACATGACCATGGTGGATCTCACCGGCCTGCCGGAGGTCCGCGTGGGCGATGAGGTGGAGATCTTCGGCAGGAATCAGCCGGCGGACGAGCTGGCAGCAGTGCTGGGGACCATCCCCTATGAGCTGACCTGCGCCGTCAGCAAACGGGTGCCCCGGCTGTACATCCGGGGAGGTGAAGTGGTGGAGCGGAGCTTGCGGCTGCAGCTTTGAAAGCGGATAGAGTATACACTCCGGCCCTGTCCCCCGCATAGGATACTGCGGGGCGGAGACGCCGGAATTTTACCTGTGGAACAGCGTATAAATTCCGGGACTGCGTGGGAGAATGAAAGTGGCCTCACCGAAGAGCTTTCGGTGACGGGTACTTCTTTCGGCGGAGTGTGAACTTTGTGGATACGAATGTCAAACGCGGCGATATTTATTATGCCGATCTCTCCCCGGTGGTGGGCAGCGAACAGGGCGGTGTCCGGCCGGTTCTGATCATCCAGAACGACACCGGAAACCGTTACAGCCCCACTGTGATCGCGGCGGCCATTACCTCTCAGACGGGCAAGGCCCGGCTGCCGACACATATCGATCTTCCCGTGGACCAGAGCTGCGGCCTGAGCCGGGACTCCGTAGTCCTGCTGGAGCAGGTGCGGACCTTGGACAAAAGGCGGCTGCGGGAGCGCATGGGTCATGTGGAGGAACATGTGATGGAAAAAGTTGATACGGCCATCGCGGTGAGTTTTGGACTGCCGCACGACCAGTTGGTGTGAATTGCCGGTCCTCCCGGAGGAGGTCCACTTTTCCGGGAGGACGGTTGTACAAAGGAGGTACATAATGAAAAACAGAAACCGGTTTTTACGGCTGGCTGCAGCGGTGGCCCTGTGCGGTGTGCTGGTGACCACGGCGTTTGCGGCGGAGGCCGGATCCGCTCAGGACCCCCTGGTGACGCTGAGCTACCTGAACGAGACGTTTATGAACACCATTATGGCCCGGGTGGACGAGA
>NZ_CAJULS010000094.1 GCF_910587525.1 uncultured Oscillibacter sp. | reverse complement strand
GCTCGTAGATCTCCGTGGGAGAGCCCTGCTGGCAGATGACGCCGTCCTTCATGATGACCACCCGGTCGGATATGGCCATGGCCTCCGACTGGTCGTGGGTGACATACAAGGAGGTGATGCCCAGCCGCTTCTGGAGGGCACGCAGCTCGTCCCGCATACTCTCCCGCAGCTTGGCGTCCAGATTGCTGAGAGGCTCGTCAAACAGCAGCACGCTGGGTTCGATCACCACGGCCCGGGCCAGGGCCACCCGCTGCTGCTGGCCGCCGGAGAGCTGATTGGGGAACCGCTTCTCCATACCGCCCAGCTGCATCAGCTCCACCACGTCGTTGGTACGGCGGATGATCTCGTCCTGGGGACGCTTGGCCACCCGCAGGCCGTAGGCGATATTCTCCCAGATATTCATGTGGGGGAAGAGAGCATAGCTCTGGAACACCATGGAAATCCCCCGCTTGTTGGGGGGCACCTTGGCCACATCCCGCTCGCCGATGAACACATTGCCGCTGCTGGGATACTCAAAGCCGGAGATCATCCGCAGCGTGGTGGTCTTGCCGCAACCGGAGGGGCCCAGCAGCGTCACCATCTCGCCGTCCTGAATCTCCAGGTTGATGCTGTCCACGGCGACAAAGTCCTTGCCGGTGTCCGGCTGCTGGAAAATCTTTGTCACATTCTTCAAAACCACGCTGGAGCTCTTCTTGTTGAAGGCCAGTTTCTTACTCTGATTGCTCATTTCGTTCCCTCCGTTTTCTCTGACTTGGCCTGGGGCACCCTGGAGCGGGGCGCCAGCAGCAGGTTGATCACGCCGTTGAAGATGCCGATGAATACCAGCAGGATCACCACCATCATGGTGACAAAGGCGGCGGCCTGGCTGTATTTTGCCTGATCGAACAGGGAGTAGATCTTGCTGGTCACCAGGTTCCACCGGGCGGACACCAGGAAGATCACCGCGCTGACGGCGGTAATGGCCTTGGTAAAGGAGTACACGATGCCGGAGAAGAAGGCGTTGCGCAGCATGGGCAGCGTGATGCGCCGGAAGGAATAGCCGGTGTCCGCGCCCAAAATAGTGGAGGCCTCCTCAATGGAGTTGTCGATCTGCAGCAGCGTGGTGGTGCCGGACTCAATGGCCACCGGCATGTTTCGGAAGGTAAACACGATGACCAGGATCACGGCGGTGCCGGTGAGGACCAGGGGTTTGGTGTTGAAGGCCAGCACATAGCTGATACCCAGCACCGTGCCGGGGACGGCGAACATCAGCACGGAGGAGATCTCGATGAACCGCTTGCCGTAATAGCTGCGTTTGGCGGTGATGTAGGCGATGACCATGCCAAAAAGGCCGCCCACAAGCGCGGAGATCAGACCCAGGACCATGGAGTTTTTCAGACTGTCCCAGCCGTAGGCCAGGGCCTTTTTGTACTGGTCCAGGGTCAGCGTATAGTCATAGCCCCAGGTCCTGATGAAGGAACCGTAGATCACGCTGCCGTACAGCAGGATGATCACCGCCGCCACAGCCAGGCAGACGGCGAAGAGGGGCCACTTGATATGGGGTTCGTCAATGAGCTTCCGAGCCTGGGTGGGCTTGCCGGTGACGGTGACAAAGCTCTTCTTTCCCACCCAGTATTTATTAAAGAGATATGCGGCTACCGCGGGAAGGAGCAGCAGCAGGGCCAGCACGGAACCCTTTTGCATATCATAGCTTCCGGTGATAATCTGGTAGACCTCAATGGAGAGCGTGGAGAACTCGCCGCCGATGGTGGCGGGGTTGGAGAAGTCCT
Source organism: uncultured Oscillibacter sp. (assembly GCF_910587525.1). Classification (GTDB taxonomy): domain Bacteria; phylum Bacillota; class Clostridia; order Oscillospirales; family Oscillospiraceae; genus Oscillibacter. The sequence continues at coordinate 7,507 of NZ_CAJULS010000094.1, read as the reverse complement.
CCAGGGACTGGATGAACACCAGCAGACAGCCGGAGATGATCCCTGGCAGGGACAGCGGAAACGTCACCGTCCAGAAGGTATGCCAGCGGCTGGCGCCCATGTTGCAGGCCGCGTCCTCCACAGAGGCGTCGATGCTGGAGAGGATGCCGGAGAGGGTCAGGTAGGCCACCGGGAAAAAGCTGATGACCTGAACCACAATCAGGCTGCCCATGCCGTAGACGTTGTTGCCGGTGATGCCCAGCAGCGTCTTGGTGATAAAGCCCTGCTTGCCGAAGAGGAAAATGATGGACAAAGACAGGATGAACGGCGGGGACAGGATTGGCAGCGTGGCGATGGTCTTCAAAAACCGCTTGCCGGGAACGTTGGTGCGGGTGATGGTATAGGCGAATATGTACCCGATGAAGGTGGAGATGACCGCCACCACCAGTCCCAGCAGCATGGTGCGTCCAAACACCCGCAGGTAGCGGGAGGTGGAGAGAATCGTCCCCAGGTTTGCCAGGGAGAAATTGCCCTCCGCGTCGGTGAGGCTGAAAATCAGGATCTTGATCAGGGGATAGATGACGAACAGGAGAAGCAGCAGAATCGTGAGGACCACCGCCGCCAGCAGGATTGGCTGGCGCAGGATCATCTTGGTCTCGTTCAGCTTCTTCACCCGGGCGGCGCTCTTGCCGCCCGCGCCGGCGGAATTTGCCATAGTGGGTCCCTCCTGTGCAGTTAGTGGGGCGGGGCCTCCTCCCTGTCAGAGGAGGAGGCCCCCTGTAAGCGGCGGACACACCGTCCGCTGCCGGTTTACTCCTTGGGGGCGCTGGCGATCTTCTCCTCGAACTGGTTGCAGTAATCGCTCTTGGCGCCGGCGGCCCAGACGGCGTCATAGTCAATGACCTCCACCTGGTCCAGCGTCACCAGGCCGTCGGCCACGGCGGCCTTGGTGTTGGTGGGTACGCGGAAGGAGTTGTTCTCCGCATACAGGCCCTGGCCCTTTTCAGAGCACATCCAGTCGATGAACAGCTTGGCGTTCTCCTGCTCCTCGGCCTTGCCGCCCTTGATGAGGGCGGTGGCGCCCACCTCGTAGCCGGTGCCGTCGGAGGGGAAGGACAGCTCGATGGGGTAGCCCTCTGCGGTGGGCTGCAGGCCGTCGTGGGAGAAGGTCAGCGCGATGGCGGCCTCACCCATGGCCACGGCGTTGGGGGCCGCCGCGCCGGACTTGGTGTACTGGGACATGTTGTTGTTCAGCTGGCCCAGGTACTCCCAGACCCCGTCGTCACCCTTGAGCTGGACCAGGGTGGCCAGAACGGTGTATGCGGTGCCGGAGGTAGCGGGGTGTGCCATAATGATCTCGCCCTTATAGGCGGGGTCCAGCAGGTCCGCCCAGCTGCTGGGATAGGACATGCCCTTGTCGGCAAACCACTCCTTGTTGCAGGCGAAGGCGATGCAGCCCACATAGATCGGGTTCCAGGTGCCGGTGGGATCGATATAGGAGGCGGGGGTGTTGCCCAGCTCAGAGGACTGATAAGGCTCCAGCAGGCCCTTCTCCACGGCGGCAATGTAGTTGTCCGTGGAGCCGCCGAACATCAGCGTGGCCTGGGGATTCTCCTTCTCGGCCTCCACACGGGTCAGCATCTCGCCGGCAGAGAGGCGGATGTAGTTGACCTTGATGCCGGTCTCCTTCTCAAACTCGTTGAAATAGTAGACCACCTCGGCCTCGGGGAAGGCGGTGTAGACGGTGAGTTCCTTGCTGCCGGAGGGGGCCGCAGGCTCCGCCGCATTGGAACCGCCGCCGCTATCGGCCGGGGGCTGCTGTGCCGTGTCTCCGCCACCGCCGCCGCAGGCGGCCAGCGCCAGCAGCATCACGGCAGCCAGCACCATTGCAAGAACGCGTTTGGTAGACTTCTTCATGATCGTTTCTCCTTTTCATTCAACTGTGGTGGTATGTGTATCCATGCCTCCGCATGGAGGGATCACCCAATCAGCCCAGGCGGCACATGGCCCAGACCGCGTTGTGGTCGGACAGCTCCGCCCCGGTGAAGGCCGCCAGAGCCGAGCCGGGACGGGCGTAGGTCAGGTCCTCCCGGGCGGTGGAGACCATGCGGCTCTCCCCCGCCGGGGCGCCCCGCAGCATAATCCAGTCCAGCCGCAGCGGCAGGAAGTCTCCCCCTGGCAGGGGCTTGCGCCGGGTGTGTCTCGGCTCCCCCGGCACGATCTCATAGCCCGCCTCCGCCGCCATGGGCAAAAGCTCCTCAAACTGGAACACGTCCTCCAGGCAGCGGCGGCGCAGCTCGGAACTTGCGGCGATGACGCCGATGTCCTCCTTGTCCCGGCCGTCGAAAGTGTTGGTGTTCAGATCGCCCCCCAGGATCACCGGCATGTCCGGCAGTTCCCGTTCCACCGCGTCCAAAATGGCCCGCATCTGACGGCCGCGGCCCGGGCCGTCAGCCCGGTTTTCCAGGTGGATGGACACGGCCCCCAGGGGCCGCCCGCCCACATCCAGCTCCGCGAACACTGCCAGCCGCCCGCCGATGCGCCTCTGGCGGTCAAAGTACCAGTTGTACTCCTCCGGCAATCGGATGACCCCCGCCCGGCGGATGGGCCAGCGGGAAAACACGGCGTTTCCGTGGAAGCCCTTCTCATTCTTATCGTTTACCAGCTCGATGAACTCCAGACCCCAGGCGTAGTTCAGGCCGAAGGCCGACGCCAGCTCCCGGGCGGTGTTTTTGTTGCCGGACCGGGCGCAGCCGTCGTCCAGCTCGTTGGCCAGGATCAGGTCGAAGGGCCGGATATCCGGGCAGTCTCGCAGAAAATCCTGAATCTCCTCCAGGTGGACACCCCGCTCCATGTTGAACATCAGCACCCCCAAGGATTCCGGCGCCGTCTCCGGCGGGGGCACGAAGTTGTCGGTCTCCGCCTCCCCAAACTGGGGGATCATGGCCATGACCTCCCCCTGGGACCGGGTGTCCAGCAGCGCCCCCAGGGCCTTGCGCTCCTCCAGTGGAATTCCTCTCATGATATTCCCTCCTGTGCTTCTCTTTTTCGGCAGGTGGAGCGGATAATCAGCTCCGGCTGAAGGACGTCCCTGGTCTGTATGTTCTCTCCGCCGGTTTTTTTCAGCAGGCGGTCCACCGCCAGCCGGCCCGCCCGGAACTTTTTCTGTGAGACAGTGGTGAGTTCCATCTGCGGCAGGCCTCCAAAAGAAATGTTATCAAACCCGATCAAGGAGAGGTCCTCCGGTATCCGGAGACCGCAGACCTCAGCCGCCTCAAGAATTTTCACCGCCGCCATATCGGAGTAGGCGAGAACCGCATCCGGGCGCTCTCCGCTCCGGAAGAGCTCTTCCGCCTGTTCGCCGCACCATTGCAGCAGGCCGCTCTCCTCTCCCGCCCAAGTGATCTCACGGCAGGGACGGCCGTTCAGCGTCATGGAGCGCCGGTATCCCGCAAGCCTCTGCTCCAGGGTCCGGGTCCCCTGCCGGCCTCCCAGAAAGGCAATTTCGCGGTGGCCCAGGAGATGCAGATACTGCGCCGCCTCATAGGCCCCCCGGGCGTTATCCGCCTCCACATAACTGCAGTCAGGCCCGTGGTTGCTTCCAAGATAGACACAGGGCACATCCCCCAGCAATGCCCCGTGCTTTCTCTGTGAATCGGGGGAAGATGCGGTAATCAGCATCCCGTCCACCCTGTGGGACAGCAGCTGGTCAATGGCCTCCAGCTCGTATGCCGGGTCGTGCAGCGTGTTGATGAGAATCGCCCTGTATCCCGCCTCCGCCGCGCGGCCCTCCATGGCTGTGCAGAGGGCAGAGAAATAGGGGTTTGAGATGTCCGGAACGATAATGCCGATGGTATGCGTCTCCTGTCCCGCAAGGCCCTTGGCCGTGATGTCCGGGACATAGCTCAGCGCCTCGCAGGCATCACGGACGGCTTTTTTGGTCTTTTGGGTAATCGCGGGATGGTCGTTCAACGCCCGGGAGACCGTGGAGGTGCTCACCCCCGCCAGCGCCGCTATATCTCGAACTGTCACTCGCTTCATGGTATTCTACTCTATCCTTGCAGCATTTCATGCAACCGTTTTCATTTATTAAAATATCACAGCGGGTAAAAATCGTCAATCCATAAAACCATTTTCTGTAATTTCTCCAAAAAACACCCTTGTTTTTGTGCAAAAACGCCCGTGGATATTCCATTGCTTTTTTGTATATTTTCACCTATAATGTCATGTAAAGAGGATGTATGACCTATTTCTGATTGTGATTGAGATTTTAAAAAGCAATCAAATCTCCGCACATCCGCAAAAAGTCATCCCTATCTTATGCAACCGTTTTATACAGGGGGCGAGGCGCTTTATGGGCACTGTCACAATCAAAGACATCGCCAGAATCGCCGGCGTCTCCTGCGCCACGGTCTCCCGGGTGCTGAACGGATCGCCCACGGTGGCGCCTGAGCTGCGGGACAAAATCCTGGACCTGTGCCGGCAGTATGGCTACCGCAGGAATTTGCTGGCCCGCGGACTCAGCTCCGGGAGAACCAACCTGGCGGGCTGCATCCTGTCCGACCTGGACAACCCCCTCTTCGCCGATATGGCCCTGGCGCTGGAGCGGTTTCTCCGCGTGCGGGGTTACCATCTTCTCCTTTGCCGGGGGCGGGTGGAGGACGGCAACATCGGGCAGCTCTTCGACTTCCTGATCGGGCACCGGGTGGACGGCATCATTCTGGCCAGCTCCTCCAAACAGGCGCCGGAGCTGATCCGCCGCTATCTCAAATACATCCCCATTGTCCTCCAGGGCGGGCTGGACGATCCCCAGCTCGCCATCCCCTCCGTCTATGTGGACAGCGCCGCCGGCGGCGAAATGGCCGCCCAGTACCTCTTCCGGCTCGGGCATACCGAGGTAGCGTATCTGGGCGCCCGGGAGAACAACTACTCCCACCTGGCCCGGCAGCGGGGGTTTGCCGCCGCTGCGGACCGGCTGGGCATGTCCGTGCGGACTTTTACCAACGGCGCCTTCTCCTCCACCATGGAGGTGGGGTATCATCTGGCACGGCAGTTCTTCCTGAATCCCTTCCGGGAGACGGCCGTCTTCGCTGCCTGCGACACCATCGCCCTGGGCGTGATGTCCGCCGCCAGGGAATTCCACATCTCCATTCCCGATGACATCTCCCTGCTGGGCTTCGACAATATCATCTACGCCGGGTTCCCCCACATCCGGCTGAGCACACTGGACCACCGGGCCAGATTGGTGGTGGAGACTGCCGCGGACCGGCTTCTCACACAGATCCAGCACCCGGACGCCGCCTGCGCACAGCCGGTCATGATCCCCCCTGTACTGGTTGAACGGGCCACCTGTAAACCGCGCCGCTGAATTCAGCCATGATACGCAAAAGGGCAAAACACAGGGGAGGTGTAAAAAAGACACAATGCGTCCGCCATGCCTTTTTCAACGCGGTTGCTATCCACAATTTTGACAGAGGAGAGCGCAGATGAAAAAAGTATTCAGGAGTTTTTTCTCATTAGTTTTAACAACTGTACTTTTATCCGGTATGTGTGCCGGAGCTGTTGGCCCTGACAGCCCAGATTATTCAGAATTAGCCGCTGTCTGGGCGCCTACGATTTATCAAGATGTCACCACATCCTACGACGTGCGTGCTGACTTCCTGACCAGATTTGATTTTGACGGGGACTGGGCTGGTGGAAACAATTGGGAAAATACTTTTTCTTACCCCCTGGCATCTGCTGTTTACTATTCTGCGCAAGAGACTGAAACACATTACTTTATCAATTATTTCTTTTTCCATCCACGGGATGATGGCCCAATTTCCGCTGAAAAACATGAAAATGATTTTGAAGGTGCATTATTTGTAATAAAAAAAGACGGGGCCCCCTATGGATCATTTGTGCTGATGGAAACGCAGGCACACAACCACTTCTACCAATACTCCAATGATAGCAGTATCATTGACGGAAGTGACGATATAGATGGCGCTGTTATCTTTGACAATGGGCATCCGTGCGTTTATATCTCTCCAAATGGTATCGGCACAAATGCGGGACATGGTGTGCGGGCATACGATGGATCTGCAGCTCAGGGTGATGACGGAATCATCTACCGGTACACAGACGGCCTTTCAATGGTACCAGAAAACGCCGCTGGCAATTATGAATATGTGTATGACTACGAACTGATTAGTATGGATGTTTTTTGGGAGCGGCGTTATGATATTGGAGGCCCCGATTCGACTTTCGGCGCTTTTGGACAGCTCTATGGAGATACCTACGGAAAAAATAAAGCTAAAATGCCATGGGCCTGGGATGATCCGGATGATGGCCCTGCAATGATTGGCGTTAACTGGTCTGATCCAGCTCATTTTGTCGATGTGCACTTCGATGGTCTTGGCGATTTCTCACACACTTATTTGTATAATCCTTACTTCTCACACATGATCACAATAGACAGCATAACAAGTCTGTCAAATGAAGACGCTTTTAACGATGAAAGTGATATTTATCTCTATTTAACGGCTGATAACGAAAAACAAATTGACGCGCGCTTTTGGAAGTTCAATCAGGCGGAGCTCAATGTGCCGAAGTCTGTGTTCTTCGGAATGGACAATGCTGAATTTGGGGATCACTTTTCTGAAGCCTATAATACCCTTTATATTTGCATGAACCGTGATATTGAAATTGTGTTTGAGGTTCGGGATGCAGACGCACTGGGTGCGTACAACTCTATGGGAACTGTCTCTATTACGCCCGCGCCTGGTGAAACAATCGTTCTGGACGCGCAATTGACTTCTGACGGGAAGGCTATGATCTCCGCGGTTGTTGTCACAAACTGATCTCGCTTTATACCGCAAATCTATGTAAGCATGTAAAAATTACAAGAACTGCTTTCTCATTAAAACACCATACCCTCTCCTGAAATATTCCTCCTACTTGTGTAACTTTATTTGACAGAGCAAGTTTGTTTCGGGAGCATAGAAAAATCCCCAGCCTACAGGCCAATGTCATTAAATTAAGGATTTCCCGCGCCTGAAAAAAGCCCACCACCTTTCCAAAAAACAAAGGTGGTGGGTATTTTTTCAGGTTTTACATGCTGTCAAAATGACAAAAATCGTCTGAATTTACTGCCCCATAGCGCGATAGAGGAAGGTGACAATCTGTCCACGGGTACAGGTAGCGGCGGGAGAGAAGTTGCCGCCGCCTGTTCCACTGGTAATCTTGTTCTCTACCGCCCACGGTACAACCTGCGCATAGTCCGCATTGGCGGGAACATCGGTGAAGCTTGCCTTTCCACCAGCATCACACTGTCCCGGCGCACCCGGCACCCCGCCGCCCCCGTCATGCGGTTTGATCTCCTTTTTGTAGGTATACCGGGGCGGGGCGACAAGATGATAATTCTCCCCGGAACGCTCCATGTCAATATCCGGGGTGCTTTTGTAGGCTTCTTTTTTCCGCTCGTTGTGACGTTCACAGGCCGCGACGGAACCGGCCTTGCGCTTCTGGAAGCGCAATATCGCATAGG
>NZ_CAJULS010000093.1 GCF_910587525.1 uncultured Oscillibacter sp. | reverse complement strand
CTTCCAGTGCGTGGCGGGCAACGCCCTGGGCCTTGCCATTGTGACGGTGGTCTCCCGCTGCATCGGGGCAGGCAGCTATGAAAAGGCCCGGTCCTATACCAGCAAGCTGATGAAATACACCTATCTCTTCATGGTGGTGTTTATCGCCATCACTCTCGTCTCTTTGCCGCTGCTGCTGCGGCTGTATAACGTGTCCGACGAGGCGGCGGGCTATGCCCGGCAGATTGTGTGGATGCACGGCGTCATGGGCGTTTTGATCTGGCCCCTGTCCTTCACCCTGCCCCAGGCCCTTCGGGCCGCCGGAGATACCCGGTTCACCATGGTGGTCTCTACCGTATCCATGTGGACCATGCGGGTGGGCTTTGGCATCCTGCTGGGCCGGCACCTGGGCTTTGGCGTGCTGGGCATCTGGATGGCCATGTTTGTGGACTGGATTCTCCGCATCGCCTTTTTCCTCCCCCGCTTCCTGGGCCACAGATGGGAGACCATGGGTCTGCGGGAATAATACGGATTAAAAAAAGCACCGCTTTGCCTTTTCGGCCGAGCGGTGCTTTTTTAAGTTTTTTTGCGGTCATTTATGCGGGGATCAATCCCTGGATCAGGATCACCAGGATGAGAACCGGCAGCACATACTGGAAGTAAGGCTTCAGCCAATGGGGCATCTTAACTCCCTCTCCGGTATTGGCCTCCTCCAGATACCTGTCGTAGCCCCACCCCCATCTGCTGACACAGAACAGCAGGTACACCAGGGAGCCCAAGGGCAGCAACAGGTTGGACACCAGGAAGTCCTCGCTGTCCAGCACCCCCCGGCCTCCGATAATCTGGAGATCGCTCCAGACATTGAATCCCAGGACGCAGGGGAAGCTGGCAATGAGAATCAGTACGCAGTTGATCAGGGTAGCTTTCCTCCGGCTCCAGCCGAAGTTATCAATGCAGTTGGCCTGGAGATTCTCAAACACGGCGATGACCGTGGAGAAGCTGGCAAAGGTCATAAACAGGAAAAACAGCGCTCCCCACAGCCGTCCGCCAGCCATGTTCAAAAACACCTTGGGCAGGGTGATGAAGATCAGGGATGGACCGCTGTCCGGCCGGACGCCAAAGGCTGTGCAGGCCGGGAAAATAATGAGACCCGCCATCAGCGCCACAAAGGTGTCCAGCGAGCAGATGCGGATTGCCTCGCTGGTGAGCGTGTGGTCCCGGCTCATATAGCTGCCGAAGACCTCCATGGCGGCAATACCAAGGCTCAGGGTGAAGAAAGCCTGATTCATGGCGGCAGTGATCACACTGCCCAGGCCAACCTCAGCAGCCTGCCGGAAATCCGGCAGAAGGTAGAACTTCACGCCCTCCATGCCGCCCGGCAGAGTCAGGCTGTGGGCAGCCAGCACGGCGATCAGGGCCAGAAGACCCACCATCATCACTTTGGTAATGCGCTCCAGGCCTTTTTGCAGACCAAAGCTGCAGATCAGGAAACCGGCCAGCACGGTAACTACCATCCAGATGGTCATCTCCGCCGGGTTCCCCAGCATCCCCTCAAAGAACATATTGTCCACCGCCTCTCCCTCCAGACCTGTAAAGGCCCCGGCGGCAAATTTGAAGAAGTAACCCAGCATCCAGCCGGAGACGGTGGTATAAAACATCATCAAAAGGCAGCAGCCCGCCACACAGAACCAGCCGTGGACGTGCCACTTACTGCCCTCCGGCTCCAAAGCCTTGTAGCTCAGCACGGCGCTCTTCCGGCTGGCCCGGCCCACCGCCAGCTCCATGGTCAGCACCGGCACGCCCATGATCACCAGAAACAGCAGGTAGAACAGCACGAATACGCCGCCGCCGTTCTCACCGGTGACATATGGGAATTTCCACACATTTCCGATGCCCACGGCGCACCCCGCGCTCACCAGCAAGAATCCAAGCCTTGATTGAAAACGCTCCCGTTTCATAAATCATTCCTCTCTTTTCTCCAGGCAGTAAAAAGGCCCGCGGCATTTGCCGCGGGCCTCTCCATTGCGAAAAATGCCTCGTCCCCTCTGAGGGGAACGACTTGTAAAATCGCCTGAAATTACTTCAGCTCGACCTTGCCGCCGGCCTCTTCGATCTGCTTCTTCAGAGCCTCGGCGTCATCCTTGGAAACGCCCTCCTTCAGAGTGGTGGGAGCGCCCTCGACAGTGGCCTTGGCCTCAGCCAGGCCCTGGCCGGTAATCTCGCGGACAACCTTGATGACCTTGATCTTGGCGGCGGCATCGAAGCCGGCCAGGACCACGTCGAAATCGGTCTTCTCCTCGGCGGCGGGGGCAGCGGCGGCGGCGGGAGCGGCCATGGCGGCGGCGGAGACGCCGAACTCCTCCTCCAGAGCGTGGACGAGCTCGCTGAGCTCCAGAACGGTCAGACCCTTGATCTCTTCGATCATGGCGGTAACTTTCTCAGACATTGTATGAACCTCCTGATAGTAAATTTTTAAGTGTGTGGGTGCCGCTTACTCGGCGGCGGGAGCCTCTTCGGCAGGAGCGGCCTCCTCAGCGGGAGCGCCCTGTTTCTCGGCAATCTGCTTCAGTACGACAGCCAGACCGGTGATGGGGGCCAGCATGGTACCCAGGACCTGGGCCTGCAGCACGGGCAGGGCGGGGATGGACGCCAGAGAGTTGATGGTGGCCAGATCCACGGGCTTGCCGTCCATGAAGCCGCCCTTGATCTCAAACTTTCCGTTGAGTTTCTTGGCGTAATCGGCCATGACACGGGCAGGGGCCACGGGATCATCGCACAGGGCCAGGGACGTGGTGCCGTTGAGCAGATCGTCCAGATCACTCAGGCCGGTGTTGTTGAAAGCAAAGCGAAGCAGGGTGTTCTTCACAACCGCATAATCCACTTCATTCTCACGGCACTCACGGCGCAGCGCAGTGTCTTCCTCAACGGTGATACCCTTGTAGTCGACAATCACACCGGCGGTGGCTTTCTGGATCTTCTCAGTCAGCTGGGCCACGATGGCCTGCTTTTCGGATAAGACCTTTGCGTTAGGCATTCTTGTGTTCACCTCCATAGGAATCATAGGCGCGTTCAAAAAAGAACCGTCCGCGCAAAGACGCACGGACGGAGCAGCAATCTCACGATATGCCATCCTCGGCAGGACTTACGGGCAGTGCCCACCTGCTGTCTTTGGAACGCAAGAAGTATTATATACAGGGTTTGGCAAAAAGTCAAGCCCTAATTTCCCATGTCCCTTTTAAGAAATGTGTTGCTGGAATATAACTTCGGCGGTTTCCACAAAAGCATATTGAAATGGCAGGAGTCCAGTGCTATAATAGGCTCAACAAATCGGTATTTATGGAGGAATACTTATGGAGCGTTTTAAAAAAATTTATAAGCAAGGCACTATTGATGTAATTGAAATTTGGATTGATACTCAAACTGGCGTAAACTATATTTTTCATAGAAATGGAAATGCAGCAGGTTTTACACCACTTCTTGATAAAGATGGAAAACCAGTGATAAGTCAATAGTGTTGTAACTTCCAGTTTATTGGGCAGCCATCCATTAACGGGTGGTTGCCCGTTTTAGATATTTTGACAAGTAGTTTGACGAAGCGGCCTTCAGCAACACTAATCTGAAAAGGGAGTTTCCCATTATGAAGCGTTTTTATAGGTCGTTCAGGAAAACCTCGGGGATGTGCCTTTCTCTGAGCGCCTGTCCGGTCTCCAGGGCGAGATCAACGGGCAGCAGCGCCAGTCCACGGCCGGTAAGAGGAATACAAAAAGGGGGGACGGCAGTCCCCCCTTTCAGCAGACTATCAGACAAGTTTTGCCGTAGACATCTTCACGCCGGGGCCCATGGTAGAGGCGGCGACGCAGCTGCGGATATACTGACCCTTGGCGGCGGCGGGCTTGGCCTTCACGATGGCGCCCATCAGGGCGTTGTAGTTCTCCACCAGCTTCTCGGGGCCAAAGGACACCTTGCCGATGGGGCAGTGGATGATGTTGGTCTTGTCCAGACGGTACTCGATCTTACCGGCCTTGACCTCCTGTACGGCCTTGGCCACGTCGGGGGTTACGGTGCCGGCCTTGGGGGAGGGCATCAGGCCCTTGGGGCCCAGGACCTTACCAAGACGGCCTACCACGCCCATCATGTCGGGGCTGGCAACCACCACGTCAAAGTCAAACCAGTTCTCTTTCTGGATCTTCTCCACCAGGTCCATCTCGCCGACGTAGTCGGCGCCAGCCTCGCGGGCGGCGTCGGCCTTGTCACCCTTGGCGAACACCAGCACACGGACCGTCTTGCCGGTGCCGTGGGGCAGGACGATGGCGCCGCGGACCTGCTGGTCGGCGTGGCGGGAGTCGACACCCAGCTTCACGTGCAGCTCGACGGTCTCGTCGAACTTGGCGCTGGCGGTCTTGCAAACGAGAGCCAAGCCCTCCGCAGCCTCATACTGCGTGTTCTTCTCAATCTGCTTGGCGCTTTCCTTATATTTCTTGCCTCTAAACAATGTTACTTCCTCCTCATAGTGGTTCTTCGGAAACAGTTCCTCCCACTGTATGGAACGGCCTCTTTAGCCGTTCGGCAGGTTTTAGGTATTCGGCTCAGTCGCCGACAACAACGCCCATGGAGCGGCAGGTGCCCGCGATCATGCTCATGGCGGACTCCAGATTGGCGGCGTTCAGGTCTTTCATCTTGATCTCGGCGATTTTCTGGATGGAGGCCTTGGAGATAGTGGCCACCTTGGTCTTGTTTGGCACACCGGAGCCGGACTCGATGTTGCACTCCTTCTTGATCAGGACGGCCGCCGGGGGCGTCTTGGTGATAAAGGAGAAGGAGCGGTCGGCGTACACGGTGATGACCACGGGGATGATCATGCCCGCGTCGTTCTTGGTGCGCTCGTTGAATTCCTTGGTGAAGGCGGCAATATTGACGCCGTGCTGGCCCAGGGCGGGACCCACGGGAGGCGCGGGAGTCGCCTTGCCTGCGGGAATCTGCAGCTTGATATAACCTGTTACTTTCTGTGCCACGGAGTAGCACCTCCTAAATTATAAATGTGGTGGCGGGCAGAGCGCCCGTCTTTGGCGGGGCGGCAAAATGGCCCCTCCCACTTGCGCCGGAACATCTCCGGCAGAACAGCGCCCAAAAGCGCCGGATGGTCAGGCCTGGACCTCTACCTGGTCCAGCTCCAGTTCCACAGGCGTCTCCCTGCCGAACATGGAGACCACCACGCTGACCCGGTTCTTCTCCGGCTCGATCTCTTCGACCACGCCGGTGAAGCTGGCCAGCGGACCGTCCATAATCCGCACATGGTCGCCCACGCTGTACCTGACCACGATCTCGTGCTTTTCCATGCCCATGGCCAACACCTCCTCCTCGCTGAGGGGGATGGCCTTGTTGGCGGAGCCCACAAAACCGGTGACGCCGCGGACATTCCGCACCAGATGCCATGTCTCGTCCGTCATGATCATCTTGATCAGCACATAGCCGGGGAAGACCTTCCGCTCCACCTCCTTAGTGGCGCCGGAGTCGGTGACCTCGGTCACCGTCTCCATGGGGATCTCCATCCGGAGGATCTGGTCCTCCATACCGCGGCCGGTGACAAACTTCTCAATGCTGGTCTTGACGGCGTTCTCGTAGCCGGAATAGGTATGGATCACATACCACTTCGCGCTGTCTGACATACCGCTCTCCTTACGCACCGAACACGCTGAGGATCATATCCACAGCGGAGACCGCCACGAAGTCAAAGATCCAGATGCAGGCGCCGATCACCAGAGAGCACAGCAGCACGGTGCCGGTGTTCTTCATCACCGTCTGCTTATTCGGCCAGACGACCTTTTTCAGTTCGCTTTTCATCTCGCGGAACCAGAGCCCGCGGTCCTTTTTCTTCTTCGCTTCTTCAGCCATACGTTACACGCCCTTTCTTCATTCTTGTTACTTGGTCTCGCTGTGGAGCGTGTGCTTTCTGCAGAAGCGGCAATACTTGTTCAGCTCAAGCTTGTCCGGGGTGTTCTTCTTGTTCTTCATCGTATTGTAGTTTCTCTGCTTGCACTCATTGCACCTCAAAGTGACTTTTACGCGCATTAACGGCACCTCCTTATTATTGGCATCTCTCCGGCTTCGCCGGGAATGCCGACTGCCTCCCTGCTGATTGGAAGTCCGGCCTTCGCCGCACGCCGAAAAGCGAAATGTGCGCACGACAAAAAAGCCCCTTCTCGCAGGTAAATGGAATTTTACCACAAGTCAAGTCCAAGGTCAACTGTTTCCGCAAAAAAATTCCAGATTTCTGTGGCTTTCCTTCGGCGGCTTGTTTTGTCCCGGGAAGTGTGCTATACTCCACTTGATCAGTATAACCGGAATGACCGAGGTGTTAACCATGCGACTTTTTCTGCCGCTGGCGCTGGGGCTCTCCCTCCTTCTGGCAGGCTGCGGGCAGCGGACGCCCCCGCCGCCGGAGGCGCCTCCACCGGCGGAAGAGCCGGCGTCTGTCCCGGAGCCCATCCCTCTCCCGGAACCTGAACCGGTCCCGGAACCCGCTCCCCAGCCGGAACCGCCTCCCGCCCCCGGGGACTTTCTTCCGGTGGCGGAATGGGTCCCCGGCATCCGGGTGGACCTGAAATACGCTGGAGAGGACAATTTTACCGGCCAGACCATCTATGATTTCACAGAGGCATACCTCCGCTGCAGCACCATCCAGAAACTGGCCGCCGCCCAGGAGGCCCTGGCCGCCCAGGGGTACTCCCTGCTGGTCTGGGACGCCTTCCGCCCCGCGGCGGCCCAGTTCCGCCTGTGGGAGGTGTACCCGGACCCGGTATATGTAGCGAACCCGGAGAGAGGCTTCTCCTCCCACAGCCGGGGAAACACCGTAGACGTGACCCTGGTGCTGGAAGACGGCTCTCCAGTGGAGATGCCCACCGGGTTTGACGATTTCTCTCCCCTGGCAGACCGGGACTACAGCGACGTACCGGAAACCGCCGCCGCCAACGCCCGGCTGCTGGAGGACGTGATGACGGACTGCGGCTTCAAGCCGTACAGCGGGGAGTGGTGGCACTTCTCCGACACCGACAGCTACCCCGTGGAGGAGGACTTTGTCCCCGGAAAGTGAGGAATATATGCGTATTATGGCCATCGACTACGGCGACGCCCACACCGGCATCGCCGTCTCGGACCCCACCGGCCTGCTGGCAGGGTTCACCGCTACCATCGATGCCTATCATCCGGAGGCCGCGGCAGACCGGATTGCTGCCCTGGCGGCGGAGCACGGCGCGGAGGAACTGGTACTGGGCCACCCCGTCAACATGGACGGCACTCTGGGCCCCCGGTCACAGAAGGCCCACACCATGCGGGCCCTGCTGGAGGAGCGGACCGGCCTTCCAGTGGTCCTCTGGGACGAACGCCGCACCACCATCGACGCCCACCAGATTCTGATGAACAGCGGCAAGAACGCCAAGAAACGAAAGAAAACCGTGGACGCCGTGGCGGCGTCGCTGATCCTGGAGGGGTATCTCACCTATAAAAAGAGCCATCCGCAGGGCTGATGGGAGACACGGAATATGTACCGGCACTGTGACGATGACCCCTCCCTGTTCAGCCTCCATGACTGCCGCGCGGAAAAAATGAGCTATGAGAGCAGGACGCTGTCCTTTTATTTTCCGGACGGCTTTTGGGTAACCCGGGACCACCCGCTGAACTCCACAGGCAAAATTGTCAGGACCGGTCCTTCCGAGGTGAAATACCGGATTCTTGACGAGGACATCGACGGCGCAGACATCTACGTGTTTACGGAGAAACAGCGGCGAAACGCCCTCCGGGTCAGCTGGGAGCCGGGAAACTTTCTCGCCGCCGTCAACGGCGGGTCTCTCCAGGTGGAGTTCATCACACAGTATCAGAGCTGGCAGTCCATTCTTCACAAGTGCTGGGCCTGGTTTGGTCCCCATCATAAGGAATGTGAGATCATTTTGCATACAGACCAGACCCTCTGGTGCTGGGACAGCCTGTGTCCGGACCGGGTGTGGTAAAGAATGGCCGCCTGCCGCTTACATTTATCTGTAAAAAGGGCCGTCAGATTCCCGTCCAAACACCGGGGCCTGACGGTCCTCTCTGTTTTTCAACTTTACCAGTGTTCACCCTGCCTCCCAGTCATTCTCTGTCAAAAAAGCAGACGAAAAATAGGGTTGCAAAAAGCTCCATATCTTATTATAATTGATAGGCTGGGCGGGTAATCCCGCCCGCAGAGAAACATTATAACAGATGGAGTGAACAAGCATGAAAAAAAACCAGTTCTCCAAGGGCGATGCCGTCAAAACAAATAAGCGCATCGGCCAGAAGGTCGGCAAAGTGGTCATTATCATGCAGGTGGTCTCAGTCATTTTCGCAGTAGCCATGTGTGTGGCCATGTTCCGCAGCCTGACCACTAAAATGCTGAAAGACCGCTGCACTAACGGTACCAATATGCTGTCCTATCTCCTCAGTCAGACCGGCGGCGGTGAGGACCCCAACCAGCTGCTGGACGAGCTGAAAAGCCGCATGGGCTGTGAGTTCACCATTTTTGAGGGCGATACCCGGGCCTACACCACGGTGATTCAGGATGGGGAGCGGGCCGTGGGCACCAAGCTCTCCTCCAGCCTGTCCAACACCGTGCTCCAGCAGGGGCAGTCCTATGTGGGCAAGGCGATCATCCTGGACGAGGAGTACCTCTGTTCCTATGTTCCCACCAGGGATGCCGGAGGAAACATCAACGGGCTGGTCTTCGCAGGCATCTCCGGCGCTGAGGCCAGCCGGCAGATCCTCATAACGGTGATTCTGTCCTCCGTGGTGAGCCTCATCGTCATCGTCATATGTGTTATGATTATGGCCGCGTATCTGAAAAAAACGGTCTCCGCCCCGCTGGCCGAGATCACACGGGTGGCCGGATACTTGGAGCAGGGCCGTCTGGGTCTGACCAGCGGCGAGGAGATCAATGTCAGCGTACATTCTGACGATGAGATCGGAGAGCTGGGCCGGATCTTTGAGGAGACCATCCGCCGCCTGCGCTCCTATATCGGTGAGATCGCAGCCGTGCTGGATTCCATCGCCAGCGGCGACCTGACCAACAGCGCCCGGCAGAACTACGTGGGGGACTTTATGTCCATTAAAGAGTCTCTGGACAGCATTGTGACCAAACTGAATGACACCATGTACCAGATCCGGAACAGCGCTGAACAGGTGGCCTCCGGCTCCGACCAGGTGTCCACCAGCGCCCAGGCCCTGGCTCAGGGCGCTACTGAGCAGGCCAGCTCCGTGGAGGAGCTCTCCGCCACCATCAGCGACATCTCCGAAAACGCCCAGAAAACCGCGCAGGCCACCAGGGAGGCCGGCCAGTTTGTGGAACAGGCAGGCGCCCAGCTGGGTATCAGCGTGGAGTATGTCAAGAACCTGAACCTTGCCATGGAGCGGATTTCCGGCTCCTCTCAGGAGATCAGCAAAATCATCGCCGCTATTGAAAATATCGCCTTCCAGACCAATATTCTGGCCCTGAACGCCGCCGTGGAGGCCGCCCGGG
>NZ_CAJULS010000092.1 GCF_910587525.1 uncultured Oscillibacter sp. | reverse complement strand
CGGCGATCATCCGCAGGGTGGTGGTCTTGCCGCAGCCGGAGGGGCCCAGCAGGGTGACAAAGGAGTTGTCGGCGATGACCAGGTCCAAATCGTCCACGGCGTAGAACTTGCCCCACCGCTTTGTCACGTGTTCCAATCTGATTTCAGGCATAATTTAACCTCCAATACCTTTGTCTAAGCTGGCCCCTGTGACCTTGTTGACCAGCGTGTTGCACACCAGGATGGTGACGATCAGAATCAGGTTGATGCCGCTGGAGAAGGCGTACAGGCCCATCTCGTCGAAGTAGTCCAGGGTGGTGGACAGGATGAAGCCCTGGGTACACAGCAGCAGGAACAGCGACAGCTCCCGCAGGCAGGTCATGAAGGGCAGCAGGAAGCCGCTGATGATGGACGACTTCTGGATGGGGATGATGATGCGGGTCATGCGCTTGATCCAGGGAATGTCCTGGATGATGGCGGCCTCCTCAATCTCCCCGGAGAGCTGAAGCATGGAGTTGAGGGAGCTGCGGCTGGCGAAGGGGATATACTTCACCGTGCCCACGATGATGAGCAGGGTGTAGGTGTTGAACAGGTTGATATACTGGTTGGAGAACAGGATGAAGAAGGCCACGCCCACGGCGATGGAGGGCATGAGGTAGGGAAGGAAGGCCACGCTGTTGACGTAATTGGCCCATTTACTTCGCCGGCTTTTGGCCACGGCGTAGCCGATGAGGGTGCCGATGGAGCCCGCCAGCAGGGCGCAGCTGACGCTCACCAGCATGGTGCCCCGGAAGGCCCGCCAGATGGTCTCGTTGTGGAGAATGCCCTTCTGACCGTACATCCCGTTCTCCGACACGTTTTCATCCGTAACCCACCATTTGGTGGTGAGATTGCTGGGGTCGCCGGTGTAGAGGAAGGAGTAGTCGCCGGGGTTGGGCAGGAAGGTCTCAAAGGCGAAGGATACGATGGGGAAGATGCTGGTGAAGAAGGTGACGACCACCAGCGCCAGGGCGATGACGTACCGCCCCACCCTGCCCAGGTTAAACTTGGAGCTCTGCCCCGCCTTGCCGGTCACGGTGGTGTAGCTCTTGCGGCTGGTGAGGGAGAGCTGATTGAGCAGCATGATGGCCACGCCGAACACCATCATGATGATGGCCAGGATGCTGGCCTCGCCGGTGAACTTGGAGTTCATGGACACGTACTTGGTGGACAGGGTGGTCAGGCCCAGGTAGTGGGGCACGGGATAGGAGCCCATGGAGCTGCCGAACACCAGGAGAATGGTGGACAAAATGGCGGGCTTGACCATGGGAAGGGTGATTTTGCACATGGTCTTCCACCGGGGCGTGTCCAGAATGGTGGCGGCTTCCTCCAGGTTGGCGTCCATGTTGCGGAAGATGCCGCCGATGAGGATATAGGCGAAGGGGGCGTAGTGCAGGCCCAGCACCACCAGGCTGGGGAACAGGCCCTTGCACCACCACAGGGGCATTTCAATGCCGAACAGGGAGGCCAGCAGGCCGTTGGACGTGCCGGTGACGGCGTTGGAGTTGAACATATTCTGCCACACCACGGCCAGCGTCCACTGGGGCATGATGTAGGGGAAGATGAAGATGGAGCTGAGGTACTTGCGCCAGGCCAGGTTGGTGCGTGTGACCAAGAAGGCGAACACGCCGCCGAACAGGATGGACACCACGCAGGTGCCCACCGCCAGCCAGATGGTGTTGAGCAGGGGCGTCCACAGATTGGTCTTGGCCAGCTTGCTGGTGAACAGGTCGATATAGTTTACCGTGGTGTAGCCCGCGGCCTGGCCGGTGAGGTGGGCGTCGATGGTGCCGGGGTGGATTTTGAAGGTGTCCTCCACGATGGCGATGATGGGGGCCACGGTGGTCACCGTCAGCACAATGCCCATCAGCACCAGGATCACGTTGTGGGGCTTGGAGAAAAAGGTCTTGACCTTGTTGAAAAAGATGGTGGACTTGCTTGCCTGGAGGGTGGCCGTTTGATTCATAAAAACTCCTCCTAACGTTCCAGAGCAGCGGGGATACCGGCCTCACGCAGGGCGGCGCGGAGCCGGGAGATGTCGTTTTGATAGCAGAAGGCCTTCATCCCGCACCAGCGGGCGCCCTCCACATTCAGATGCAGGTCGTCGATGAAAAAGCACTCCCCGGGGGACAGGCCGAACCGGGGGAACAGGCGGCGGTACAGCTCCGGGTCCGGCTTGAGGAGCTTCTCCTCAAAGGAGAGGAGGGCGCCGCGCAGCAGGGGCCAGACCTCGATTTTGTCCCGGAAGCGGTAAAAGCGGGCGGAGGTGTTGGACAGCAGGTACAGCGGCACGCCCAGGGCGTCCAGCTCCCGGGCCAGGGCATTCATCTCCGGCTTGGGGAAGAGATATTCGTCCCAGTGTTCGATCACCCGGGCTGCGTTGTCGTGCAGCCGCTCCGGCAGCCGCTCCCGGGCGGCGGAGAGGACCTGCTCCTCCGACACGAGCCCCCGGTCCAGGGCCACCCATTCCGGGCTTTTGAAGATGACCTGCTCCAGGAGGCAGGCGTCCTCCGCCGTGTGGGAATAGGCGGCGGTGAGTTTCAGCATAGGGAAGTCCAGCAGAATGCCGCCCATGTCGAAAATAACTGCTTTGACCATGGGAATCCGTCCTTTCAATGGGGGTCGGTGGGATAGGGAAGGTCCGGGGCGCGCGTCCGCGCCCCCCGGACCTGATTGATTCCATGATGAGGGTTTATGCGGCGGCTGCCGGATTAACCCGCGCTGTACTTGGTCAGCATCTCGACCCAGCTGCCCACGGTGAAGGCCACGTCGGCGCAGTACTCAGGGTCCTCCAAAACCAGCTTGCCCTCGGTGGTCCACCAGTCGTAGCCACGGTCGTTCTTGGCCTCGAACTCCACAGTGGTGCCGTCCTCGGCCATGCCGCCCTTGGAGTGGCCGTACTGGGCCTCGGTGCCCTCAGCCACGGTGGGGTTGGAGGAGTAGCCGCCCATGTCCTTGCCCCAGGCGGAGAAGCCGTCCACGGTCTCAGTCATGTAGGCGATGAAGGCGCAGGCGGTCCAGGGCAGGGGGGAGTTGTCAGTGACAAACAGGTAGTGGCAGTAGCCGTAGCCGCCGATGCCGGTGTAGCCGTCGTCATAGGCCGCCACATTGATGTTGTTGACGGACACGGAGCTGGACTCCTCCACGGAGCGGAGCTTGGAGTACACCAGCAGTCCGAACTGGTCGGTGGCGGACTTGTCGACCAGGGTGTTGCAGATGGGGCCGTCGTCGGTCTGGGCGTTGTAGCTCTCCACCCACAGCTTGATCCAGGCCAGGGCATACGCGCCATCGGCGCCGAGCCCTAAGTCGGCGGCCTCGGACTCCATGGCCTTGATGGTGGGCTGGAAGTAGGCCTGCTCATCGGCGGAGAGTGCGTTGAAGGCGTCCTTCAGCCAGCCGGCGTAGGTGTCCTCAGTGAGCATGTACAGGAAGTTCTTGCCCACGATCTCGGAGTCGATGTCCATATACAGGCCGTGCTCGCCCTCAGCCACAAAGTCCCAGCAGTTGTCATAGGACTTGGAGCCGGTGTTGTTGTACATGAAGACCTTGTTCAGGGTCTGGAGGGCCAGATACCCGTCATAGCTGTCGGCGGTGGTGCCGTTGGCCTCGGCCCACTCCTTGGGGATGAAGGTGTCCAGGATGCCGGTCTGGACCATCTTGCTCTCGATCTGGTTGCCGTCCTGAATCAGGGTCATGGCGAAGGTGCCCTCGGGTTTCAGGGAGTCGGCGGTGAGCTGATCGAAGATCTTGTTGTTCTTGGGCTGCTGCCAGTCAAACTCCATGTTGTAGCTGGAGTCGATGGACTGCAGGTACTCAATGAACAGGGGCAGGGCGCTCTTGCCGCGGCTGGAGTTGCCCACGCCGAAGAACGTCTTGCCGTTGGACTCCTCAATGGCCTTCCTGGCCAGCTCTTCCAGGGTCATGCCCTCGGCCTCTTTGATGATCTTCTGGGTCTCGGTCAGGTTGGCGTCGTCCGCGGGGGCGGGGGTGTCCTGGCCGCCGCCGTCGGATTGGGCGGGGGGCGTGCTGTCCTGGGCGGGGGGATTGCTGCCGCCGCCGCAGGCGGTGAGGGTGAACAGCATGACCAGAGTCAGCAGCAGTGCAGAGATTCTTTTCATTTTGGTTCCTCCTTCGGTATTTTCAACAAAACCCGGCTCTTCCAAATTCGGCCGGTTGTTAATTTTATTGTATGGGAGGATGGAAAAAAAGAACAGGGGGCAAATCTGATTTTTTTTGTTTTCTTCTGATGTTTTTGTCAGATTTGGATGAAAACGCCGGCAGAGATATGGTATACTATGGGTAAATCATCTATGGGAGAGGAGGCGTCCGCTGTGAGGAACGTGACCGCCATGCCGCTTCTGGCGGCGCTGGCCCTGCTTTTAACCGCCTGCGGCGCGGAGAAGCCGGAGACCGCCGCCTACGCCCCGCCGGAGGAGCAGAGGCTTGTGATCTACACCTCCCACAAGGAGGAGGTCTACTGGCCCATCGTCCAGGAGTTCGAGGAGCGCACCGGCATCTGGGTGGATGTGACCGCCGGGGGTACCAACGAGCTTCTGGAGCGGGTCCGGGAGGAGTCCGGCGCCCCCGCGGCGGACGTGATGTTCGGCGGCGGCGTGGAGAGTCTGGAGTCCTACCGGGACTGCTTCACTCCCTATATCTGCGCCGGGGCGGAGAACATCCAGGAGCGCTTCTGCAGCCCGGACGGGCTTTGGACGCCCTTCTCCGCCCTGCCGGTGGTGCTGGTGTACAACACCAAGCTGGTGCCCGCCGGCCGGATCACGGGCTGGGGAGACCTGCTGTCCCCGGAGCTGCGGGGGCGTATCGCCTTCGCGGACCCGGCGGTGTCCGGGTCCAGCTTCACCGCCCTGGTCACCATGCTGGAGGCCGTGGGCGGGGAGGAGGACGAGACGCTGCGCCGCTTCGCCGAGAATCTGGACGGGCGGCAGCTGGAGGGGTCCGGCGACGTGGTCAGCTCCGTGGCCGGGGGCACGGACCTGGTGGGCGTGACGCTGGAGGAGACGGCCCTCAAGCGCATGGCCGCCGGAGACGACATCGCCCTGGTGTATCCTTTGGACGGCAGCAGCTGCGTTCCCGACGGCAGCGCCCTGATCCGGGGAGCCGCCCATGAGGAAAATGCCCGGCTTTTTCTGGACTTCACCGTCAGCCGGGAGGTGCAGCGGCTGCTGGAGGAGCAGTTCTGCCGGCGTTCCGTCCGGGGGGATACGGAGCCGTCCCTGACGCCCCTGGAGGACCTGTCCCTGGTGGACTACGATGTGGCCCGGGCCAGCGGGCGCCGGGACGCGGTGCTGATGAGCTGGGCCTTCTACCTGGGAGAGGAGGGGGAGCCATGAGGCGTGCGCCCTCCTTCCGCCGCCGGCTCTTTGCGGGCTTTCTGGCGGCCTCCCTGATTCCCACCCTGGCCTGCTCGGCCATGATGCTCCAGGTCTTCCGCCTGCGGATGGCGGGGGAGGCGGAGCGGGAGATGGCGGAGTACCTGGAGGCGGTCTCCTCCGCCCTGGACACGGCTTTTGACGCCTTCGCCCAGACTGCGTCCCGCCTCCAGGGCAGCCCCATCGCCGCCCGGGCCCTTGCCGGAGACGGGGCGGAGGACACCCTGGTTAACGGCGAGCTCTTCGGCGCCGCGGGGGAGGCCCGGAGCTACGCCGGGTTCGACCTGTACGATCTCCAGGGCTGCCGGCGGTATTCCACCCGGCGGTCGGCGGGGCCGGCGCAGCTGCCCACCGGCTGGGGCGTGCTTTACAGCGCCCCCGCCCCGGGGGAACCCCCGCGCTTTTCCGCCTGCGGAGACGTGACGGACACGGAGAGGCCCCTGCTCCAGGGGGCGGCGCGCCTCACCGACGCCGTGGGCCGGGAGACGGGATATCTCTTGATCAGCATAGACTACACGGGCTTCCGCCAGCTGCTGGAGGGCAAGTACGGCGCCCAGAACGACCTGGTGGTGCTGAGCCCCTACTGGCGGCCGGTGTACTGTGTCCAGCCCTCCCTGGCGGACGCCCTGGCCCCCCGGCTGCGGGGCCGCCTGCTGGCCGGTCAGGGGCTGGACGACCCGGCGGAGGAGTTTCTCTACGCGGCGGCCCGGCACGAGAAGAGCGGCCTGTGTCTGGTGCTGCGGCGGCCCCAGGTGTTCACGGCGGAGACCATCCGGCTGCTGCACACCGTGAGCCTGGGGTGCGCGGTGGTGTGCGTGGCTCTGTCGGTGTGCATGGGACTGGCCCTCAGCCGGCAGATGTTCCGGCCCATCCAGCGGCTGCGCCAGGGCATCGGCGAGGTAGAGCACGACAATTTAGATGTGTCCGTCCCCGCCGGGGGCGAGGATGAGCTGGGGGAGCTGGCCGGGCGGTTCAACAACATGGTGGAGGCCCTGCGGCGCAACCGGGAGGCACTGGTTGCCAACCAGCGGGAGCTGAACCAGGCCCAGATCCGGATGCTCCAGGCCCAGCTGAATCCCCACTTCCTGTGCAACACCCTGGACACTATGAAGTGGATCAGCAAGATCAACAGGGTGCCCCAGGTGGCGGAGATGTCCGCGAATCTGGCGGACATCCTGCGCTTTTGCATCTCGCCGGAGGAATTCGCCCCGCTGCGGCGGGAGGTGGAGATTTTGGAGCGGTACATCGAGATTCAAAAGATCCGCATGTCCGGGGCCTTCGCCTTCCGGGTGGAGCTGCCGGAGGAGCTGGAGGGCTGCCTGATTCCCAAGATGATCCTCCAGCCCCTGGTGGAGAACGCCATCCTACACGGCCTGGAGGGCGTGGAGAACGGCGAGGTGAAGGTGGCAGTCCGGGAGGAGGCGGGGATGCTGCGCATCACCGTCCGGGACAACGGCGCGGGCCTGCCGCCTGAGATGGCGGCGGGGCGGTACCGGAGCCAGGAGCCCGCCGGGAGACACCTGGGTCTCTATAATGTGAACACGATTCTGACGAAATACTACGGGGACGGCTGCGGGCTGTTCCTGGAAAATGAGGCCGGGGGCGGCGCCGCGGTGACGGCGGTGCTGCCGGCGCGCAGAGAGGAGGAAACCCCATGTTAAAGGTTCTGGTGGTGGAGGATGAGGAGATGATCCGCAGGGGCATCGTCCTGGCGGTGGACTGGGCCGCTCTGGACTGCGTGGTGGTGGGGGAGGCGGCCAACGGCCTGGAGGCCCTGGAGGCCGTAGAGCGGCTGAACCCCTCCCTCATCATCACCGATCTGAAAATGCCCCACATGGACGGCATCGAGATGCTGCGTGAGCTCCGCCAGCGGGGAAACAACGCCTATGTCATCATCCTCACTGCATACGACAGCTTCACCTACGCCCAGAGCGCCCTGCGGCTGGGGGCGGTGGACTTTCTCCTCAAGCCCTTCCACGACGGAGACCTGGAGCGGGCGGTGACCGCCCTGCGGCGGCGGATGGACGCCGGCCCCGGAGAGGCGGAGCGGCCTCTGCCGGGCCTGAAGAAGGGGGACAAGAGCAAATACGTACTGGAGGCTATGGACTACATCGGGGAGCACTACAACGACCCCAATATCAGCATCGCCGCCATCGCCCAGCACCTGGGGCTCAGCGAGGGGCACCTGAGCCACACCTTCAAGCGGGAGACGGACTACACCCTTTTGAACTACCTCACCCGCTACCGGGTCCACAAGGCCATGGAGCTGCTGCGGGACTGCCGGGTGAAGGTCTACGAGGTGGCGGAGCGGGTGGGCTACCGGGACATCACTCATTTTTCCGCCACATTCAAAAAGCTGGCGGGCATGACCCCCTCGGAGTATCAGGACACCTGCCGGAGGGAACGGCGGCCGGAGCAGGAGGAGAGGAGTTTTTGACATGTTCAGATCCGTATATCTTCCGGAGGAACGGAACGATTTTATCTGGGCGGTGGCCGGTTCCCCCTGGGGCCTGCTGGCCATTTGGCTGGTGCTCATCAACCTGGTGACGTTTTTCGCCTTCGGAATCGACAAGTGGAAGGCAAAGCGGAAGGAGACCCGTGAGGCCACCCGCCGGGTGCCGGAGAAGACGCTGTTTCTCCTCTCCGCCCTGGGCGGCAGCATAGGAGCGCTGCTGGGCATGAAGGCCTGGCATCACAAGACCCTCCACAGGACCTTCCGCTTCGGCATCCCCGCCATTCTGGCCCTCCAGGTCGCCATCCCCCTGGGGCTGTGGGTCTGGTGGAACTCCATCCGATGACTCTGTGGTCCCGGCCCGGGGGGGGAAAAGGGGCCCGCGCTGTCAGATCACCGCCCTTTACGGCAGACCGGCGGCCCTCCTGTGGAGGGCCGCCGTCTATATGTATTTCAGAAATCTGACGCCGTTGGCCAGATAGGGCGGGCCCAGGTATTCCGCCCGGTCCTGTTGGTAGCCGTGCTTTTCATAGAAGCGGAGGGCCCCCGTGTTTTCCCGAAAGGCCCAGATCAGCGTCTCACGCCGACCCCGCTGCCGGGCCAGGTCTTCGGCGTGGGCCAGCAGCAGCCCTCCGGCGCCCTTCCCCCGGGCCTCCGGGGCCAGATAGAGCCGCCAGATCTCAAAAGCCCCCGGCCGGTCCGGGTCTGCCGTGTCCCCTACGGACAGCAGTCCCAGGATCCGGCCAGCCCCCTCCCAGACGTACTCCTCCAGCCGCCGCTCCCGGAATTCCCGCTCCAGCTGAGTGGCCCGTTCCCGGCATCCCTCGCCGCTCAGAAGCGCCGGATTGACAAATCCGGCGTACAGGGACCGCCAGCAGCCGTTGACGATCTCAATGGCCGCGCTCCAGCCGGCCGCCTCCAGAGGGCGGATCCTTCCGCCGTCCCCTCCTCCAGAGACTCCGGTCTCCGTAATGATCATAAGCTCCGCCCCGTTTCGCACTGAGATATGCAGATATGATACCACATATGCCGCTTTTTGGGAAGTTTTGTCTAAAGGGCCGGAAAGGTAGACGGGCCCTCTTGTAAAATCAAAAAAATCGTGGTACAATCATAGACCATGATACGGAATTTACCGCTAAATACAAGAAATGGGTGAAGATTCATGAGCTATACAAAAATTGCCGCTGTTTTTGCCGACAGCGAGGCCCTGGCCGGGAAGACCCTCACCGTGGGCGGCTGGGTCCGCACCATCCGGGATTTGAAGGGCTTCGGCTTTATCGAGCTGAACGACGGCTCCTGCTTCAAAAATCTCCAGGTGGTCATGGAGTCCGCCGCCCTGGAAAACTATAAGGAGATCGCCGCCCAGAACGTGGGTGCGGCGCTGATTGTCACCGGTACGGTGGTGCTGACGCCGGAGGCCAAGCAGCCCTTGGAGCTGAGGGCTGCGCAGATTTCGGTGGAGGGCGTCTCCGCCCCGGAGTACCCTCTCCAGAAAAAGCGCCACAGCGTGGAGTTTCTGCGGACCATCCAGCACCTGCGGCCCAGAACCAACCTGTTCTCCGCCGCCTTCCGGGTGCGCAGCGTGGCGGCCTTTGCCATTCACGAGTTCTTCCAGAGCCGGGGCTTTGTCTATGTCCACACCCCCATCATCACCGCCAGCGACTGCGAGGGCGCCGGGGAGATGTTCC
>NZ_CAJULS010000091.1 GCF_910587525.1 uncultured Oscillibacter sp. | reverse complement strand
ACAAGCTGGGCATCCCCGTGGTGGCCATCGCCGATACCAACTGCGACCCCGACGAAATCGACTATGTGATCCCCGGAAACGACGACGCCATCCGGGCCATCAAGCTGATCTCCTCCATCATGGCCAACGCCGTGCTGGAGGGCCGCCAGGGCGAGCAGACCGAGGAAGCCGCCCCTGCCGCCGCCGAGTGAGATACGGCGATACAATAAATTTGGAGGAACGCAATTATGGCTTTCAGCGCGACTGATGTAAAGAACCTGCGCGAGATGACCGGCGTAGGCATGATGGACTGCAAAAAGGCCCTGGCCGCCTCTGACGGCGATATGGACAAGGCCATCGAGTACCTGCGTGAGAAGGGTTTGGCTGCCTCTGTGAAGAAGGCTGACCGTATTGCCGCCGAGGGCATGGCTTATGCCGCCGTTGTGAACGGTGTGGGCGTCGTGGTGGAGGTCAACGCCGAGACCGACTTTGTCGGCAAGAACGAGAAGTTTGTGGACTTCGTCAAGGGTGTGGCCGCCACTGTGGCCGCGGCAAATCCCGCTGACCTGGACGCTCTGATGGAGTGCAAGTACAACGGCACTGACCTGACTGTTCTCCAGCAGCAGCAGGAGATGGTCCTGGTCATCGGTGAGAATATCAAGGTCCGCCGCTTTGCCCGCTTCGAGGGCGGCGTCTGCGTTCCCTATGTCCACGCCGGCGGCAAGATCGGCGTGCTGGTGAATCTGGATACCGACCTGCCCGCCGAGAAGGTGGAAGAGGCCGGCAAGGATGTGGCCATGCAGATTGCCGCGCTGAATCCCCGCTTCTGGGATAAGACCCAGGTGACCCAGGATGTCCTGGACGAGGAGAAGAAGATCATGATGGCCCAGATGGAGAACGATCCCAAGATGGCCTCCAAGCCTGAGCAGGTCCGGGAGAAAATTGTCCTGGGCAAGCTGAACAAGTTCTACACCGAAAACTGCCTGCTCCAGCAGGAGTTTGTGAAGGACGGAGATCTGACCGTAGAGAAGTATCTGGCCGCCGCCGCCAAGTCCCTGGGCGGCACCATCACCTTCAAGGATGCCGTGCGCTTTGAGAAGGGCGAGGGCATCGAGAAGAAGCAGGAGAACTTCGCCGAGGAGATTGCCTCCATGGTGAAGGGCTGATATCCCGATTGCATCCACGGGCCCGGAGCAACTGTCGTTGCCCCGGGCCTTTTGCCGGTACGCGGAGAGAACAAGAGAGAAAAGAAGTGATGCAGATGATTATCCTGGACTTGGAGTGGAACCGCAGCTATGACAAAAAACCTCTGGACGAGATTCTTCAGATCGGTGCGGTCCGGGTAACGGAGATCGGCGGACCCATTGTGGACACGTTCAGCATTTTCATCAGACCCACGGTTCACAAGCGGTTTGACCCGGGGGCGCGGAAGCTGCCGGAACTCCAGGCCTCCGTTCAGTCCACGGTGGAGTTTCCCGCTGCGCTGGAGCAGTTCCGGGCCTGGTGCGGGGGAGAGACTGCCTTCGCCGCCTGGGGCGGCGGAGACGACTTCAAAGCGCTGCGGCAGAACTGCGAATACTGGAAAATCCCTCCAGTGCCGGTGGAGACGGTCTGCGACCTCCAGATGGCCTTTTCTTATCTGGTGGGCACGGAACAGCAGGTGGCGCTGTGGCGGGCGGCGGAGTACTGCGGCATTCCGGATGTGTTCGATTATCACAATGCGCTCAATGACGCCATGTACACTGCTGTGGTAGCCGGCTGGATCACACCGGAGGCTCTGGCCTACCGGCCGGACAAGCGGAAAAAGCCTCGCCGACTGCTCTCGCCGCGTCTTTCTAAACTGCCCTTTCCGCGGCAGTCCCGCCGGAAAGTGGGACCTTTGTCCAGCCCGGCGGATGTTTTGAATGCCAAGGCGGGGCGGCATCCGAGCTGCCCCGTGTGCGGACGGGTGGGCTCTGTGAGCCGGTGGAGTTTTGCGCGGCCAAGAGGCGCGGCGGTCCCTCTGGTCTATTATGCGGTGTTCCGCTGTCAGGAACATGGGCGGTTTTTATGCCGGCTGACGCTGACCGCTCGGGAGGACGGTGCCTGGGTGGGGCGGCGGTCTGTCCCGGCCATCACGCCGGAGCTGATGCAGGAGTACGAGGCGGCGCGGCAGGGCGGCACCCACGTCTGCCGGAGCGGGGCCGGAAAGCGGCGGAGGCATCAGCAGGAGGCGAAACCGGCCGCTGTTTTAAAAAAGAACGCTTAAAAATTTCGGGAATGCCGCATACTATCTCCGGTGATGAAAGATGGAGTCAATTTGGTCCAGAGGGACGGAGCTTCCCCGGTTTCCCTCTCTGCAAGGCGATTGCCGTACGGATGTGCTGGTCATCGGCGGCGGGCTGGCAGGGTTGCTGTGTGCCCGCCGTTTGACGGAGCTGGGCGTGGAGAATATCCTGGTGGAAGCCGATGCACTCTGCGGCGGCATAACGAAAGACACCACGGCCAAGATTACCTCCCAGCACGGGCTGATCTATGACAAACTTCTGCGGCAGTTCGGCGCGGAGCGGGCGGGGATGTATCTGCAGGCCAACCAGGCGGCTGTGCGGGAATACCGGCGGCTGTGTACCGGAATAGACTGCGGATTTGAGGAGAAGGATGCTTTCGTCTATTCCCGGAGTGACAGGAGAAAGCTGGAGCAGGAGCTGCGGGCCTTGGAGGCGCTGGGGGTTTCGGCGGAGCTGAAGGAGGAGACGCCGCTGCCATTTTCTACAGCTGGGGCGGTGCGTTTTCCCGGCCAGGCCCAGTTTGATCCGCTGCGGTTCGCGGCGGCGATCTCAAAAGGGCTCCGCATTTACGAACACACGCCGGTTTTAGAGTTGGGGCCCTGTGTGGCGGCGACACCGGCAGGGAAGATCCGGGCGGAAAAGATGATTGTCTGCACCCACTTTCCGTTCCTCAACAAGCACGGCAGCTATTTTCTCAAGATGTACCAGCGTCGTTCTTATGTTCTGGCGCTGGAGAATGCCGCTGATGTGGCGGGAATGTATGTGGACGAGGCGGAGGACGGCTTGTCCCTCCGGAACGCCGGGGAGCTGCTGCTTCTGGGCGGCGGAGGCCACCGCACCGGAGGACAGGGCGGCGGCTGGAAGGAGCTGAAGCGGTGCGCAGCCCGGTATTACCCGGCTTCCAGAGAACGGGCCCGCTGGGCGGCCCAGGACTGTATGACGCTGGACGGCGTACCCTATGTCGGGCCCTATTCCGCCAGAACCCAGGGACTCTACGTGGCCACGGGTTTCAACAAATGGGGGATGACCTCCTCCATGGCGGCGGCTATGCTCCTGGGGGACCTGGTGACAGGCCGGGAGAATCCATGGGCTCCGGTGTTCTCTCCCTCTCGAACGATACTCCGGCCCCAGCTGGCAGTCAACGCCGCCGAGGCGGTGCTGAGCCTGCTGAAACCGGCAAGGCCGCGGTGTCCTCACATGGGCTGCGCGTTGAAATGGAATCCCCAGGAGCGCACCTGGGACTGTCCCTGCCACGGTTCCCGCTTTACAAGGGAGGGGCGTCTGATTGACAATCCGGCCACAGGAGATCTCAAAGGCTATAAATCTGAAAGTGAACCACAGTGACAGGACCGCCGGGAAACCGGCGGTCCTGTGCTGTTTCCCCTCCTCTGAAGGCATATCCACAAATACCGGCGCATACAATTTTTAAGAATGAAAAGGAGGGGACGGCCATGACCTCAAGGCAGGCGGGACGGAGGATCGGCACCATTGCGGCGGAGCGGCGGAGACGGAGCCGGGGCGGCGCGCGGCAGGCGGTCCGGCGGAAACAGGAGTTCCTGAGCGCTGGAGAGCGCCGCCGCCTGATCCAGCTGGTGGCCTGCGGGGGCATATTTGTCCTGCTGGTGGCGGTGAAGCTGCTGCTGCCGGGAAGAATGGCCCAGATCGACCGGTTTTTGACAGGCCCTATGGAGCAGAATGTGGATGTGCGGGCGGTATTTTCCGCCGTGGGCAGAGCTTTTGCAGGGGAGTCTGATGTGGGCGGCGCGGCCCGGGATGTGTACCGGGCGGTATTTCATCCGGAGGAGCCCGGAGAGGTGCTGGAGACTGCCGCGCTGGGGGAGCTTCCAGCGGCCATGGATACCCTGCGGGCCTACCGGGATACAGAGAAACCGGCGGCGGAAACCGGGGGCGGCGTTCAGGAACAGCTCTCCGATGGCCAGGGGCGGACGGAGGCGGCCGCGCTGGCCTATGTACTCTATTCCGACCAGAACCTGCCCAGCAATGTCAGCCTGGAACAGGCAATCCTGGATTTTGACTACTGTGCTCCGCTTGCTGGGGCCTTGAGTTCCAACTTTGGGTACCGGGAGCATCCGGTGGAGGGAGAGGAGCGTTTCCACTACGGCGTGGACCTGGCGGCAGAGACCGGCACAGAGATCGGCTGCTTTGCCGACGGCACCGTGACGGCAGTGGGGGAGAGCAGCAGTTATGGGAGGTACTGTATTGTGGCCCATGAAGGAGGATACTCCACACTGTACGCTCACTGCAGCCGGGTGACGGCCGCCTCCGGCACGGCAGTGTATAAGGGGCAGAAGATCGCGGAGGTGGGGGAGACCGGCGCGGCCACCGGGCCCCATCTGCATTTCGAGCTCCAGCGAAACGGCGTGTACTTAAACCCAATTTACTATGTGGCGGCTGTGTGACCTGCCGAACCGCATCCGCGTTTCACCAGGGTTTTGTCTGCTGACGGCCTGGTTTGCTCTGGATAACGGCTGGGAGCTGCTGGGGACTGTGCTGGGGGCCGCCGCCGTCCACGAGCTGGGGCACTGTCTGGTGCTGTGGCTGCTGAGTGCGCCTATTAACGGGCTGAAGATCGGTATTTTTGGCGCGGAGCTGGCGGCGGACAGGAGAGGCCTCTCTTACCCCGGCGAGCTGGCGGCGGTGTTGGCAGGACCAGGGGCAAATCTCCTGTGTGCCGCATTGCTGACGCTGCTGGGAGGAACACGGTGGGCAGTGTTCAGCGGCGCGAATCTGGTGCTGTGCGCCTTTAACCTGCTTCCTGTGCGCCCCCTAGATGGTGGGCGGGCCCTGTATCTGCTGACTGCCTGGGCCGCCGGGCCTGCGGAGGGTGAGAAGGCTGTCCGGTGGGCGGGGGGAGGCGCGTCGCTGATTCTGGCAGCGTCGCTGGTCTGGGTAATGGTCCGAACGGGGGGCAGTCTGTGGCTGCTGCCTGCGGCGGCGGGCCTGCTGGCGGCGGCAGGGCGGGAGCTGTGGTTGGGGGGGTTGAAAAATTCCTGATCTGTAAAAAAGTTCTTGCATTTTGTCGCTGGATGTGATATCCTATGCAGGCTACAAAGGGTGGTCCTCTGCCGTGGGCCGGTGAGATATGTTCCGGCGCCCATGGAAAGCGGCATGAACGCCTATATTTTAGGAGGAGTCAATCCATGGATCTCATTAAGGAACTGAACAAAGAAACCCTGGCCCGCGAAGTACCCACCGTCAAAATCGGCGACACTGTACGTGTCCACGTGAAAGTCAAGGAGGGCTCCCGCGAGCGTATCCAGGTTTTCGAGGGTACTGTCATTGCTAAGAAGCACGGCGGCATTGAGGAGACCATCACCGTCCGCCGTATCTCCTACGGCGTGGGCGTGGAGAAGGTGTTCCCTGTGCACTCTCCCTCTATCGATACCATTCAGATCGTCCGCAACGGTAAGGTCCGCCGGGCCAAGCTGTACTATCTGCGTGGCCGCGTGGGCAAGAGCGCCAAGGTCAAGGAGAAGCTTTGATCCGGAGATAAAGAGAGGCTGCGGCCTCTCTTTTTTCTTGTCATGGGCTTGTGAAGTCAAGGATTTTTTGCTATACTATAAAAATTAACGAATTGGGAGCTTTGCCGATGGGAAAGAGAACAAGGGGCCGGATGCCGGGCCAGGAATTGTACGAGTGGGCGCAGGCGCTGGTGTGCTCCGTGTTGGCGGTAGTGGTGCTCTTTACATTCGCTGTCCGGATCATTGGCGTGTCCGGCGGGTCGATGCGGGAGACCCTGCAGGATGGCGATCTGCTGCTGGTGCTGGACGGCTGGCTCTGCGGAGACTATGTCCCGGGGGACATTGTGATTTTGTGCAAGCCGGGCTTTCATGAGGGAAATCCCATCGTAAAACGGGTCGTCGCCGCGGCGGGCCAGACGGTGGATATCGACTTTGCCCTTGGGACTGTCTATGTGGACGGCGCGGCGCTGGAGGAGCCCTACACTCGGGAGCCCACCTTCACGGACGAGGGGACGGAGTTTCCCCTGACGGTGCCGGAGGGCTGTGTCTTTGTCATGGGCGACAACCGCAACGGAAGCGACGACAGCCGGAACCCGGCGCTGGGACCGGTGGACATCCGCGGTGTCATTGGCCGGGCGTTTTACCTGGCGGTACCGGGAGCGGCGGAGGAGACCAAAGAGCGGAATTGGTCCCGGATGGGAATGTTAAACCAGGAGGATTGAGAACCATGGAAGAAAATACAGAAAAGCTGGAGAGCCAGCAGGAGGAAAAAAAGTCCGACGGTAAGGAGTCTTACGAGTGGGTGCAGGCGCTGGTGTGCTCCGTGCTGGCAGTGGTGGTGCTGTTCACCTTTGTGGCGCGGCTGATCGGCGTGGACGGGCACTCCATGCTGCCTACACTGCAGGACGGGGACCGGATGCTGGTGCTGAACTCCGTGCTGTACCACGACTACAAGTACGGCGATGTGGTGGTGCTGCGGAAGGACACCTTTTTGAAAGACCCCATTGTCAAGCGGGTCATCGCCACAGCGGGCCAGACGGTAGACATCGACTTTGACAGCGGCACGGTCTACGTGGAGGGCGAGCCTCTGCAGGAGGACTATATCAATGAGCTGACCTTCCTGGAGGAGGGGACGGAGTTCCCCCTGACGGTGCCGGACGGCCACATCTTCGTTATGGGCGACAATCGCAACCGCTCTAGCGACAGCCGGGATTCCAACCTGGGTACGGTGGACACCCGCTATGTTATCGGCAGGGCGGTGGTGGTGGCCTTCCCGGGGCCGGATGAGGAGACGCTGAAACGGGATTTCCACCGGATCGGGGTGATTGTGTGAATATCCAGTGGTATCCCGGCCATATGACCAAGACCCGGCGAATGATCGCCGAACAGCTGAAAAATGTGGACGCAGTGTGTGAGATTCTGGACGCCCGCATCCCTGTTTCCAGCCGGAATCCGGATGTGGACCAGCTGACAGCGGGGAAGCCCCGGCTTGTTGTTCTGAACCGGGTGGACCAGGCGGACCCGGAAGCGACGAGGCGATGGGCTGCCTATTTCCGGGCGAGAGGTTATGCCGTGCTGGAATCCAACGCAAAGGGCGGCGCAGGGACGGCAAAATTTGCCGCCGCCGTGCGGGAGCTGCTGGCGGACAAGCTTCGGGCCTATGCCGAAAAGGGCCAGGCGGGCCGGATAATTCGGGTGATGATCCTGGGGATTCCCAACGTGGGCAAGTCCACCTTTATCAACAAAGTGGCGGGCCGGAAGACGGCCAGGACCGAGGACCGCCCCGGCGTCACCCGGAGCAAGCAGTGGGTGCCCATTGACAAGGGGCTGGAGCTGCTGGACACCCCGGGCATCCTCTGGCCGAAATTTGAGGACCAGAGCGTGGGGCTGAATCTGGCCTATACCGGCGCGGTAAAGGATGACATTCTAGATGTGGAGACCCTGGGCTGCCATCTGATGGCCTACCTGGGGGAGCGGTATCCCGGCGCGCTGACGGCGGGGTATAAGCTGCCGTCTCTGCCGCAGCGGGAGGAGGGGGAGAACAACATCGCCTACGGCTACCGCCTTCTTGAGGCCGCGGGCCGGAAGCGAGGCTTTCTGATTTCCGGCGGCGAGGTGGACACGGAGCGGATGGCGAAAATCCTGCTGGACGAGTTTCGGGGCGGCAGGCTGGGAAGGTTCACTCTGGAGCTGCCTGACCAGAAGGGAGGAGCTGCATGAAACGAGTGGGTCCCAGCGTTTGGATGCTGGCGGTGTCGGTTCTGGTGTGGCTTTTCGCGCTGCTCTGCACCATTTACGGCGTTTGGGCCTTGGTCACAGGTCAGGTTTCCTCGGACCCGGCGGTGCTGGAGTCCATCGGCGTGGCTCCGGGCCGGGAGAGGCTGATCTACTATCTTGGCGTTCCTTTCTTCGGGGCCTTTGTGGTGTATTTTGCCTTCCATATCTTCTTCATGGGCACAGGCTGCATCCTCTACGACGAGGAGATGGTGGTCTTTGTCCTGAACCGGCGGGAACGCCGCTCCTATCGCTGGGGAGATCTTCGCCCCGGCGGTGTGACAGTGCACAGTCTCCGGGAGATCGAGCCCGGGGGAGCGGTGTTCTTGCTGGACGGCTGGTACTTTACCTTTCCGGACGGGAGGCGTTTTCCTGTCCGGGCTATCCTTCCGGGTTACGGAGAGTTTGTGAATCTGCTGGCGAAAAAGGGGCTGTTGACCGGGCAGAGAGGTATGTGAACATGTGGGAGGTGCCGGTGGAACATACGAATCCGCACCGGGAGCGGCTTTTGGGCCGAATGGTGTTTGCCGGTGTCAGCTGGGTGATTTTTCATGTCTGGGCTGCAATCTATAACGGCGTCCACTCCATTGACCACGGCGATGGCCACAGCTATGGCTGGCAGGGCTATGCGCTGACGGCGGCGTATCTGCTGAGCTTGCTGGTATTTGACGGACTGGCGTATTTTGCCCGGAGCCGGACCGCTGGCCGGGTGCTGGCAAAATTCTGGGCCGTATGCGGTGCGGTCACCGCCATTATTCTTGCAATATGTCTGACAGGAGCGGCCGACAAAGGACTTGTAATCTTGTTCCTGCTTCTCCTGCCCTTTGTCCATCTGCTTCCTGTTCTGGAGCTGGTGATGGTGAACGATATTCTCATACTGGCGGTGATATTTGCGCTGTGTGCGGGCCATCTTGTCTGGTTCCTGTGGCTGTATCGTCTGGCAGGGGGCTGCAGGGATTTGCGAGCAGATGAAAACTCCCAGTTGGAGGAGACAACATGAGTGGAAAGGCAGGAAAGATTTGTACCATTGCGGTGCTGGCGATGTGGATTGTTCTCCAGCTGTACACAAATGCCGTCACGTTTTTTGAGAGATTTTATTATACCTACTCGGACCGGACCTGGATTGCCCTGGGGCTCTGGATTCTGAGTATACTGGTTCTGAACGTGCTGCTGTATTTTTGGGGAAGTGGAAAGCTGCTTTGCAAATTGAAATGGTGGTGGGCGATCTGCTGTCTGTTTTCTATGGTTATGCCGATCATATTTTTGCTTGGGGAGCGTCTAAACGGAGCTGTCGATGGGGTGGGAATTCTGCTCGGTGCCTTTGTGATGCCGCTTTTCCAGTATGGCGCCCTATCGTGGCTGGCACTGGGGCAGAGGATTAGCATACGGATTGTGTTCTGCATTGGCTGCCTGGGAGGGGGACTGCTGTGTCTGGTCCAGTCTGCCTATATAGCCTGGCTCCGCCGCCGGGCAAAAACGAGAGGAGAGACGGCCGATGGACCTGTGGACCCCGGAGCGGCAGCAGTGGAATCAGGGCTTTGACCTTCTCTGTGGAGTGGACGAGGCGGGGGCGGGCCCCCTGGCGGGGCCGGTGTACGCCGCAGCCGTGATCCTGCCCCGTGAG
>NZ_CAJULS010000090.1 GCF_910587525.1 uncultured Oscillibacter sp. | reverse complement strand
CAGTAGAGCTTGGCCCAGCAGTCCGCGCACTCGGGCCGGGCGTAGGCGTTGCAGGCGCGGAACTCCTCCCGCAGCGCCGTATTTGTCACGCCGTCCCAGATGTTGCCCAGCCTGTATTTCTCCTCCCCCACGAACTGGTGGCAGGGATACAGGTCCCCCCAGGGGGTGACGGCCATGTACTCCGTGCCGGATCCGCAGCCGGAGATGCGCTTGTAGACGCAGGGGCCGTTCTCCAGGTCCAGCATGTAGTGGTAGAAGGTGATGGGGCGGCCCTCTTTTTCCCGGCGGAGCATGTCCGCCGCCAAAAGCTCATACTGCTCCTTCACGGTCTCCAGGTCCTCCGCCGTCAGCGCCGCCGGGTCTCCCGGGGCGCAGACCACCGGCTCCATGCTCAGCTCGGTAAAGCCCAAATCGTCCGCCATGTGGAAGAGGTCTTTGGTAAAGTCCGGATTCCGGTGGGTGAAGGTGCCCCGTATGTAGTACCGCTCCCCGCCCCGGGCCCTTACCAGCTCCTGGAATTTGGGCACAATGCGGTCATAGCTGCCGTTTCCGGCGTAATCCACCCGCAGTGCGTCGTGAATCTCCTTCCGCCCGTCCAGGCTCAGAACCACGTTGTCCATCTCCCGGTTGGCAAAGCCGATAACGTCGTCGTCGATGAGCACTCCGTTCGTGGTAAGGGTGAAGCGGAAGTGCTTGCCCCGCTCCGCCTCCACGCCCCGGGCGTAGGCCACCAGCCGCTTGACCACGTCCCAGTTCATCAGCGGCTCGCCGCCGAAGAAGTCCACCTCCAGGTTGCGGCGGGTGCCGGAGTGGTCCATGAGGAAGTCCAGGGCCTGTCTGCCGGTCTCGAAGCTCATAAGGGCCCGGTCCCCGTTGTACTTCCCCTGGCTGGCGAAGCAGTAGGCGCAGCTGAGGTTGCAGGTGTGGGCCACGTGGAGGCACAGGGCCTTCACCACATCCCCGGACCGCTCCTTAAACGTCCCCGCCAGTGGAGCGAAGGTGTCCGGGGTGAAGAGCTTCCCGGCGTCCTTGAGGCTTTGGACGTCGGCAATGCACTGGCGCAGCTCCTCCTCCGTCACGTCAGGCCTGTCCGCGTACTTTTCCAGCAGGGCCGCCGTGATCTCCTCTGCCGTGTGGTCCTCGAAAAGGGCGATAACATCGTAGGCCGCCTCGTCCACCACGTGGATGGCGCCGGAGCAGGTGTCCAGAACGATGTGATAGCCGCCCAGCTGATATTGATGTACCATGTTGACCTCCATCTAAAAATATGGATGATGCGCGTCTGCGGGATACCCTCCTGCGGAACCGGGTTGTCTCGCAGGGGCCGCTGTCACCGGCGGCCCGCCTGCCCCACGGAGCGCTCCCCGCCTGCGAATACGTCCTCTCAATCCCCCGGCGAAGAAAAACGCCGCCTTCTGGCGGCGTTTTTCACTGAGCACTCACTTGTTTTCGCACTTCTGGTTGGCCACGCCGCAGCTGGTCTTGCAGGCGGACTGGCAGGAGGTCTGGCACTCGCCGCAGCCGCCCTTCTTCGCGCTCTCGCACAGGCTGCGGGTCTCAAGGGTCTTGATTCTCTCCATGGTGATTCTCCAATCTCTTTCAGATTTTGCGGTCCGCCGGATACGGCGGATTTTTTAACCGGAAAAAGTATACCATACCGCCCCTGGAAAGTCAAGGTAAACCGCCAAAAGGAGGGTGTAGGGGCGGGGCTCTGTGCCCGTCCCTGCTTTTGAGGACAACGCATTTTTCCAGCGCCGCAGAACCACCTCCCCGTCCTTTGCTTCTGCCTGATTCCCTCCCCTATGTATTCCCTGTTATCCTCCGCGCATTCGCC
Source organism: uncultured Oscillibacter sp. (assembly GCF_910587525.1). Lineage (GTDB taxonomy): Bacteria > Bacillota > Clostridia > Oscillospirales > Oscillospiraceae > Oscillibacter. Next base: position 7,865 of record NZ_CAJULS010000090.1, on the reverse strand, counting down.
CCTCCCTCCGGCTCCGGGAAAAATTTTTCCGTCCCGGCGGAACCAAACCGCCTCTCCCGCCGACTAAACAGATAAAGGAGGTCTGTCCCATGAAAAAGTGTCTGCTGTCTCTCGCCCTGTGCCTGGCCCTTCTCACCGCCTGCGGCGCCCCCGTCCCGCCGGCCAACGCCCCCGGTGCTGCCCCGCCGCCGGAGGACGCCCTCTCCCTGGCGGAGGACGAGACTCCCGCCTATCTCACCTGCCGCATTGTGGACGGCGCAGAGGAGGGAAATCTGCTGCTGGCGGAGCTGGACGCACCCCTGCCCGGCGGCAGGGATGACCGCCACGACGGAAAGAGCGTCTACCGGCTGACCCTGACGGAGGACATCCCCGTTGATCTGGACGGCCAGCCCGCCTCCGCCGGGGACCTCCGGGACGGGATGCCCCTGGAGATCGCCTTCAGCGGCGGTGTCCCGGAGACCTTCCCCGCCCGGCTGAGCCAGGTCTGTTCCGTCTCCGCTTACTCCGCCGGTACGCCTCAGTGTCCCGGCGGGACGTACTACGACCTGTGCGGACTGTACCTCCAGGTCCTGGACGACCTGTGGCGCAGGGACCCGGCCCTGAACGAGGACATCTCCCTGGCCTCCCTGGACCTCAGTCAGGCCCCCGGCGGACTGCTGGAGAGCGAGAAGGCCGCCCTGTGCTGGCGGTTCGGGGAGCTCCACGGGGTGGAGGTCCTGGACCTCGCCTTTGAGGAGCTGCGGGACCAGGGCTATCTCACCGCCAGCGCCGTCAGCACCCCCGCCCCGGAGGAGGGAGATGGCTCCTCTCCCCTGTGGTACCAGTGGGAGGACGGATGTCTCTTCTCCATCACGCCCAACGGGAATCACCAGGAGGAGGTCTACTCCCTGCCCATTCTGTTCTTCAACGCCGAGAAATGGCGCACGCCCCTGGCGGCCTACTGCCTCTATGACTGCTCCGCCCTCTGGCCGGAGTTCGGAACGTGGGACGGCTACCAGATTGGAAGCGAGATGATCTCATAACTCCGAGAGCGCCCCGCCGTTTGGCGGGGCGCTCTTCTGTTCCGGATCATCCGCAGCGGGCGCGCCTACCTGCCCATCTTTACCAGCACCTTCTGAATCCTCTCAAACAGAATGGCGCTCCGGGTCTGTTCAAAGCGGTTGGTATCCGGATTGAAGCGCTCAAAGGTGGAGAGATACTTCGACCAGTCCAGCACATTGCCCCCGCTGGAGCAGAAGCTGCTATCGTATGGGGCGCAAGGCGTTCTGCGGGTAATGGTACATCCCGTTTCGGAGAAGTCAACAGGGATCAGGCCCCTGTATGAGACATAGTCCTTGTCCGCTTCGTCGAGAATGCCGTACTCGCAGAGGTCGTCAATAAAGGCCTGATACTCCCCGCGGGTCATCTCCTTTGGGTTGTATGAGGCGGAGAGGCGCTCCAGCTGCGCATCCGTCAGTTTGACGGACTTTCCGCGCTTCCGCGCGTCCTCCTGGAATTTCTCAAAGGCCAGCTTCTGCTCCTCCCGCTTCGCCTGGACGGCCGCCCGGAACTGGTCCCGGCATTCGCTTTTCAGCCCCGCCCATTTCACCTGCCCGGAACCGCTGATGATGTTGAACCAGCCGGAGTTGAAGACCCCTGATGTACCTCCTATTGTCATAATTGTCCTCCTGAATTTTTATTTCATACCGGATCATCAGATCCAGCCCCGGGCCGCGGCCTCCGCGCGGGTCATGGCGTCCGGGTGGTCCTCCGTGCGGAATTCCTCCACCCAGGAAATGATGTCATCCATGCTGCGGAAGTTCACCATGGGGGCTTTGTGAAGATTGCCCAGCCAGAAGCCGGGGTCTGTGGTGTCCTCATAGAATATGCAGCCATTGATATTGGAAGGATCAAATGCTATCATCACACATCCGTCCGCATAATTTTGCTCTTTCTGGCTGATGGCCCCCATGCGCTTCATGGTCTCCAAGGCATCGTAGACCTCATAGGCGGACAGGTCCCCGGCGTAGTGCTCCTTCAAAAAGGCCAGATTCTCCTCTGTCCAGCCCTGGGGGTCCGGCAGGGCCAGTTCCGGCTGCCGGGCCTTCCAGGCCCGGTAATCATCTTCAAACTGCATCCATACCGGGCCCAGACCCTCCCCTTCCGGCAGGACCGCCAAATTCCGCTTCTGGACCTCCGGGTCCAGATACTGCCCCCACCCCGCGCCGCTCTCTGTCCGGCGGCTTTGGGGCATGGAATACGGGGAGGCCCAGGCTCCGGAATTTCCTGTAACTCTCATCTTTCATAACTCCTTTCCCCGGCGGTGCATCCCGCCGGCCACTGGTTCTAGAGCAGTAGTGTCCGAAAAAGCGGAAAACCGGACAGCTCTTGTAAAATTTTTATTTTCTCTTGCATTCCCGCCCAAAACAGCATAAAATTACAAAAGAACTGCCGGATCGGAGGGATCGGTTTGAACAGCCGGGAAAAGCATCTGCTGCTGGAACAGTGGTACCGGCAGTATGCGGCGTCCATTTTCCACTACGCCTGCCAGTTCACGGATTACCATTCGGCAGAGGAGATCGTACAGGAGACGTTCCGCATCGCCTGGGAGGCTGTCCGGCATCAGGAGATTGAGTATCCCAGGGCGTGGCTGCGGAAGATTGCGGAAAATGTGATGAAAAACCAGTTCCGCCAGAGCGAGCGCCGGAACCGTCTGCTGGTGAGCGCGGACGCGCTGCCGGAGGACGGGCGGCACGAGGACCCCGTGGACGTGGAGCTGGAGTACGACGGCCTCATCAGCCGGCAGGACCTGCACCTGCTCAAGCGCTTGGCCGTGGACGGCTGTACATACGCCGAGGCGGCCCGGGAGCTGAACACAACAGCGGAGGCCTGCCGCAAGCGGGCCGCGCGGGCGAAGCAGCTTCTCCGGAAGCTCCTGGATTGAACGCCGCCCCTTTTGAACATTTCACAGACAAGGAGGTCTGCATATGCCCGGCCTTATCGGCGAGAAAAACGTTTCCTATCCGTTTTTGAATCGGTTCAGCACAAAGACGCTGCGGCAGCTCCTGCAGGAGGACTTCGCGTCGAAGGAGCCCAGCACCCCGGAGAGCGACACGTTCATCACCTGCGTGGCAGAGGTGGTGGCCCGGCGCGAGGCGGCTAATCCCAATATTCCCCGCTTTGATGTGGAGGCAGGCTGGAAAAATTTTTTGAAAGGTTACTGCCCTGAGGGCCCGGACGCCGCCGGCGCCCTTGCGGCGGATATCACCCGGATGGCCGCCCAGTGGACCCATCTCCAGGGCGGAGAACAGGAAGATCAGCCCGAGACATAACCGGTGCTCCAAAACAAAGCGCCCCCGCCCGTTGGGCAGTACCATGGTACAGCCCAACGGACGGGGGCTTTCCTCATCGAGGCGCGCCTATTGATAGTAAATGCCCAGAATCCTCTCATGGGGCTCCGTGAACTCCCCCAGCCGGATGTCCATGCCGATCTCAAAGGCCCGGTCCCAGGGGAATCGGTAATTCTCCAGGGCCACGCCGCCCCAGCCCCTCTCCTCACCGGGCTCCAGGGCGAAGAAGTTGCTCCGCTGGAGATTTTTGATTACATCCTTTACGGCGCTGTCCATGCCGCTCTCCAGCCGGGCCTGAACGGCCTCCCGGTCGATCTCCGGAGTCCAGAAGTTGTTGGGGTCGCCGCCGAGATCGCTGCGGACGTAGGCCAGCAGGTCGTTGCGCACCACGTTCTTATAGCAGAAGTCCTTGATGACGCTGTCCGCCAGGGTACGGGCAAAGGCCCGGTCCATGGCCTCCGTCCGGCCGCCGTCTTTCAGGACGGCGTACCGGGCAACGCCGTGGCTCAACGCCGTGCCGGTGACAATGGCCATGTCCAGAAATCCGGCGTAGCTCAAAAGCCAGCCCAGCTCCGCCTCCTCCGCCAGCGCCTCGTGGAAGGCGGTGCCGTACCGCCCGTTGCCGGCGTCGATGAGGATTACGGGCCAATTCTGCTCCCGGCACTCTTTCAAATCCCGAATCAGCGCCTCATAATAACCGCTCCTGCGGTCTTCATCCACCGGCTGGGTCAAGACAAGAATTTGCAGCCCAGCCGCCCGGTGATTGGCGCTCTCCGTCAGGCCGAACAGGTCCAGATGCTCCGCCACCACGGTGGCCAGGGGCTGGGAGTCGTACTCACAGGCGGGGCGGTCCCCGGTGCCGCCGTAGTACCGCACCGCCGCCGTATCTCCCCGCCAGCCCGTCTCGTCCAGATACATCCGGACCACGGCCTTGAAGGCCAGATCGTCCACTCCGGCCAGAATCCAGTCCAGGGGATTTCCCGCCCGGTCCGTCCGCAGGCCCTGCCGCAGGTAGGCGATCTCATTTTTCTGGATGCAGTCCTCCAGGGAGGAGTCGTCGATGCCGACCATCAGGCGGAAGTTCTCATGGCCCGGCTGGCGAAGAATCTCCTGCACCAGACCGGAAAACGTCAGTTTCCCCTCCCGGGCGGACAGATAGCGGGAAAGCGCCTCCCCGTTCTTCACGCCGTCATGCTCCGCCGCGGTCTGATTCCAGAGGTTTTCCTTATGGGGGCCCCACGAATAGCTGTCCAGAATCCCCTCAAAGGTCAGCTGTTCTCCCTCCAGCGTCTCCCGTGGCAGAGAGCCAAAGTCCCGCAGCCAGTTGTACTCCTCCAGCGTACCGCCCTGGTAGCCCACGGTGGGGGCCAGCCGCATGACGCTGTCCAGCAGCCAGACCACATTGTCCGGGTCCGACGAGAGAACCGCCATCAGGTTCTCCAGCATCTCCTGGAGATGGATGGTCCCGCCGTCCGGCAATGTGACGGCGCACGCCTCCGCTGTCACAGCCCGGGAGCTCACCAGCCCGCCGAAGAGCATCTGGTCCAGGGACAGGATGTACCGGTCGCACCCCGCCTCCTCCTGCTCCAGCACCCACCGGTACAGCCGCCCCACGTTGCCGTACTGGGTCCCGTTTTCGTTCAGAGGCTGTCCGTCCAGCGCGGTCCGGTACCAGTCCGCCTCCGGCATGGCCAGGGCGTACCCCAGAGACTCCGCCAGATACACCACCCGTTCCACGTTGTCAGGCCGGTCGTCCAAGGGAACGTAGGCCACAGTCTTTGCGCTCTCCGAGCCCGCGGGCTCCGGGTAGGGCTCCGGCTCCGTCCTCCGCGGCCCGCAGCCCGTCAGGACCAGGGCGCAGGCCAGCGCCGCCGCCAACAGGCGGGTCTTGTTCTTCATCTCAGCACTCCTCTTTCCGTGAAGCAAAGGGGGAGCGTGCCCTCCGGCTCCGCTCCCCGCCTCTTTCAAAGTCCAAAGCCGCCCAGGTTCAGTCCCCCGGTGACGCCGTTCATACCGGCTTCCATGGCCTCGTCGGCCTGGCGCAGAGCCTCGTTTACGGCGGAGACCACCAGGTCCTGGAGCATCTCCACATCCTCCGGGTCCACGGCCTCCGGCTTGATGGCGATGGACACCACCTCTTTTTTGCCGCTGACCTTGGCCTCCACCGCGCCGCCGCCCACGCTGGCGGAGAACGTCTGCGCCTCCACCGCCTCCTGAGCGGCGGCCATAGCCTCCTGCATCTGGACAATCTTCTGCTGCATCTCCGCCTGGCGCTGTGCGCCGGTGACCTTCATTCCGCCGTTGGAAAACCCGCGGCGCGCACTGTATCCCATAACAATTCTCCTTTATTTAATGGTGATATTATCGAACTGACTGCCGAATTTCAGCAGGTTCTTCAGATTCTCCTGAGGCGAGGCCTTGGGGGGCTCTCCTACCCGAAACACCAGCCGTACCGCCATTCCGGCGGCCTTCTCCGCCTCCTCGGCCAGGGCGCCCCGCACCCGGTCGTTGTCCAGCCGGCCCAGGGTGATGTCGTCCGGGGCGTAGACCGTCATCTGGTCCCCCTCCAGCGCACCGCCGCACATGTCCAGAAACGCCCGGTACATGGGCGGCAGGCGGCCCTTGCAGCTCTCCGCCAGGGCCCGCCACCAGTTCCCGTCCACTGCCGGGGCGGCGGACGCAGGCCGGACCTCCGGGGACGCAGGAGGCGGCGCAGCCGCCGCAGGCGTCTCCGGCTCTTCGGGAACATCGAATACCCGCGCCCCGGGCTCCTCCGGCAGAGGCGGCTCCCCGGGAAACGGCGGCTCGTCCCAGGGGGGCGGGTCCGCCGGGACCTGCGCCGTCTTTGCGGCGGGCGGCTGTTCCGCCGGGGCCGGACGCGGCTCCTTCGGGGCGGCGCTCCGCTCCACGGCAGACCGGATCACCTGTCCCCGGGCCGCGGCCTCTTCCAGCCGGCGGATGCGGGCGTCCAGGGCCGTCAGATCCCCGGAGAGGGACTCGTCGCACAGCCGCAGGAGGCACAGCTCCGCGTCGGTGCGGCGGTTGGTGCTGTAATAGAGGTCCGCCGCCGCCTTTTGCAGCGTGGACGCCAGATAGAGAAAACGGCTGGCGGGCATATCCCTGCCCAGCCGGTCCAGCGTGGCCGTATCGTATCCGCCGGACAGCAGCACACTGCCGCCCTCCGGCGCGGTTCTGCGCAGCAGCAGGTCCCGGGTCAGGGCGGAGAGCTCCCCCAGTACCGCGCCCACATCTTTGCCATTGCCATACAGCTGGTTTAAGAGAAGCAGGGCCGCCTTGGCGTCCCGGGCCAGAATCCGTTCCATCAGCTGGGCGGTCTGGAGATTTCCCGCCAGACCCAGCACCTCCAGCACCGCGCCGCTGTCGATGGTCCCGCCGGCGGCGGCGCACTGGTCCAGAAGGCTCAGCCCATCCCGCAGGGCGCCATCGGCAAGGCGGCTCAAAATCTCCGCGCCGTCCGCCGTCAGTCCAATGCCCTCCTGCTCCGCAACATAGCTCAGCCGCCGGGCCACGTCCGCCGGGGTAATGCGCTTGAAGGAAAACCGCTGGCACCGGGAGAGGATGGTGGCGGGCACCTTATGCAGCTCCGTGGTGGCCAGAATGAACATCAGGTGCTCCGGCGGCTCCTCCAGAATCTTCAGCAGGGCGTTGAAGGCCGGGGTGGAGAGCATATGGACCTCGTCGATGATGTACACCCGCTTCTTCACATGGGCCGGGGAATAGATGGCCTCGTCCCGCAGGGCCCGTACCTGATCCACGCCGTTGTTGGAGGCGGCGTCCAGCTCCAGAACGTCCAGAAAGCTGCCGCTCTCCAGCCCCCGGCAGGCGTCGCACTGGTTGCAGGGGTCCCCGTCCACCGGGTGCTCGCAGTTGACGGCCCGGGCCAGGATTTTGGCGCAGGTGGTCTTGCCGGTGCCCCGGGTGCCGGTGAAGAGATAGGCGTGAGAGGTCCGCCCCTCCGCCACCTGCCTGCGCAGGGTCTCGGTGATCTGGGGCTGGCCGATGACGTCCGAAAAGGTCTTGGGCCGCCATTTGCGATACAGGGCCTGATACATAGCGCGCCTCCCCACGAGAAATGGAAAAAAGATCCTCCGCATGCAGCTGCGGAACCGGCGCCCTCGCGGCACATGAAACATCCCGCTTAATGCTGCTCGGTTCCCCGCCTGACATGGTTCGCGGGCATCCATTGCGCGAGACCGGCTCCGCAGCTGCACGCGGAGGATCTATTCATAGCTTGTCTATTTTACTATATCTCTCAGAGATTTTCAACTAAAATTTTCTGCGGTTTTGAAAAAAACATACTTTACAATAGAAGAATTTATGGTATAATAGCCAAAGTGGTCCGGTGAGCTGCCGGGGAGGCTGAAAGTAAATGCGGGCCTGCGGCTCAGCCGGGAGCGTGTTCGGTCCGGGTCTGGCCCCTTCTGTTTGGCTCTATTTCTTTTATCGAAAACTGCATACTCGGGCTCGTAGCTCAGCTGGGAGAGCGCTGCGTTCGCATCCATAGTGAGACACATC
>NZ_CAJULS010000089.1 GCF_910587525.1 uncultured Oscillibacter sp. | reverse complement strand
CCCTTCCCCACCGCCTGCGCCTATATCTGCGAGCACCCCTGCGAGGCCCGCTGCCGCCGGAATATGGTGGACGATGCCCTGAATATCCGGGGGCTCAAGCGCTACGCCGTGGACCACGCCGGAGACGTGCCCCAGCCCAGTCCCGCACCCGCCACCGGCAAATCTGTTGCCATCGTGGGCGGCGGCCCCGGCGGCCTCTCCGCCGCCTATTATCTGGCTCTCATGGGCCACAAGGTCACAGTGTACGAAAAGCAAAAGCAGCTGGGCGGCATGATGCGCTACGGCATCCCCAACTACCGCCTGCCCCGGGAGAAGCTGGACGCGGAGATTGCCTCCATTTTGTCCCTGGGCATTGAGGTACATACCGGCGTGGACGTGGGCGTGGACGTGACCTTTGACGAGCTGAAACAGCAGTACGACAGCCTGTACCTCTCCATCGGCGCCCACACGGACAAAAAGACCGGCATTGAGGGAGAGGACAGCCTGGGCGTTATCTCCGCTGTGGAGCTGCTGCGCCACATCGGCGACGACGAGATGCCCGATTTCTCGGGCCAGAACGTGGTGGTCATCGGCGGAGGGAACGTTGCCATGGACGTGACCCGCAGCGCCATCCGCCTGGGGGCAGAGAAGGTGACCTGCGTTTACCGCCGCCGCCAGGAGGATATGACGGCCCAGATGGAAGAAGTGGAGGGCGCCGTCGCCGAGGGCGCGGAGGTGCTGACTCTCCAGGCACCCCTGCGCATCGAGGCCGACGAGCACGGCCATGTGGCGGCCCTGTGGACCCAGCCCCAGATCATCGGCGAGATGGACAAGGCGGGCCGCCCCCGGCCCAACACCGCCACGGTGGAGCCCCTGCGCATCCCGGCCAATACCATCATCGTGGCCATCGGTCAGGGCATTGAGACCCGGGGTCTGGAGCAGACCGGCATCAAGATCCAGCGGGGCGGCGCGCTGCTGGCGGACTCCAGCACTCAGCTGCCGGATATGGTGGGCGTGTTCGCCGGCGGCGACTGCGTGACAGGCCCCGCCACCGTTATCCGGGCCATTGCCGCCGGCAAGGCCGCCGCCGCCAACATCGACGAGTACCTGGGCTTCAACCACGAGATCGAGGCCGAGGTGAAGGTGCCTACGCCCCGGTGTACGGACCTCAGGCCCCGGGGCCGGGTCAACGCCACCGAGCGGGATGCCTGCGAGCGCAAGGCGGACTTCCAGTGCATCGAGTGCGGCATGACCGACGAGGAGGCCGGGCAGGAGTCCTCCCGGTGCCTGCGGTGCGACCACTTCGGGTATGGAAACTTCAAGGGAGGACGTGTGGAAAAATGGTAAACTTCACGATCAACGGGCGGGAGCTCTCCGCCCCTAAGGGAACCACCATTCTGGCCGCCGCGGAAAAGGCGGGCATCCCCATTCCCCACCTGTGCTTTTTGAAGGATATCAACGAGATCGCCGCCTGCCGCATGTGCATGGTGGAGGTGGAGGGCACGGAGCGGCTGGTCCCCGCCTGCAACACGGAGATCCTGGAGGGCATGGTCATCCAAACCAACTCCCCCCGGGTCCGGGAGGCACGGAAGACCAACCTGCGGCTGATCCTCTCCCAGCACAACTCCAACTGCACCGTCTGCGTCCGCAGCGGCAACTGCGAGCTTCAAAAGCTCTCCCATGACATGAACATTCACTACCAGCCCTACGAGGTGCAGCCGGAGCGGGCCCGTCTGGATCTGAGCGTCCCCATTGTCCGGGAGGCCAGCAAGTGCGTCAAGTGCATGCGCTGCGTCCAGGTGTGCGACAAAATCCAGGGGATGCACATTTGGGATGTGGCGGGCACCGGCTCCCGCACCACCGTGGACGTGAGTTATAACCGCTATCTCAAAAACACGGACTGCACCTTCTGCGGCCAGTGCGTTACCCACTGCCCCACCGGCGCTTTGACGGTCCGGGACGACACCAACAAGGTCTTCTGGGCCCTGGCGGACCCGACAGTCACTGTGGTGGTCCAGGTGGCCCCGGCGGTGCGGGTGGCCTGGGCGGAGTCCTTCGGCCTGCCTCCCAGGCAGGCCACCGCCGGCCGCATGGTGGCGGCATTGAAGCGCATCGGCTTTGACTATGTGTTTGATACCAACTTTGCCGCAGACCTGACCATCATGGAAGAGGGCAGCGAGTTTATCGAGCGGTTTACCCACCGGGGGCGGCACCGCTGGCCCATGTTTACCTCCTGCTGCCCCGGCTGGGTGAAGTTCCTCAAGACCCAGTACCCCGCCTACGCGGAGCACCTTTCCACTGCCAAGTCCCCCCAGCAGATGTTCGGCGCGGTGGCCAAGAGCTACTTCGCGGAGAAAATGGGCCTGGACCCCCACAAGGTGTTTGTGGTGTCCATCATGCCCTGCTCCGCCAAGAAGGCGGAGTGCGAGCTGCCGGGGATGAACGACGCCTGCGGCGACCCGGACGTGGACGCCGTGCTGACCACCCGGGAGATGTGCAGGCTCTTCCGCAGCGACTGCATCGTCCCCGCCGACCTGGAGGAGGCGGAGTTCGACAGTCCCCTGGGAACTGGCACCGGCGCGGCGGTGATCTTCGGCGCCACCGGCGGCGTGATGGATGCGGCCCTGCGCAGCGCCTATTATCTGGTCACCGGGAAGAATCCGGACCCCGACGCCTTCCAGGCTGTCCGGGGCAATAAGCCCTGGCGGGAGGCCACGTTCAATATCCCCGGCGCGGGAGACGTCCGCGTGGCGGCGGTCAGCGGCCTGGGAAATACCCGGAAGCTGATGGAGGCCATCGACAGCGGCGATGTGGAGTACGACTTTGTGGAGGTCATGGCCTGCCCCGGCGGCTGCGCCGGCGGCGGCGGACAGCCCATCCACGAGGGCGTGGAGATGGCAGGTCCCAGAGGCGACAAGCTCTGGAAGCTGGACGCCAAGTCGGAGCTGAGGTTCTCCCACGAGAATCCGGACGTTCAGACTTTGTACCGGGCGTATTTGAAGGCACCCCTCAGCGAGAGAGCCCACCACCTGCTGCACATCAAGGACTGATCCCGTATATGGCCCCGCGCCGCCCTCCGGCGGCGCGGGGGCCGTGTTTTGCCGATATTTTTCCCCTTCGCCGCATATACTAGCGTCATTCAGATATGAGAAAGGATGACGCACCATGGAGACACACTATCCCTTTAGCCTGCCGCCCCTGCCCTACGCCTACAACGCGCTGCTGCCGGAGCTGGATGAGCGCACCCTGCACTTTCACCACGACAAGCACTTTAACACTTATGTGGACAATCTCAATAAGCTCCTGAAAGACCATCCCGAGTACCACGACTGGTCACTGGAGCGGATGATGCAGGACTGGCCGGAGCTGCCGGAGGACATCCGCCAGGGGGTGCGGAACAACGCTGGCGGCGTATACAACCACGATTTGTATTTCAAGACCCTGCACCCCGCGCCGGCCTCCGCCCCGGGCCCGGCCCTCCAGCAGGCCATTGACCGGGACTTCGGGGACCTCCAGGGCCTGAAAGCCGCCCTACGCTCCGCGGCCCTGGGCCAGTTCGGTTCTGGCTGGGCCTGGCTGGTTACGGATAAAGACGGGCGGCTCTCCGTCCGCAAGACCCCCAACCAGGACAGCCCCCTGCCCCTGACGCCCCTGCTGGGGTGCGATGTGTGGGAGCATGCCTATTACCTGCCCTACCAGAACCGGCGGGACGAATACTTTGAGGCCTGGTGGCGGCTGGTGGACTGGCCGGAGGTCACCCGGCGGTATCAGGAGCTGACGCATCGCCAGGCCCAGTATCCCGTTCCCTGACGGCGGCTTGACAAGACAGGACTTTTTTGGTATAAAAAGATAGAGATGAACGGGAGCAGGACGGACCAAAAAGCCGTTCTGCTCCCCTGCTCTTTTGTGCGGGAATCAGGAAGGAGGCTTCGACTTGAAACAGTATGTCGCCGCCCTGGACCAGGGGACCACCAGCAGCCGCTGCATCCTCTTTGACCGGACCCAGAACATTGTGGGCATGGCTCAAAAGGAATTTACCCAGGTTTACCCCCAGCCGGGCTGGGTGGAGCACGACCCCATGGAGATCTACTCCAGCCAGTACGGCGTACTGAGTGAAGTGCTAGCCCAGACCGGAGTGCCAATTGACGAGGTGGCCGGCATCGGCATCACCAACCAGCGGGAGACCACCGTGGTCTGGGACCGGGAGACCGGGCGGCCGGTGTGCAATGCCATCGTGTGGCAGTGCCGCCGCACGGCGCCGCTGTGCGAGGAGCTGAAAAAGAATGCGGACTTCGCCGCTTACGTCCGGCGCCGTACGGGGCTTTTGATTGACGCTTACTTCTCCGCCACCAAGATCCGGTGGATTCTGGACCACGTTCCCGGGGCCCGGGAGGGGGCGGAGGCGGGGCGGCTGTTGTTCGGCACCGTGGACAGCTGGCTGATCTGGAAGCTCACCGGCGGAAAAGTCCACGTCACAGACTACACCAACGCCAGCCGCACCATGCTCTACGACATTGAAAATCTCCGCTGGGATGAGGAGATCTGCCGCCGGCTGGATATTCCCATGGAAATGCTGCCGGAGGTTCGCTCCAGCAGCGAGGTCTACGGCACGGTGAACATCCAGGGGGTGGAGGTGCCCATCGCCGGCATCGCCGGAGACCAGCAGGCGGCTCTCTTCGGCCAGGCCTGCTTTGAAGCCGGAGCGGCCAAGAACACCTACGGCACCGGCTGCTTTCTGCTGATGAACACCGGGGAGAAGCTGGTCCGCAGCCACAGGGGCCTTGTGACCACCATCGCCGCCGGGCTGGACGGGAAGGTCCAGTACGCCCTGGAGGGCAGCGTGTTTGTGGGCGGGGCGGTGATCCAGTGGCTCCGGGACGAGCTCCACCTCATCACCGAGGCCGCCGACAGCGAGTATTTTGCCCGGAAGGTGCCGGGCAGCGGCGGCGTGTACGTAGTGCCCGCCTTTACCGGCCTGGGCGCGCCCCACTGGGATATGTACGCCCGGGGGGCCATCCTGGGCCTGACCCGGGGGGCGGGCCGGGATCACATCATCCGGGCGGCCCTGGAGTCCATCGCCTATCAGACCGGGGACGTGCTCTCCGCCATGGAGGAGGACACCGGCATCCGGCTCAAGGAGCTGCGGGTGGACGGCGGCGCCTCCGCCAACAATTTTCTGATGGAGTTTCAGGCGGACATTGTGGGCCGGTCCATCCTCCGCCCGGTGGTTCGGGAGACCACCGCCCTGGGGGCGGCGTATCTGGCGGGACTGGCCGTGGGCGTTTGGCGAAGCCGGGAGGAGATCCGCAGCCAGTGGACCCTGGACCGCCGCTTTGACCCCGCCGTCTCCCAGCCGGAGCGGGAGCGGCTGCTGACCGGGTGGCACAGGGCTGTGGAGCGGGCCAAGGGCTGGGAAGAGGGACCGTGAGTTCAGCCGGGCGGGAGTGTCCCGGCGGGGAATAAAGAGAGGTAACAGATATGGATTACGCGAAGGAATCCCTGCGGCTCCATGGGGAGTGGAAGGGGAAAATTGAGGTGGTGGCCGCCGTTCCTGTGGAGACCAGGGATGATTTGTCCCTGGCCTACACCCCCGGCGTGGCGCAGCCCTGCCTGGAGATTCAGAAGGACATTGGGAAGAGCTACGAGCTGACCCGGCGGCATAATCTCTGCGCCGTCATCACCGACGGCAGCGCGGTCCTGGGCCTGGGAGACATCGGCCCGGAGGCCGGAATGCCGGTGATGGAGGGCAAGTGCGTGCTGTTCAAGGCCTTCGGCGGAGTGGATGCCTTTCCCCTCTGCGTGAGAACGAAGGACGTGGACGAGTTCGTCCAGACGGTTTACAACATCTCCGGCAGCTTTGGCGGCATCAACCTGGAGGATATCGCCGCCCCCCGGTGCTTTGAGATCGAGCGGAAGCTGAAGGAGAAATGCGGCATCCCCATCTTCCACGACGACCAGCACGGCACCGCCATCATCACCCTGGCGGGCCTCACCAACGCCCTGAAGGTGGTGGGAAAGAAGAAGGAGGACGTGCGGGTAGTGACCTCCGGCGCCGGCGCGGCGGCCATCTCTATTACAAGACTTCTGCTCTCCGCCGGGTTCCGGCACATCACCATGTGCGACCGGAAAGGCGCGATCTTTCAGGGCCGGGAGGGCCTGAACTGGATCAAGGAGGAGATGGCCCAGGTGACCAACCTGGAAAAGCGCTCCGGCACCCTGGCGGAGATGCTGGAGGGGGCCGATGTGTTCATCGGCGTGTCCGCCCCGGGCTCCGTCACCGCGGACATGGTGCGGACTATGGCAAAAGACCCGGTTATCTTTGCCTGTGCCAACCCCACGCCGGAGATTTTCCCTGACGAGGCCAAGGCCGGCGGGGCCGCCGTCATCGCCACCGGCCGCAGCGACTACCCCAACCAGATCAATAATGTCCTGGCCTTCCCCGGGGTATTTCGGGGGACCTTTGACGTACGGGCCGGCGACATCAACGAGGAGATGAAGATGGCCGCCGCCTGCGCTCTGGCGGAGCTGATCTCGGACCAGGAGCTCAGCGCGGACTACATCATCCCCAAGGCCTTTGACAAGCGGGTGGGTCCCGCCGTGGCCAAGGCCGTGGCGGAGGCTGCGAGAAGGTCCGGCGCGGCCCGGATCTGAGAGGGGCGATGTCTGTGCGGCACGATGTGACCCTGAATGTTCACTGCTCCGCACCGGATGAAATCTGGCGAAAGGTCGGCGGCGTTTACCAGTCGATGCCCTATTGGGCAGGAAACGTCCGGGGGCCCCGCTGGACTGGCGGGGAGATTGATTTGTGGGCGTCTGTCGAACCGGGCGGCCTCCAGATCGCAGGCGTCATGCCGGAGGAGATCTGGCGGGAGTGGTATGGCTGGCTGAAAGCCGCCCTGACGGGTGCTCTGGGATATGAGATCGGCGAAGTGGCGGACGGATATGATTTCATATATTGGGAATAAGGCGGCCCGCCTTCCGGCAGCCGGCGATTTTTGAATCCCGCTGAGGGCGGGGGTTCTGATTCTGAGACCACACATGGAAAGGATGGTTCATAATGACTGCTTATGCCAAGATGACTCCCGCGGAGCGGGAAGCGGAATACGCCCGGCTCCAGGAGGAGTTCGGGGCCCTCAAGGCCCGGGGGCTGACACTGAACATGGCCCGGGGCAAGCCCGGCAAGGCCCAGCTGGATATGGTCTCCGATATTTTCGGCCTGATGCAGAAGCCCGAGGACTACGTGTCCGACGGCATCGATGTCCGCAACTACGGCGAGATGCGGGGCCTGCCCGCCGCACAGCGGCTGTTTGCGGATATCTTAGGCTGTAAGCCGGAGCAGGTCTTCGTTGGCGGAAACGCCAGCTTGCAGCTGATGTACGATACCATCGCCAAGGCCTGTACCCACGGCCTTCTCCACAGCCCCCGCCCCTGGTGCAAAGAGGAGACGGTGAAGTGGCTCTGCCCCGCCCCCGGCTATGACCGCCATTTCAAGGTGACAGAGAGCTTCGGCTTTGAGCTCATCACCATTCCAATGACCGGCGAGGGGCCGGATATGGACGCCGTGGAGGCCGCTGTGAAGGACTCCGCCGTCAAGGGCATTTGGTGCGTGCCCAAGTACTCCAACCCGGACGGCATCATCTACTCAGAGGAGACCATCCGCCGTATCGCGGCCCTGCGGCCCGCTGCCCCGGACTTTTTGGTGATGTGGGACAACGCCTACTGCATCCACGAGTTCGAGGGGGAGTACGTGGAGTTCCCGGATATTCTTTCCCTCTGCGCCCAGGCAGGGAATCCGGACATGGTCTTTGAGTTCGCCTCCACCTCCAAGATCACCCTGCCCGGGGCGGGCGTCAGCTGCTTTGCCTGCTCCGAGGCCAATATGGCCCACATGGAAAAGCTCCTCACCGCCCAGGTTATCAGCTTTGACAAGGTAAACCAGCAGCGCCATGTGCTCTATCTCAAGGACAAGGCCCACACTTTGGCGCTGATGAAGAAGCACGCCGCCATTATGGGGCCCAAGTTCCGCCGTGTGGTGGACACACTGGACCGGGAGATTGCCCCGCTGGAGATCGCCTCCTGGCAGCGGCCCAAGGGCGGGTATTTCGTCTCTCTCAACGCCATGCCCGGCACGGCGAAGCGGACCTTGGCCCTGTGCAAAGAGGCCGGGGTCACCATGACCGGCGCGGGAGCCACCTTCCCCTATGGGAAGGATCCCCAGGACAGCAACATCCGCATCGCCCCCTCGCTGCCTCCGGTGGAGGAGCTGGAGCAGGCCATGGCGGTGTTCTGCGTGTGCCTTAAAATGGCGGCTTTGGAGAAGCTGGGCGTATGAGATACTACGGCAGCGTGTACCGTCCTCCCTCCGAGGCACGGAGCCTCATCGTTCAGGTGACCTACGGGTGCAGCCACAACACCTGCGCTTTTTGCAGCATGTACAAGGAAAAGCGCTTTGCCCTGCGGCCATTGGAGGAGGTGCTGGAGGATTTCCGCCTGGCCCGGCAGGTCTACCGCCATGTGGATAAGGTGTTTTTGGCCGACGGCGACGCCTTGGTCCGCAAAGCCTCCGAGCTTTACACCATTTTGGACACCGTGCGGGAGCTGTTCCCGGAGTGTGAGCGGGTCACCAGCTATGCCTCCCCCGCCAGTATCCGCATTCGGACAGAGGAGGAGCTGGGAAGGCTCCGGGAGAAGGGGCTGACCATGGTCTACATGGGTCTGGAGTCCGGCAGCGACGAGGTTCTGGCCCTGATGCGCAAGGGGCACCCGGCATCGGAGATCGTGGAGATGGGGCAGAAGGTCCGCCGGTGCGGCATTGCCCTGTCCGTCACCGCCATCACGGGCCTGGGAGGGCCAAAGCTGCTGGAGCGCCACGCGGTGGAGACAGCGGAGGCATTCAACGCCATGAACCCGGAGTATATCGGGATGCTGACGCTGATGGTGGAGCCGGAGACGCCCCTGTACGACTGGGTCCATGACGGCAGCTTCCAGCTTCTGACCCAGGCGCAGGTGCTGGAGGAGACCAGACTGCTGGTGGAGAATCTGGACAGCCCCGGCAGTGTGTTCCGGATGAATCACGCCAGCAATTACCTGGTTCTGCGGGGCACACTAAATGAGGACAAAGCCGCCATGCTGGCGGAGATTAGCCGGGCGGAGCACGACCTGAGCCGCCTGCGTCCGGAGTCCTGGCGGGGACTTTAGCCAGAAAATAAGAAAAGCGGTCAAAGCCGCCTCACTGACCGTGAGGCGGCTTTGATTGTCAGGAGAACATTTGTCTTTATTATATTCCAATCAAAGATCCGGCTATCACTGTTTTAATATAGTTGAAGCACTTGGAAATCTGCAAGTTGCGGATTTTCAACCAGCGGGGCGAAGCCCCGCTGGACGGGCATTGCCCGTGTGCCTCAACTAAGAAGTCAAACACACGCCCGCTTATGCGGGCTCTGGCGGCAGCTTCCTCTGCCACTTTGTTTCAGCAGTTTTGATTGGCGGCTGAATGTCTCATGAGCTTTGCTGCTGATACAGACCTGTTTGGAAAACGGGCCATATTGGAATATCATGCTTGGGAAATAGCGTTGTGAAAGGAATTAGAAACGCTTTCCCGATCAATATGATTTGTTCTGATCATGCCGGACATCCAGGGCTTTTCAGCCACCCAATCCCGGTTGCTGTCAATCAACGCATCCAGAGAATCCATCAACCGGTCCATAAATGGATCGAACGCGGAAGCAAGCATATTTGACAGCTTTTCACTGATACCAGCGTTCTCAGCACTATTTTTCAATGCGCCGTATTGTGCCGCAAGATGCCGCCCCAGAGCCTCGTCACTTTCATAGACTTTCCAGGTGGGAT
>NZ_CAJULS010000088.1 GCF_910587525.1 uncultured Oscillibacter sp. | reverse complement strand
CAGACCAGCCCCCGTATCTTGGGCGAATTTGACCCCTGCGGTCAAATTCGGCCCCCGCTCTCTTTTCTCTTTGGACCGTGCACGGCCCGTTTCTCTTTTCTCTGGCAAGACAGAGAAAAGAGAAATGGGGGGTGCATATGCACCAGCCATCATCATGGCTGAATCCCTCCCCGCCCGTCAGGGCGACCACCATCCCGTCCCTCAAAATGAGGGCTATATTTTCATTTTACCAAATCCCCTATAGAAATTTGCTAAAAAACTGTTAAGCTTGAAACACTTCCCTTGAAAGAGACATTCTCCCCATGATAATATAAATAAAATATCCATTTTCCAAAAGGAAGGAGGCGGCATGGTTGCAGGGCAGTCTGCGGGCGCGGTGGCGCGAGAAAGTGGGAAATACCCGTACAATTCTGGGCGAAAAGGTCCGTGAGGCCCTGGCCTCTGTACTGCCGATCACCGCCATCGTGCTGGCGCTGTGCTTCACCATCTCCCCGGTGCCTACGGATACCCTGCTGGCCTTTCTGATGGGGGCGGTGCTGCTGATCGCGGGTATGGGCCTCTTCACCCTGGGGGCGGAGATGGCCATGACCCCCATCGGCGAGCGGGTGGGCGCCCATATGACCCGTTCCAGGAAGCTCTGGGTGGTGGCCGCGGTCAGCTTTTTGATCGGCGTGGTGGTCACCATCTCAGAGCCGGATCTCCAGGTGCTGGCGGAGCAGGTACCCAGTGTGCCGGGAGTCGTGCTGATGGGCGCGGTGGCCGTAGGCGTGGGCGTTTTTTTAGTGGTGGCCCTGCTGCGTATCCTGTTCCGCATTCCCCTCAACGGGCTGCTGATCGCCTCGTATCTGGTAATCTTCACTTTGGCCTGTTTTGCGCCTGGAGACTTTCTGGCCATTGCCTTTGACTCCGGCGGCGTCACCACCGGACCTATGACGGTGCCCTTTATTATGGCTCTGGGCGTGGGCGTGTCCTCCATCCGAAGTGACGAGAATGCCGCCCAGGACAGCTTTGGCCTGGTGGCGCTGTGCTCCGTGGGGCCGGTGCTGGCGGTGCTGATTTTGTCCCTGGTGTACCCCGCTTCCGGGGCCTATGTCCCGGCGGAGATGGCGGCAGCGGCGGACAGCCGGGCGCTGTGGGGGCTCTTTCTCCGGGCCTTCCCGGAGTATATGGTGGAAGTGGTGGTCTGCCTGACGCCTATCGCGGTGTTTTTTGCCGTCTTTCAGGTGTTCTCCCTGCGGATGAACCGAAAAAAGGTATTGAAAATTGTGGTGGGTCTCCTGTATACTGGTCTTGGGCTGGCGGTCTTTCTCACCGGCGTCAACGTGGGCTTTCTGCCGGCGGGTACATACCTGGGCCAGCAGATCGCGAACCTCCGCTGGAACTGGGTGCTGGTCCCTATTGGGATGCTGATGGGCTGGTACATCGTCCAGGCGGAGCCGGCGGTCCATGTGCTGAACCACCAGGTGGAGGAGATCACCTCCGGGGCCATCCCCGGCAAGGCCATGAGCACCAGTTTGTCCATCGGCGTGGCGGTGTCCATCGGCCTGTCCATGTTTCGCATTTTAACCGGAATTTCGATTTTTTATTTCCTGGTGCCGGGGTATCTGGCGGCCATCGGCCTGTCCTTCTTTGTGCCCAGGATTTTTACGGCCATTGCCTTTGACTCCGGCGGCGTGGCCTCGGGTCCCATGACGGCCACGTTTCTGCTGCCCTTTGCCATGGGAGCCTGTCAGGCCCTGGGGGGCAATGTGGTGACCGACGCCTTCGGCGTGGTGGCCATGGTGGCCATGACGCCGCTGCTGACCATCCAGCTGCTGGGACTTGTCTACCAGTGGAAGCTGCGCAGAGCCGCCGGGCCGGAGACAGCCGGGCCGGAGGAGGAGATCATCGAGCTGTAAGGCGGGAACACCGGCCACAGCGGGGAGGAGAGACTGCCATGGGCGGAGCCGATCTCATGATTACCATTACGGACCGCAGCCGGGACGGGGAATTTGCCGCCTGGTTTCAGAGCCAGGGCATCCCTCTGGTGCTGACGGTTTTGGGCCAGGGCACGGCCACCACGGAGATTTTGGACTGCCTGGGCCTGGAGGCCACGGAGAAGGCGGTGCTGCTGTGCGTGGTGCCCCACTCCCCCCGTCTGGTGCGCCAGGCGGCCAGGGAGCTTTGGCTGGACATCCCGGGCCGGGGCATCCTGATGACGGTGCCGGTATCCACCATCGGCGGCGCGGCCGCCAGAGACTATCTCTTACAGCAGGAGGCGGAGGAGCGTATGGAGCGGGAACAGACCCATGAGCTGATCGTCGTCATCACCAACCAGGGCTGTACGGACAAGGTCATGGATGCGGCCCGGGCCGCCGGGGCTACGGGGGGCACCTCCATCCACGCCAAGGGCACCGGCGCGGAGCTGGCCCGGAGGTTTTTGGGTGTGTCCATTGCCGCGGAGCGGGAGCTGATTTTCATCCTGGCCCGGAAGGAGGACCGCTCCCCCATTATGAAGGGGGTGATGAGCCAGGCGGGTATTCACTCGGCGGCCCAGTCGCTGGCCTTCTCCCTGCCCGTCAGCGACATTGCGGGGCTCCGCCAGTTGGATGGAGAGAACTGAGAACCGGCGAAAACCGGCATGGCTTTGAAGCCATGCCGGTTTTTTAAGTCCGCTTTCCGTGCCGCCGGGCCAGACCCCGGAGCCAGAGCAGATCTCCCCAGCGCACCACCCGGAACAGCGTCCATAAAAGGAGCAGTACTGCCAGGTACCATGTCCCGGGCAGCAGGATGCCCCGGAGTCCTGGTGCCTTTGGCAGCAGGGCCGCGCTCCACCCGGCCGCCCCGGCGCAGAGGAGGGCCCGCAGGGACAGCCTGGCCTCCAGCCGCGCACCGGAGGCCCGCAGCAGGCGGCGGAGGCTAAGGCAGAAGTTGATGAGATGGGTAACGGCGAAGCTGAGATAGTATCCGCTCAGCCCGTACCGGGGCAGCAGCAGCCACAGAAAGCTCACGTCCAGAAAGGAGGTCAGCAGGTTGTACCGGGCGTTGGCACTCTGCTGGCCCAGGCCCTTGCAGATGGCGTCCACAATGGCGTCGGTGTAGAGCAGAGGGATTAACGGGGCGTAGAGCCGCAGGGCGGGGCCCACGGCCCGGTCATGGTACAGCAGTTCCCCCAGAGCGTCCGCTCCGGCGAAGAGAATGCCGGCGGCGCAGAGGCTGAACAGCAGGGAGACCCGCAGTCCCCGCCGGACCAGGTAGCGGATGCGGGGCATTCGCCGCCCGGCGGCGCAGCGGGAGAACTCCGGCACCAGCAGTTCCGCCAGGGAAAAGAGGATGGCGGCGGGGAACATCAGCACAGGGAACACCATGCCGTGCAGTACGCCGTAGTCCGCCAGAGCGTTGGCGGTGCCGGCAAAGCGGGACAGCCGCTTGGGGACAATCAGATTTTCAATGGTATTCAGCCCGGATCGCAGGTCATCCGCAACGGCCAGGGGCAGGGCGATACGCAGGATGCGCCGGTAGGGCGGCTTGTGGGGTGTCCGCTCCGGCGGCAGGGCGCCCCGGTGAAGGAGCCGCAGGGCCCGGTAGGCCACCAGGGCGGCGGCGCCGCTGCCCAGGACTACGGAGAGACAGGCACGCCCCGTGTCCGCCCCGGCCCAGCGGGTGAGCAGTGCGAAAGTGACCGCCATAGCGCAGCCCTGTTCCAGAAACTCCACCCCCACCAGATCTCTGATGCGCCCGGCGGCGGTGAAATACCCGGTCATGACGCCGTACAGGCAGCAGATGGGGAGGATCATGGCACAGACCCGCAGGGAGGGGATGGCGGCGGGGCCGCCGATCCAGTTCTCCGCCAGCCAGGGGGCCAGCTGCCAGAGGAGGAACAAAGAGGCGATGCTGCACGCCAGACTGTACTGAAAGCACCCCGCCAGTACGGCGTGGACCCCTTGGGGGCGGTTCCGGCCCAGCTCCTCGGCGGAGAGGTACATGGCACAGGTGCGGATGCCTGCGGAGCCAACAGTGAAGGACATGGCCTTTACAGATAGAATCAGCTGCAAAAGGCCGATTCCCGCGGCGCCGATGCGGCCGGAGAGATAGACCTGGAAGGCCATGCCCGCCAGCCGCAGCAGCAGGTTGGCGGCGGTCAGGAGCAGCGTGCCCCGTACAATGGAGGACCCTTTTTTTTCGTTCAACGTTCCCACCTCCCTACCACTATATGGACAGGGCGGGACAACATGACGAAAAAAGCTGTCCGGACTGGGGATTACGTTTTGATCCGGTCGCGGCAGGCGATCCGCTGGGTGTAGAGATCGATCTTGTAATCCAGCCGGTCCAGGGAGGCCTGCATATCCGCCATGCGGGCGGTGAGCTGTTCCCGCTGGCGCACCAACAGGGCGCGGCGGTCCTCCAGGGTGTTGTCCCCCTGCTGGGTCAGGGCGGCGTACTCGATCAGGGCCTCAATCTGCACACCGGCGGCGCGCATGCACTTCATCAGCTCCACCCACTGGCAGGAGTCCTCGTCGTAGTCCCTGGCGCCGCTCTTGCCCCGGGGAACCGGGGGAATCAGGCCGATGCGCTCATAGTAGCGCAGGGTGTCCGGTGTCAGACCGTACCTCCTGCTGACCTCCGTGATGGTCATAGATGGCCCCTCTCCCGTCAGGCGCCGAACAGTGCGGCGGCCTGCTTCATATTCTCCACAATGGGCACGCCGAAGGGACACCGCTTTTCACAGGCGCCGCAGGCGATGCACTCCGCCGCCCGGTGGGGCAGTACCGCGTAGTGCTCCCGCACGGTCTCCGGTACGGCGCCCTGGGCCCGGCACAGGTTCAAAAACTTGGTTACCGACGCCACGTCGATGCCCTTGGGGCAGGGGGCGCAGTGGCCGCAGTACATGCAGTGTCCCTGCCAGCTGATTTTGGGCAGAGCGGCCAGGGCGGCGGCGTAGTCCTTTTCGCTCTCCGGCGCGTCCTCATAGGCGGCGCTGGCGTCCAGGTCCTCCAGAGTCCGGGCGCCGCACATGACGGAGGCCACCGCCGGACGGGTCAGGGCGTAGTGCAGGCACTGGAAGGCCGTCAGGGCGCGTCCGGCGGGGGAGAGGGTTTCACTGAGCAGGTCGCCGCCGCCGAAGGCCTTCATCACCGTGATGCCCACCCCCAGCCGCTGGCAGGTCTCGTATAATTCCTGCCGCTGCGGGTCCATGTTCACCAGGTTGTTCTCGTAGTTCTTGGGGGCCCACAGCTCCTCCACGTCCTCTCCGGCTGGCTGGAGGTCATAGCAGGGGTTGACGCTGAACATCAGCACGTCGATGAGCCCGGTGTTCACCGCCGCCAGGGCCACCTCCGGGTTGTGGCTGGAGAGGCCGGTGCACCCGATGGTCCCCGCCGTCTTCAACTCCCGGGCGTAGGCCATGACGGGACCGTTTACTACCGTGTCCCAGTCCGCCAGGGAGTCCACGTAGTGGATCATGCCGATCTCCACCCGGTCCGTCTCCAGGCGTTTCAGCTGGTCGGCAAAGCCCTCCCGGACCTCGCCGATGTCCCGGGTGCGTTTGTACTGCCCGTCCTTCCAGACAGAGCACAGGTGGGCCTGAAGGACAAACTTCTCCCGCCGTCCCCGCAGGGCCCGGCCCAGGTTGGAGCGCACCTCCGGGTTGGAAGTGTAGAGGTCGATGCAGTTGACGCCCAGAGCCTCCATTCTGTCCACAAAGGCCAGGACCTGCTCATAGGGCTTATCCACAAACCCCTCGCAGCCCATGCCGATCTCGCTGACGCGGATGCGGGTGCGGCCTAATGTACGGTATATCATGATTCACATTCTCCTTTATGTTATGTATGAAGAGTGTACTACCTGGAGTTTACTCCATGTCAAGGACTTTTTGGAGGAAAAGCAAGCCGGCGCACACCTGTGCGCCGGCTTGGATCTTAATTGTCTCTGCCGCGGGCTGCTTCTCAGTACATGCCGCCCATGTCAGGCGCGGCGGGGGCCGGAGCGGGGGGCTCGGGCTTGTCGGCCACCAGGGACTCGGTGGTCAGCACCATGGAGCTGACGCTGGCGGCGTTCTCCAGGGCGGAACGGGTCACCTTGGCGGGGTCCACAATGCCGGCGGAGACCATGTCGCAGTACTCCTCCTTGTAGGCGTCGAAGCCGTAGCCGGCCTTGCCGGAGGAGCGGACCTTCTCCAGGATCACGGAGCCGTCCAGGCCGGCGTTGGCGGCAATCTGGCGGATGGGAGCCTCCAGGGCCTTGGCCACGATCTGGACGCCGGTCTTCTCGTCACCCTCCACGGTGTCCAGCAGGGCCTCCACGGCGGGGATCACGTTGACGAAGATGGTGCCGCCGCCGGCCACAATACCCTCTTCCACAGCGGCGCGGGTGGAGTTCAGGGCGTCCTCAATACGGAGCTTCTTCTCCTTCATCTCGGTCTCAGTGGCGGCGCCCACCTTGATGACAGCCACACCGCCGGCCAGCTTGGCCAGACGCTCCTGGAGCTTCTCCTTGTCGTAGTCGCTGGTGGTGTTGGCGATCTGAGAGCGGATCTGGGCCACGCGGTCGGCAATGGCCTGCTTCTCGCCGGCGCCGTCCACGATGGTGGTGTTCTCCTTGGTGACCTTCACCTGACGGGCACGGCCCAGCAGGTCGAGGCCGGCGGTCTTGAGCTCCAGGCCGACCTCCTCGGACACCACGGTGCCGCCGGTGAGGACGGCGATGTCCTGGAGCATCTCCTTGCGGCGGTCGCCAAAGCCCGGTGCCTTGACGCAGACCACATTCAGGGTGCCCCGGAGGCGGTTGACGATCAGGGTGTTCAGGGCTTCGCCCTCCACGTCCTCAGCCACGATGACCAGCTTCTTGCCGGACTGGACCATCTGCTCCAGAATGGGCAGAATGTCGGCGATGACGGAGATCTTCTTGTCGGTGATGAGGATATAGGCGTCGTCGACAACGGCCTCCATCTTCTCCATGTCGGTGGCCATATAGGGGGTGATATAGCCCCGGTCGAACTGCATGCCCTCAACCACCTCGCTGTAGGTCTCAGCGGTCTTGGACTCCTCGATGGTGATGACGCCGTCGGCGGAGACCTTATCCATGGCGTCGGCAATCAGCTTGCCGATCTCCTCGTCGCCGGAGGAGACGGCGCCCACGCGGGCGATGTCCTTGGAGCCGTCCACGCTCTTGGACTGCTTCTTGACCTCGGCGACAGCGGCCTCCACGGCCTTGGCCATGCCCTTCTTCACAACGATGGGGTTGGCGCCGGCGGCCAGGTTCTTCAGGCCCTCATGAATCATGGCCTGGGCCAGCAGAGTGGCGGTGGTGGTGCCGTCGCCGGCCACGTCGTTGGTCTTGGTGGAGACCTCCTTCACCAGCTGGGCGCCCATGTTCTCAAAGGGATCGTCCAGTTCGATCTCCTTGGCGATGGTGACGCCGTCGTTGGTGATGAGGGGAGAGCCGTACTTCTTGTCAAGCACCACGTTGCGGCCCTTGGGCCCCAGGGTGATTTTGACGGTATCGGCCAGGGAATTGACGCCGGCTTCCAGAGCCTTGCGGGCCTCGTCGCCGCGCTTGATGAGCTTAGACATAATCGCATTACCTCCAATAGAAGTTAAAAATTAAAGTGAGCGGAAAAAAGGAAAGGGCGGGAAAACCCGGGGATTTCCCGGTTCTTTTGCCGGAGGCAAAAGATAAATTTCAATTATTTTCGTCAGCACGTGTGCGTGGCGAAAATACCCCGGCCTGCGCGTCCTCGGGACGCCCTCACCAGCGGACTAACGCCACTGGTGAGGGGGCAGGTGAGCCGGGTTTGCCCGGCGGAGCGTGAGGGGGACGCAGGCCTCTCTTTATTCAACAATTGCCAGAATGTCGTTCTGGCGGACGACCACGTACTCGACTTCCTCCAGGGTGACTTTGGTGCCGGCGTACTGGCTGGTAATGACCTTGTCGCCGGGCTTCACGGTCATGGTGACTTCCTTGCCGTCCACGGTGCCGCCGGGGCCTACGTAGATAACCTCTGCCACGGAGGGTTTCTCCTTGGCGGAGCCGGTGAGGATGATGCCGCCCTTGGTGGTCTCCTCGGCCTCCACCATCTTCAAGATGACGCGGTCTGCAAGCGGGGTGAGTTTCATGTCGGGTTCCTCCTTATAATATTAAAAATTTGAAAAAACAAATCGCACCGTTAGCACTCTTGTCCTCTGAGTGCTAACGGTGTTATCATAGCGCAATCGTCCCTGTTTGTAAAGGGGGTATCTATGAAGATTTTGTGAATTTCCAAAAAATGCAGAAAATTCCAAGACGGTTTAGGGGCGCGCCGTGGCATTTGGGTCGCAGCCCGGGGGGGCGAAAAAATTCACCCGTTTATCCGCCAGGCGCAGGACCACCTCCCGGCTCCGGAAGCACTCCCCGTCCAGACAGGTGACGATCTCCTCGTTATTTGACTGAATGCGGATTTCCCGGGCTGTCACAGACCGGGCAATATGGGGAAGCTGCCGGTAATTCCCGGCGGAGTAGACGGAGAACAGCCGGACGAAAGCTGCCTTGCTGATTTTGCGGATCAGAATGGTATTCAACACCCCATCGTCCATCCGGGCCTCAGGCACCGGGGTGGAGCCGCCGCCATAGTGGCGGCCGTTGCACACGGATACCAGGGCATAGTCCCCCTCCGTGGTTTCGCCGTCCAGTGTGACGGTCCAGTGGTACCCGATGGGGCGCAGGAGAAAGTTGGCGGCCACCGAGGCCAGATAGCTGCCACGCCCGTTTAGTAAAGGAGAACGGCTGTACAGGTGGACGCCCTCCGCCACCTGGGCGTCAATGCCGCTGCAGGCGATGGTCAGGCAGTACCGCCCGTTGCAGTCAATCAGGTCCAGGGGAAACACAGGGCCGTCCCACAGGTTCTCCGCGTCCCGGAACTTCTCCATGTCCGGTCCGAAATTCTTCAAAAAGTCGTTGCCCGTGCCGGCGGGAATGCAGGTCATGGCGGCGTTGGGAAAACCCGCAAGACCGTTGGCCGCCTCGGAGATGGTGCCATCCCCGCCGCAGGCATAGATCCGCAGTTCTTCTCCGCTCTCCGCCAAACGGCGGGCCATTTCTGCCGCGCCGCCGGGGCGGTCCGTCAGCATGCAGGCGCAGTCAAGCCCATGAAGGGCGCGCAGGCGGTCTGCCATCTCGTAAATGCGGGCGGTCTGATCCTTTTTCCCGGCCCGTGGATTGATGATAAAGACATGGCGCATAGGCGGGCCCCCTCTCATTGATGATTTTTTGTATTGTTCTGTCGAAGAATTACCTTCCGTATAGAAAGGCGTCGCATTTCAGCATTCCGTTGTACAGCTTCCGCTTTTTGTCGGCAGGGCGGCCAAAACACCGCTCGAACTCCGTGTGGGAGGACAGTACCACCGTCCGCCACTTGGGCGGCAGGCCGCGGTGGGCCTGGCCAAAGCTGCGGTACAGCGCCTCGGCTTCTTTCTTTTCCATCAGCCGCTCGCCGTAAGGCGGATTGGTGACCAGCTGGCCGTACTCGCTGTCCCGGTGAAATTTTCCGGCGTCCGCCGCCTCAAAACGGACGCAGTCCTCCACCCCGGCCAAAACCGCGTTGTGGCGGGCCAGCTCCACGGCGGCAGGATCGATGTCTCCGCCCCAGATGTCGTAGGTTCCGAGGAACTCCTTGTCCTGGGCCTCGTCCGCCGCCTCCAGCCACAGACAACTGTTCATGTTCTTCCACCGCTGGGCGGCAAAGGACCGGTCCAGGCCCGGGGCACGGTTTTTGGCGATCAGCGCCGCCTCAATGGGGATGGTGCCGCTGCCGCAAAAGGGGTCGCAGAAGGGGTCCTTTCCCCGGTAGCGGGAGAGGGTCACCAAGGCGGCCGCCAGGGTCTCCCGCAGGGGCGCCCCCATGTTTTGCGCCCGATAGCCCCGCTTGTAGAGCCCTTCGCCGGAGGTGTCCAGATACAGCGTGGCCGTGTCCTTGATGATGGCGAACTGAATTTGATACCGGCTGCCGGTCTCCGGCAGGGTCTCACAGCCATAGGCGTTTCCCAGCCGCCTGGCGGCTGCTTTTTTCACGATGGCCTGACAGGCGGGGACAGAGTGGAGCTTGCTTGTC
>NZ_CAJULS010000087.1 GCF_910587525.1 uncultured Oscillibacter sp. | reverse complement strand
TTCTTACTCTTTCGTTACTTTATGGCCAACACACCCCAAAATCCGGAATCTGCTGATTTTTCAGCCAGCGGGCCGAAGTTCTGCCGGACGGACCTTGTCCGTGCCCATAACACTATGAAGCACAGGAACCGCTCTGCGGCCAGCATCGGCCCCCGCGCCAATGATCTGATAAAGAATCAAAATAATTCTTTATCCAGTGTGTTGACTATAACACACAACGCTGCATTTTACAAGAGAAAATGGAAAAGACCGGATTTCTCCAGTCTTTTTCCGCAAAATCACTGAATCCCGGTGACCTGGTAATCCTGATCCTCCACGGCCTTTTTCAGCGCCGCGTCGGAGATCTCACCGGACAGCGTCACTACAGCGGTGCCGCTCTCGTGGCTGACGTTGGCCTCCGCCACCTCCGGCAGAGCCTCCAGGGCCTTTTTTACCCGGGCCTCGCAGTGTCCGCACATCATACCCTCAATTTTCATTGTCTTTTCCATGGTTTTCGCTTCCTCCTTGTGTCTTACTTTGAATTTTTTATCCCGGCCCGCGTCCCGAATGTCAAAGAGATTCAGCCGCAGGGCGTTGGAGACCACACAGAAACTGGAGAGGCTCATGGCCGCCGCGCCAAACATGGGGTTCAGCGTCAGCCCCAGGGGAATGAAAAGCCCTGCTGCCAGGGGAATACCGATTGTGTTGTAGAAAAACGCCCAAAAGAGATTCTGATGGATATTCCGCAGGGTGGCCCGGCTCAGCCGGATGGCGGCAGGCACGTCGGAGAGTCGGCTCTTCATCAGCACTACGTCCGCCGCGTCAATGGCCACGTCCGTTCCCGCGCCGATGGCAATGCCGGTGTCCGCCCGGGTCAGGGCCGGGGCGTCGTTGATGCCGTCGCCCACCATAGCTACCCTCCCCTGCTTTTTCAAGCTCCGGATCACGCTCTCCTTGCCGTCAGGCAGAACCCCGGCGATGACCTCGTCCACCCCGGCCTGGGCGCCGATGGCGTCGGCGGTCCGCTGGTTGTCGCCGGTGAGCATCACCACCCGGATGCCCATATTCCGCAGCTCCCGCACTGCCTGGGGACTGTCCTCCTTAATAACGTCCGCCACAGCGATGATACCCAAAAGTTCGCCGTCCCGGCTGAAAAACAGCGGCGTTCTGCCCTGGGCGGCCAGGGCTTCAGCCCTAGCCTGAAATTCCTGGGGCACGGCGGCCCGGGCGCTGATAAAGCCAAGATTGCCGCCGCTGAGCACAGCGCCGCCCCACCGTGCGGTGAGGCCGTTCCCCGGCAGGGCCTGGAAATCCGTAACCTCCTCCGCCGGGAGCCCCTCCTCCCGGGCCTTTTCCAGGATGGCTTTGGCCAGGGGATGTTCACTCTTCCACTCCAGCGCACCGGCAAGTCTCAGCAGCTCTGCCTCGCTCAGTCCCTCTGCCGGAAGGATGTCCGTCACCCGGGGCTCTCCCTGGGTGATGGTGCCGGTTTTGTCCAGCGCTACGATCTCTGTCCGCCCCGCAGTCTCCAGAGACGCGGCGGTCTTAAAGAGAATGCCGTTTCTGGCCCCCATGCCGTTGCCCACCATGATAGCCACCGGGGTGGCCAGGCCCAAAGCGCAGGGACAGGAGATTACCAGCACAGAGATCCCCCTGGCCAGGGAGAAACCCACGCTCTCTCCCAGCAGCAGCCAGACAACGGTAGTAACGGCTGCAATGGTGATAACCGCCGGAACAAACACGCCGGAGACCCGATCGGCGATCTTGGCAATGGGGGCCTTGGTGGCCGCCGCATCGCTGACCATCTGGATAATCTGGGAGAGTGTAGTGTCCTCCCCCACCCGGGTGGCCCGGCACTTGAGAAAGCCGGATTGGTTCACCGTAGCGGCGGACACGCTGTCCCCCCGGGACTTATCCACCGGGACGCTCTCGCCCGTCAATGCGGCTTCGCTGACAGCGCTTGCGCCCTCAACCACCACGCCGTCTACCGGGATATTCTCACCGGGACGGACGACGAAAATATCATCCCTGCGCACCTGTTCAACGGGAATTTCCGTCTCCTGTCCATCCCGCTCCACCACGGCGGTCTTGGGGGCCAGCTTCATCAGCCCCTTCAGGGCATCGGTGGTCCGGCCCTTGGACCGGGCCTCCAGCATCTTGCCCACGGTAATCAGGGCCAGGATCATAGCAGCGGACTCGAAGTAAAACTCCATCATGTAGTCCATCACCGCGGCCATATCTCCCCGCACCTGGGCGTCTGTCATGGCAAACAGAGCGTAAGTGCTGTAGACAAAGGCCGCCGCAGAACCCAGGGCCACCAGGGTGTCCATGTTCGGAGCCCTGTGCCACAGGCTCTTGAAGCCACTGACAAAAAACTTCTGGTTGATAACCATGACCGCCACAGTCAAAAGCATCTGCAAAAGCCCCATAGCCACATGATTCCCATGGAAAAACGCCGGAACCGGCCAGTTCCACATCATATGCCCCATGGAGAAATACATCAGAACCAGTAGAAAACTCAAAGACCAGATCAGCCGGCGTTTTAAAACCGGGGTCTCATGATCCCGCAGGGCCTCCTCCGTCTCCGAGGGGGAGACGGCCTGCCTGCCCGCGCCCTTGGGTGAGGCGCCGTACCCCGCCTCCTCCACCGCCCGGATAATCTCCCCGGCGGAGGCGCTGCCCTCTACACCCATGGAGTTCGTTAAAAGGCTCACGGAGCAGGACGTGACACCCGGCACCTTGGAGACCGCCTTTTCCACCCGGGCAGAGCAGGCGGCACAGCTCATACCATTAATATTATATTGTTCCATAATTCCTCCCCGCACATGCCATTCCGGCATACGCCGCATGTAAGTTCTGTCACTTCATCAGCTTTTGGATCGTGGCCACCAGCTCGTCCAGAGTCTCCTCCCTGCCCTCCCGTACATCCCGGGCCACACAGGTGCGGATGTGCTCCGCCAGCAACTCCCGGCTGAAAGCGTTCAGCGCCGCGTTGGCGGCGGCCACCTGGGCCAGGATGTCCGGACAATAGGCGCTCTTTTCCACCATTCCCCGGATTCCCCGGATCTGGCCTTCGATCCGGTTGAGCCGGTGAATCAGACACTTATATTCCTCCGGAGAACGCGTCTTTGTCTTATGGCAGTCGCAGTTTTGAGATTCCATTGCCGTGCCTCCGCTCCAAATATACCCCCATGGGGTATTTTTATCATATACCCCCTCCGGGTATTTGTCAAGTACCCTTTGTTGAGAACGTTCCCGTCAGTGTAAAAAATATCCGCTCCCTTTATGTCAACGTTTGCGATACTAATAACTGTAAAATTTTTTCCAAATATCATTATTTTTTCAGGCAAAAAAAGCAGATAATCAAATCAAGCGCCGGCTATCTGCAAGGCATCAAAAAATCTCGTTTGAAAAAACGGCTAAAATTTTAGAGTTTTTTTATTAAAATATCCGAATTTTTCACAAATGCCGCAGACAAGATTGACAATCTACAGGCGGATATGGTAAATATAAATAATAAAATGAGAGATATAAAAGCGCAAACGTTTTCACCTTTTTCCCGGTATCCTGAGCGGAAAAGATATATGATTGGGGAAGAAGCGGCAATGGCCGGTTCTTCCTCTCTTATTCCCCGGTCTGCCGGAAGCTGTAAAGGAGGCTGTTTTTTGTGATCGAGGCATTGGACTGCCTGCGGCAATTAAATATGCCGTCCGTAATGCTGCGGCTGACGCTGGCCATGCTGTTTGGCGGAATGATCGGCCTGGAACGCGGCCGGAAGGGACGCCCGGCGGGCTTTCGTACATACATGCTGGTGTGCCTGGGCGCGGCGCTGACCATGCTGCTGAGCCAGTATGAGTACTATATGCTGGGCCATGACTGGGCATCCCTGGCAGCAGAGGTGGGCATCCGCACAGACGTCAGCCGTTTCGGTGCGCAGGTCATCAACGGCATCGGATTCTTGGGCGCCGGCACCATCATTGTCACTGGCCGGCAGGAGGTCAAGGGTCTGACTACCGCGGCGGGCCTCTGGGCCTCCGCCTGCATGGGCCTGGCCATTGGCGCCGGTTTTTACGAGTGCGTGGCTATGGCATTTCTGATGATCTTCCTCTCTGTCCACGTTCTCACTCCCCTGGAGCTGCTGATTATCGAAAATGCCCGGAACATGAACATCTATGTGGAATTCCGGAGCCTGGATAATGTGAGTGAGATCATCAACCGCATTAAATCGCAGGATGTGCAGATCTACGAGGCGGAGGTGGACCACGGCCAGGAGAGCATATCCCACCATCCCAACGCCATTTTTGCCCTTCGGATGCACCACAAGGGCAGTCACGCCAAACTGCTGGCTTCCATCTCTGAGATGGAAGACGTCTATGTGGTCCATGACATTTAAGGAAAGGGGTGAGGAGTATGCTACCGATTTTTGACAATCTGCGGGAAGTGACGCTGCTGGCCGTGACCACCCGGATGCTGCTGGCCGTGATCTGCGGCGGCGTTATCGGCATCGAGCGGGAATTCAAACGCCGTCCCGCCGGCTTCCGCACCCATATTCTGATCTGCCTGGGCGCGGCCATGACCACTCTCACCAGCCAATACCTCTATCTCTGCTTGGGACAGTACACCGACATGGCCCGTCTGGGCGCCCAGGTGGTGGCCGGCATCGGCTTTATCGGCGCAGGCACCATCATCGTCACCCGCCGCCAGCGGGTCAAAGGGCTGACCACTGCGGCAGGCCTGTGGGTTGCCGCCATCATCGGCTTGACTCTGGGCGGCGGCTTCTATGAGGGCGGCCTCTTCGCCACAGCGCTGATCCTGGTGGCAGAACTGTTCTTCTCCCGTCTGGAATACCGGATGCTGAAAAATGCGCCGGAGGTCAATCTTTACATAGAGCACACTGACAAATCCTGCGTTGAGGAGTTGCTTCGCCTCTTCCGGGAAACGGATATGAAAATCCTGAACATGGGCATCATTCGTTCCGACAGCACCGAAAAGCACAATGCCTGCGCCCTCTTCACTCTGCGGCTGCGGAAGGGCACCCACCAGGAGGACCTGATGGACCAGGCCCGTTCCATCCCCGGCGTGGTATCTGTGCGGCAGCTGTAATTTACCCTGGTTTATCAGAATAATGAATCCGTCCGCTTCTGCGGACGGATTTTCTTGTCCATATAGCAGGAATATACGTCTTTGCTAAACGGACATTTTGTAGGAAAACGCAATTGACAAGCGGGACATATCATGTTAAGGTAGTACCACAATTGAAAAACGGCATAGGAAGTTTCTGGGAAAATGGCGTCTGCCTGCCGAAGGAGTAACACTCTCAGGCATCCGGAGGACCGGATGAGGACCAGAAACGGATGTGGCTCTGGAGAATCCCAAGCGATTGGGTACCGAAGGTGCAAGGCGGGCAACTGCCGAATCTCTCAGGTAAAAGGACAGAGGACGTTTCCGGCGGGAGTGTGTGCCCGGCGGAATGTCTGCTGTTTGTTGGAGCCGCGTGTACGGCTCTTCTTTTTTGCCGTTCAAATTTACGCCTGCGGGCATTATGGAGGGAATTTATGGAAGCCTTGAATATGATTTTGGATTTTTTTAAGGGACCGCTGAACGACTTCGCCTGGATGTACACCTTTCTTCCCTGCGCCATTCTGGGCGGTCTGTTTCTGACCATCCGCAACGGCGGCGTGCAGTTCGTGCACTTCGGCCACGCCATGAAGAACACAGTAGGCAAAATGTTCCAAAGGCAGAAAGCCGGCGAGGGCGCGGTGACGCCCCTTCAGGCCGTGACCACCGCTCTGGCTGCCACTGTGGGCACCGGCAACATTGTGGGCACCTCCCAGGCCATTGCTATGGGCGGCTACGGCGCCGTGTTCTGGCTGTGGCTGGCCGCTCTGGTGGGTATGGTGATCAAATACTCTGAGATCGTCCTGGCCATCAAGTACCGTGAGCGCGACGACAAGGGCGACTGGGTCGGCGGCCCCATGTACTATATTTCCAAGGGCCTAGGCAGAAATTGGAAGTGGCTGGCAGCACTGTTTGCCATCTTCGCCTCTCTGGCCTCCTTCGGCATCGGCAATATGTCCCAAGTGAACAGCATCACCGGCTCCGTGATCGGCGCCTGCGCTGCCTTCACGGAGGTCTCCTCCGGCATGGAACTGGCCCTCAAGTGGATCATGGGCATCCTGCTGGCCATTCTGGTGGCGGTGATCCTGCTGGGCGGCATCAAGCGTATCGGTGCGGTCACGGAGAAACTCATCCCCTTTATGAGCATTTTCTACATTCTCTTCACCGTGATCGTCATCTGCGTCCACTGGACGGGCATCGGCGGTGCCTTTGGAAAGATTTTTTCCACCGCCTTTACGCCCCAGGCCATGTTCGGCGCCACCACTGGCATCGTCCTGAAGCAGACTATTATCTGGGGCCTGCGGCGCAGCGCCTTCTCCAATGAGGCGGGCCTTGGATCCGCGGCTATCGCCCACGCAGCGGCGGACACCAAGGGTCCCGTGAACCAGGGCCTGTACGGCATCTTTGAGGTCTTTGTGGACACCATCGTCATTTGCACCCTCACCGCCCTGACCATCATCTGCAGCGGCGTGGCCATCGACTTCGGCGTAAAGCCCGGCAGCGAGCTGATCACCGCTGCCCTGGCCACGGTATTCGGCGGCAAGTTCGCGGCTCTGTTTGTGGCTATCGCGCTGGCGCTCTTCGCCTTCTCCACCGTCCTGGGTTGGTCTCTATACGGAACCCGCTGTGTCCAGTACCTCTTCGGCCACAGAGCTGTCCGGGTGTTCCAGGTAATCTTCATTTTGGTGGTGGTCATCGGCTGCGTGTCCCCCCTGGAGTTCGTGTGGGATGTGGCGGACACCTTTAACGGCCTCATGGCCATCCCCAACTTCATCGGTCTCTTTGCCCTCTCTGGAGTGGTGGCTATGGAGACTCGGAGCTATTTCAGCAACAAGAACAATCTGCGATAATCCCGTTACTCAAAAGAGGCGTCCGCTTAAGGGCGTTGCCATAAGAAAACATGGAAAACCCCAGTAATGGTTTTTTAAGTAAGGATTTGCGGTATGGCATTTTTGGTGCTATACCGCTTTTCCTTTCCATAAAGTGACCTTTGAATGGTCGAATGTTCCGATGTGATTGTAGATAATCTCGATTTCCTGTAAACGCCGCCCGCTGCTTTTGTCTGGGGCATGAACAATTATCCTATCCACAAACTCATGCAGTATTTCAGGTGTAAGCTCTGTTAGGTTGGTGTACTTCTTCACAATGGAGAGGAAACGGTCAACATTGACACTCTGTTTTTCTGCCTGCTGGATATGCTCCTGTAGCCTTGTCATTTCTTCCTGCAAGTCGGCCTGTTCTGTGTCATATCCCTTTGACAGTTTCATAAACCGTTCATCCGACAGTTTGCCGCTGATGTTGTCCTCAGAGAGCCCTTGTCAAGGGTAAATTTCAAAATGCAGACCGTCTGCCACAATCAGAGCGAACGGTCTGCATTTCACATCTACTCAGATATCATCTTGTCAGAAAATTCTTCAACATCTGCGCCACCTGCGCCCGTGTTGCCAGTCCCTGGGGGCCTAACCGCCCGTCGCCATAGCCGTTCATGACGCCCTTCTCCACAGCCCAGCACAGGGCCTCCAGCGCGTAGCCGCCGGCCTTGTCCGCGTCAGGGAAATGCAGTTCCTTATCCGTGGCGGCCGGACTTCCCGCATACCGCCACAGCATGACGGCCAGCTGTTCACGGGTGATGTTGTCATTGGGGCCGAACATTCCGTTGCCATAGCCGCAAATGATTCCCTGGCTGGTGGCCCAGCGGATCGCCTCGGTGTACCATGCGCCGTCTGCCACGTCACGGTACTGCAACAGATAATTGACAAGCGGCCTGCCCTCCCTGTTAAAGAGGATCTGAACAAATTGGGCGCGGGTAAGGTTATCATTCGGCCCAAAGGTCCCGTTGCCGTAACCGTTCATCAGACCGTTCCGCAGAACATAGTCCACCGCTTCATGATACCAGGTTCCCACGGGGCCAAGATCGGTGAACCTGCGGGAGGGGCAATCCACTCCTCCGTCACAGGGCCCTTCCGTGCCGTCTGGAAGGGGCGCGAAGGCCGCCTTTACCGTTACGGCGCTGCCGGGCATGGTGAAGGTGTATTTGCCTCCGCCCTGGGCCGTCAGCTTGATCCCGTTCCCCTGGCTGCTGGTGACGGTCAGAGCATCCAGCCCGCAGCCGCTGTCCGGGGAGGCGGTCAGGGTGACGGTGCTGCCGCTGCTGGCTCTGGTGCGGTCGGAGGTTACTTTGCCATGCTCCGACTCCTCCACCGTAATGGCGTAGGCGCTGGAGTTCCAGCCGCCGCCCGAGGAGTGCGGGGAGTGCGAGGGCTGCGAGGGTTCTGAGGGGGTTGAGGGTCCTGACGGTTCCGAGGGCTTCGGGGGCTCCGGCTGGGGCACGTTGCCGGAGCTGATGTTGAACGGCCCGTTGCCCGGAATGGCAAGGATGGTCCTGCCGTCATAAAATCCCAGATGGAGGTCCGAGGGCAGATAGCCGTTGGGGATAGAGATGGCTTCTTCCCCTTTGAGGCTCTCCTCAAACGCCGCGCCGGAAGCCTGGCTGACATAGACAATATAATTTGTGCAGTTTCCCGTAAAGCGTCCGCCGGTGGAAAGCTCAAACGCTTTGTTAAAGCTGCCGCCCGCGCCGCTTAGCTGTACGCCCGTTTGCCCGAAGACCTCCAGCTCGCCGGAGGGGCCTACGAAAACCTTTCCAGTGTATACGCCGGCGGAACTGTCGCCCGCCTGCCGCGCGGTCAGCTTCCCATATACCGTGACAACGGCGTCCACCCCGCCGCTTGAGCTGACGTTGACGCCGCCCAGCGCCTCCACCCGCGCGTCCGCAGCTACCGTCAGGCTGAGGTTATTATTGCCGCTGATGTTAATAAGCTCCTGCACTGTCAGCTTGCCCGTGCCGGAGAGGGTCAGCGCCGTCTTCTGGGGGTTGCCGCCGCTGACGGCCAGCTCTCCAATGGTACTCTCCCCCTCCGTCACGATGGTCACCGCGTCGTCCGGGAGTGTCACCTTCTCCGCGTTGAAGCCCTCCTGGAGGGTCAGGGTGTTCGTCTCCGCGTCCCAGCTGTAGCCCTTGTCCGCGCCGTCTGCGGGAAGGCCGTCCGGGTCGCTGAAATCCAGCGTACCTGCCGGTTCCAGCAATCGCTTGCCCTCATTGGAGTAGGTTTCCGTAACTTTGTTGCCATCCGCATCCTCTTTTAGTACCTTCACGGTGCCTTCGCCGGTGAGCTTCAGGCCCTCAATGAGAGTCGAAATGCCCTCGCCGCCGCTGCCCGTTCCCAGCTTTATGGCTACAACGCCATCGTTGACGAGTTTGCCGCCCGGTTCGATTGTCAGAGACGAACCCTCGGAAAGAGTCAGCGTCGAGCCTGACGGAATCGTCAGCTCTTGGGCGAGGGCGGCGTTTCCGTAGATTTGGCCCTCCAGGCCGGCAAACAAGATTGCGTTTTCCGGTACGACAGCCTCTGAAACCTTGTCCGCCTTTATCACGCCGCCGGTAATGGCGGTTTCGGTTTTCCCATAAACATCCAGAAGGCTGGCGCCGTGCCATTCGACATATGTTTTGGAGCCGCTGATGCTGAGACCTTCTGTTGCGTAAAGGCCCGCCTGTCCCCCGTTTCCGGCCACAGAACCGCCGGTAACATTAACATCCCGCGCATAAAGGCCCGCAACACCCCCGCCTGCTGTTAAGCTGCCGCCAGTGATATGGATCGCCTGGGGACTTGTATCTGGGTCATAGTTATCCTCATTCGGCTGAACAAAAATACCGGCAGTTGATTTGCCGACGGCTTTTACCGTTCCGCCGGATATGTT
Organism: uncultured Oscillibacter sp.; assembly: GCF_910587525.1. Lineage (GTDB taxonomy): Bacteria > Bacillota > Clostridia > Oscillospirales > Oscillospiraceae > Oscillibacter. The sequence continues at coordinate 660 of NZ_CAJULS010000087.1, read as the reverse complement.
GACGCTTACCGCTCCATAGTTGGGTATTCCAGAAACGAAAATGCCGCAGGATGTCCCTTGCAGGTCCAGCTTACCGCCGGAGACATTGACTGGTCCCTCAACGATATAAAGCCCATAATCCGCTCCCGAAGCGGTTACAGCCCCCCCGGTCATTGTAAACTCGTTCGTTATTTTGCAGAACCCGACATCTGATGTAATCGTTCCTGACTGAACGGTTAGATCTTCTCCTCCAAAACCATATCCTGTGCCCTTGCCAGTGATTTGAAGCGTGCCCTCTCCCTGAATAATCTGGCAGACCTCATTTTCTATGGCCTGGCCATCCCCGTCTATCCCATGGACCATGGGGTCGAGGTCGCCCAGAGTTGCAGTGGTCTCCAGGATATTGTCTCCTACCAGGATGATCGTTAATGTAAAGTATGCCGGAAATACAATAACGTCTTTCGTATCGGATTGAATGTAGCAGTTTGTCAATGTCAGAGTGCCGCTTTTGGGTCCGGTAATCTCCCAGTTCCAGCCCTCATCTTCGGTCTTATCTGTGCTGGCTGAGAACTCTCTTAGATTAAGCGTCCCCGTCCTGGTTGGTGTCCCCGCCGCAAACGCCGTCCCCGGGAGCAAGGACAGGCACAGGGCCAGAGCAGTAAGGATACTAAAAATTCTGCG
>NZ_CAJULS010000086.1 GCF_910587525.1 uncultured Oscillibacter sp. | reverse complement strand
TCTCCTCCAGGCCGGCCACCATCCGCAGGGTGGTGGACTTGCCGCAGCCGGAGGGGCCGACCAAAACGATGAACTCCTTGTCGGCAATGTCCAGACTGAACTCCTGCACGGCCACAACGCCCTCGTCGGTCACCTGCAGGTTCACCTTCTTCTCGGGCTCGCCGGCCTTCTTCTTGGCCTTTTTCTGATCGCCGCTGTGGGGGTAGACCTTCTTGATGTTCTTCAGGTTCAGAGTTGCCATACACTTCGGCTTTGATGGAGCGGCCTCCGCCCTCTCCACCTCGTCCCGGGACGCGCGGCCCCGAGGACTTTACGGCAGGTCTCCACACTGCCGCACCGCAAGCCGCTGCGGATTTTCCTCCTTTTGTTTGGTACCGGGGGCTGTGGAAGTGGAGCAGCCCGCGGCCCTGGTTTATTTATGGAAAGGCGAAAAATCCCGCCAAATCCAACGGAAAAGCAAGGGCGCTCAACCCTTCACCACCTGGCCCTTAAACACGACGGTCCGGATGGACAGGTCCGCCTGATTCAGCAGAACAAGGCTGGCCTCCTTGCCAACATCCAAGGTACCCGCTCTGTCCTCAATGCCGATAGACCGGGCCGGGTTGTAGGTGCAGGCCCGTACCGCGTCCGCCAGGGGAATACCGAAGGCGGCCGCCTGCCGCAGACAGCCCATGAGGCTGGTGACGGAGCCCGCCAGCGTCTCCGGATGACCCAGAATGGTGGCCCGGCTTCCGTGGACCTCGATCATCTGGCCGCCAAAGGGGTATTCGCCGTCAGGCATACCCGTAGCCCGGAGGGAGTCGGAGATGATGATCATTCGCTCTTTGCCGAACAGGTCAAAAGTCAGGCGAACCACCGCCGGGTGGATGTGGATGCCGTCGCAGATCAGCTCTGGCTGAACACCGGGAACCTCGTATGCCGCGCCGATAACGCCGGGGTCCCGATGGGCCAGGGGCGGCATGGCGTTGAAGAGATGGGTGGCGTGGTCCGCCCCCGCCTCAAAGGCGGCCTTGGCTGTGCTGTAGTCCGCCACAGTGTGTCCCACGGAAACGTGAATGTCCATCTCCCTGGCGGCCTTGATGAACGCAACGGAGCCGGGCTGTTCGGGGGCCACAGTCACCAGCTTCACGCACCCCTCCGCCGCCGCCTGGAGGCGCTCCAGCATGGGAACGTCCGGGTCATGGAGGAAGTCCCCGTTCTGGGCACCCTTTTTGGCCATGCACAGGAATGGCCCCTCCAGATGGGCGCCCACCACCTCCGCGCCGCCGGTGTTGTGCCTGCGGTGGGCGGCGGTGTTTTTGCAGATGGCTGTCAGCTGGTCCTCCGGCAATGTCATACCGGCGGGGCAGATATAGGTCACGCCCTGGGAAAGCTCAAAGTCCGCAATGCGCTGGAGCCCCTCTGGGGTGGCATCGCTGAAATCCTCCCCCACGCAGCCGTGGAAATGAACATCCACCAGACCGGGGATCACATAGCATCCGGCAGCGTCCAGCGTTTCACCGCCGCCGCTGGCCTGAGCGACCAGCCCGCCGTCCGTACAGACATCCCGGGCAATGAATCCCCGTTCCAGGTCGAAGACCTGGCCGCCGGTTATCCGCATACGCATACTCCCGCCTCAATCAGCTTGCTGAGGGCGGCTTCATCGCCCACCAGCACCACATCGTTATGGAGCTGGAGAATGGAGCCGGGGCAACGGGGCGTGATGGGCCCACAGACAGCGTTGTAAATGGCATCTGCCTTGTCGGCGCCGCTAGCCAGCAGCAACACCCGGCGGGCTGCCATGATGCAGCCGATGCCCATGGTAAAGGCCTGCTTGGGCACCTCGTCCCGGGTGGCAAAGAACCGGGCGTTGGCATCGATGGTGCTCTCCGCCAGGTCCACCACGTGGGTCGCCTTCATAAAATCCTCACCGGGCTCATTGAAGCCGATGTGGCCGTTCCGGCCCACCCCCAAAAGCTGCAGGTCCGCATAGCCCAGAGAGCGGATGCGCTCGTCGTATCTGGCGCATTCTGCCGCTGCATCCTCTGCCAAACCGTCGGGCACCCAGGTGTTCTCCGGACAGATGTCGATATGGTCAAAGAAATGCTCCTGCATAAAATAGCGATAGCTCTGGTCATGGTCGGGGGCCAGCCCCTTGTACTCGTCCAGATTCACAGAGCGGACCTCTTTAAAGCTGAAATCGCCCCGCTGGTGCCAGGCGACCAGCTGCCGGTACGTCCCCACCGGCGTAGAGCCGGTGGCCAGGCCCAGCACACAGTCCGGACGGCGAATTACCTCGGCAGAGATGAGGTTTGCCGCCCGGCGGCTCATGGCGTCGTAGTCCTTCTCGCAGTAAATTCTCATGGTATGCTCTCCCTTTCCAAAAGTCCTGTTTGGCGTACTCCGGCAGGATATGGATCACCGTTAATATATGGTATACCACACTCCAGATGGAATTCACCAGTTTTTTCTGAATACGCGGGGCCGTTATCCCTTCACGCCGCCAGAGGCCAGACCGCTGACCAGGTTCTTCTCGATGCACATAAAGAGGATGACCACGGGGATAATGGCGAAGATGGATGCGGCGAAGAGATACTGCCACTCGATGATGTTATAGCCGTTGAAGGTGTTGATGCCAACAGTCAGCGGCTTGAGGATATCGGTGGAAATCAGGCACAGGGCCACGGTGTACTCATTCCAGGCGTTGATGAAGATGAAGATCAGCGTAGTAACGATGCCGGGGGCCGCCACAGGCAGCAGAACCTTCATCATGGACTGGACCCGGGTACAGCCGTCGATGGTGGCGGCCTGCTCCATCTCCGCGGAGATACCCATGAAGGTGCCCCGCAGCAACCAGACGGTAAAGGCCTGGTTGAAGGCGGCGTTGATGAAAATCAGTCCCAGGATGCTGTCCGTCAGGCCCATGCTCAGCATAACCTTGTAAATACCGATCAGCAGCACCACCGGGGCGAACATCTGCGAGACGATGATGACGCCCAGGAAAGCGGTCTGTCCCTTGAACTTCATCCGGGCCAGGGCATAGGCGGCGGGAATGCCGCAGAGCATGGCAATGATGGTGGAGCCGCCGGCGATCAGGATGGAATTGAGCATGTACTTGGCCATGGGGGCCCGGCTCCAGATGTCGATGAAGTTGGACCACAGGGCCGTCACCGGCAGGATGTTGTCGCCGGAGAAAATCTCAACCCGGTTTTTCAGGGCGGTGCACAGCATGGCGAAGTAGGGGTACAGGGTGATGACGCACACGTCCAGGACGACGAAGTAGAGCAGGACGCGCAGAATGGTTTTCTTTATGGAAACCGGCTTTTTCACGGTGTTCACGGGCTGGCTCATAAATCGTCATCTCCTTTCCGCAGGGTGTAGATCATGTAGACGCTGGCGCAGACCAGCAGGATGAGGAAGCCGATAACCGAGACGGCGGAGGCCTCGCCCTGCTTGCCGTTGTAGAAGGCCAGCTTGTAGAGGTAGGTGACCAGGGTGTCGGTGCGGTTGGCGGGGTCGCCCTTGGTCATGGTCCAGATGATGGGGAAGGAGTTGAACACGTAGATGATGTTCAGCACCGTGGACACCGTGAGGGAGGACTTCACCAGCGGCAGGGTGATTTTAAACAGCTTCTGCCAGTAGTTTGCCCCGTCCACCGTGGCGGCCTCATAATAGGAGGTGTCGATGCTCTGCAATCCCGACAGGACGCAGAAGGTGACGAAGGGGATGGTGACAAAGATGCCGCAGGCGATCTCCCAGGCGAAATAGGCCTCCGGGGTGGGCGTCCAGTTCACCGGCTGGCTGATCAGGCCGATCTTCATCAGCAGGGTGTTCAGCGTGCCGTAGTCCTTATTGATGATGAAGCCCCAGGCGCTGGCCTGGATGACCAGGGTGGTGGCCCAGGGGAACACCACGATGGCCCGGGCGATCTTCCGGCCGCGGAACTTGTTGTTCAGGACCAGGGCCAGCATAAAGCCCAGCACGGTGGACAGCACAACCACGGCGATGGTCCACACCAGGGTGTTTTTCAGCACCAAGGTAAAGGCGGGGGCCTTGACCACCTTGATGAAGTTTTCAAAGTTGTTGAAGCCCTTGAGCTGGTTGGTTTTAGTCACCTGATTCATGGACATCTGGAACACCTTGCAGATGGGTACCACAATAAAGATGGCCATGAGGATGACGCTGGGGGCGATCCAGATGTACGGTTCGATTTTGCGGAAAACCTTCTTGCCGGAGCGGGCTGTCGTGCTGCCCGCGGGGGCGGCCTTTGGCGCAGTCAGTTTGCTCACGGGGACACCTCCCTAAATTTTCTCCCGCACGGACCCCTCCGGCCGTTTTCAAAACGCGGGGTTGTGTCCGCGCTTTGAAAGCGGCTGAAGGAGGCCGTGGGCCGGGCCAAAGGCCCGGCCCACGGCAGTACGTATTCGGACTTGCGTGTTAGGCGTGGTTTAGCCGGCGATCTCAGCCTGGAGGTTATCCAGCAGCTCCTGGACGTTGCCGCCCAGCAGGGCCTGCTGCTCCACGTTGATGACGCCCTGCTTCACGTCGGCCCACTCGGCCTTGGCGGTGGGATAGAACTTGCAGGAGCCCACGATGTCAACCCAGGGGGCCATGTTGGGATCGGAGGAGGCCACGATCTCGCCGCCGGCGGAGGTGGCGGGCAGGAAGCCCTCCATCAGCACCCAGTCAGAGTAACGGGCATCGTCATAGAAGTAGTCGAAGAAGGTCTTGATGGCCTCGATCTTCTCGTCGGAGTGACCGTTGTCGAAGCACATGAAGCGGTCCATAACGCCGGCGGAGACAGAGGGGTTGCCGCCGTTGGTGGGGATGGCGGCGAAGGCATAGTTGATGGTGCTGCCGCCCTCGGCGATGTAAGTGGGAATGGAGTTGGGTCCGATCATCATGGCAAGCTTCCCGGCACCGAACAGATCCTGCAGGTCATAGCGGGTCTCGGTGGCAGGGTCGGAGTTGGTGTAGCCGTCCTTCACCAGGCTGATGGCGTACTCAATGGCCTCCACGTTCTCGGGGGTATTCAGGGTCCAGTTGCCGTTGGCGTCGGTGAAGTCGCCGCCGTTGTTCCAGATATAATAGGCGAAGGCGGCCTGACCCTCGTCGGTGGTCATGTCAATGCCCCAGGGATAGATGCTGGAGTCATAGGCCTTGATCTTGGCGCAGGCATCCCTCAGCTCGTCCCAGGTGGTGGGAACTTCCACGCCGGCGGCTTCCAGGATATCCACATTGTAGTACATGGCGCGGGCAGAGGCCAGGTCGGGGATGGCCCACACGGTGCCGTCCACCACGGACTGGTCCAGGAAGGCGGGGTACATCTTGGCATAGGTCTCAGCGGAGACAAACTCCTCGGCGGGCAGCAGCAGGTCGTCGGCCTGATAGTCGGCAAAGACGTCGATATTCAGGATGTCAGGGGCCTGATTGTTGGAGATGCGGGTGTTGACCACGGTGTAGATGTCGTTCCAGGAGACGACCTCCACGGTCAGGTTGATGTTCTCGTAAGTGCTGTTGAACTCCTTCACGAAGTTGGCCCACCAGTCGCCAGTGTTCTGGCCGTACTGGGCGGCAATCACGTTGATGTCAACCTTCTCGGCGGGTGTCTCAGGGGCGGGATCGTTCTGCGCGGGAGGGGTGTTGTCAGTGGAAGGGGTGTCGTTTTTGCCGCCGCAGGCCACCAGGGCCATTGTCATGACCAGAGCCAGCAGCAACGCAAGAAATCTTTTCATCTTCATTCTCCTCTTTCATGAAATGATGTGGAAAACCCAGCTGCGGAGTATCTCCGTGGGAAATAATCCACAAAGGCGTTTCCGTAATCTAAATTATACTTGTTCATTCTGTGAATAATAGGGCAAAAAGTCCGCTTTATAGGAAAATCGTACGAACCGCGGAAGTTCGTACGATTTCGTAATCGATTAGCCGGAAATCCCCCTGCCGCTCAGGCCGTTTTTCCGAAAAGCGCTGGGTGTACTGCCGGTGACGGAACGGAAGACCTTGGAAAAATAATTATAGTCGCTGATGCCCACCATCTCCCCTACCACGGAGATGGGCAGGCCGCTTTGAAGCAGCAGCCGCTTGGCCTCGTCGATGCGCCGCCGGGCGATAAGGTATGACAGCGTGTGTCCGCCGGAGAGCTCCTTGGCCAGGGCGCACAGCTTGGTGCGGCCGATGCGCAGCTCCTGAGAGACAGAGGCCAGAGACAGTTTTTCCATATAGTGCCCATCCAGATACAGCTCCAGCTTCTGCAGGTCTGTCTGCTCCGCTGTGAGGATCATGCCCTTCAGCTGGATATAGGCGGACAATGCCTCCAGCGTCTCGGCGTAGGCCCGCAGCTCCCGCTGGCTGTACTGCCGGAACTGGAAGAAGGCGGGGCGCAGGGCATCCGCGCCGCCGGGATACCAGTCCAGGCGGCTCCGGGTCACCTCCCACTGCTCCTCCATGGAAGTCTCATCCAGATAGCAGCCAAAGGCCAGATAGGCCAGGGGCCGTTTCTTGTCAAAGAGGGGCATAATGGCCTCGCAGATCCCGGCGTGGCAGCGGTAAAACTGAAACCCCTTCTCCGCGGTGTAGTGCTGGATTTTGCACCGGTCGCAGGCCACACAGCGTTCGTGCCCCTCCGGAAGGTCGTTGAGCATCCTGCAAAAGGGCGGGTGGCCTTTGAACAGGTTGATGTCCCGCCCCTCCGGGTCCAGGATGTTGGCCGGCAGGCCGGTGAGGATATTGAGGTTTGCAATCAGCTTGCGCAGCCGCTCCTCGTCAAACAGAATATTCATCTCCGCCATCTGCAGATCACCTCCCGTGCGGACGCGGCGCTCTGCAGGGCAGAGCGCCTGCGGGAGGGCGCCCTCCCGCAGTGGTTTTCAATTCCGTATCTCAGCTCCCGCGGTACCGGTCCACAATGGCCCGCAGCTCGTCCCAGCGCGCCTCCATGTCCGCCACCAGCTTGAACTGGGTGCGGCAGCGGTCCAGGTTCTGCCGCTCCCGGCTGGTGTGAAAATAGGTGTCTCCCTCCAGGAAGTCCGTGAGGAAGCGCATCCCGCACTCCAGGGTCATCAGCTTGGCTCCCCAGGGGAGATACTCGATCTCCGCATCCGTCAGAGAACCGCCGGCACCCTCCAGAAAGGCGGCGGTATACACGCCGAAGAGGTTCACGTCCAGGCTGACTTTGCCGAGGTCGGTCTCGTCCTCGGCGCTGTGGTTGGCGCCAAAGCGGATAGAGTCACCAAAGTCGTAGATCACAAGACCCGGCATCACGGTGTCCAGATCGATAATGCAGATCCCCTCTCCGGTGGCCTCGTCCATGAGGACGTTGTTCAGCTTGGTGTCGTTATGGGTGACGCGGACGGGAAGCCTCCCCTCCCGCATGGCGCTCAGGGCCACGGAGCAGTCCGCCTCCCGGGCCAGAACGAAGCCGATCTCCGGCCGGCACTCCGCCGCCCGGCCCAGCCCGTCCGCCTCCACAGCGGCCTTGAACTTTTTCAGCCGGTCCTCGGTGTTGTGGAAGTTGGGGATGGTCTCATGGAGCCTCTGCGCCGGGTAATCCTTCAAAAGCTGCTGAAAGCGGCCGAAGGCCCGGCCGGAAGCGGCGAAGAGCTCCGGCGTGTCCGCCGCCTGGTGGCAGACGGTATGCTCCACAAAGGGGTAGAGCCGCCAGGCGCCTCCCTGGCTGTCGGTGTAATAGGCCTCCCCGTTTTTTGGCCGGATGACCTCCATGGCCTCCCGGCTCCGGTCGCCGCGCCGGGCCTCAATCTGCCGGCCCAGGTACTCGGTGACGCCGATGATATTCTCCATCAGCTGGTCCGGCCGCTTGAAGGCGGCAGCGCTCATACGCTGGAGGATGAAGCGGCGGCAGCAGGCGTCCTCCGGTTGGGTGTGTACGCAGAAGGTGTCGTTGATATGTCCCTGGCCGTACCGGACGGCACCCACTACGGGAGCGCCGAAGTCAAAGGCCCCCAGGACCTCCTGTAAGGTCTGTTCCGCCTGGCTCATGCCCCCACCTCCCAGAGATCGTCCGGATAGAGCCCGGAAGCCGTCTTATCCGCGATGGCGGCCATGACCGCGGGCTTGTCCTCCCGGTAGGTGACGCCGTACCACTTGTCCTCGCTGCGCAGCACCTTCACCCGGGCCTTTCCCTCGTCAATCAGCTGACTGACCACGGTGGGCAGAAAATACTCTGCCTTGGCGGGATTTTCCGCCAGGGCCTTGTCTAAAAAGGCAGGAAACCGCTTCCACGCCTCGTCCAGGAAGCTGCGGTTGAAGCCCCACATATTCATGGATACAATGGTATCCCCCGGCAGGTCCGTCCACGTCTTCCCGTCGTCCTCGGTGAAGCGGGGGGGCTCGCCCTTTTCAATCTTGGTGCGCTCGGTGACCTGGGTGAGGAAGCGGTCCGCCGTCTCCTCACACACGCCCCGGGCCACGGTGCCGTTCTCCGTCACCGTGTTTTTGAGGAGATACCCCACCATGACGTACTCGTAAAGCGCCCCGTCGGGGTGGCCGGAGAGGTAGGTGTAAATCTCCCGGAAGGCCTCCGGTCCGTAGTAGTCGTCGGCGTTGATGACGGCGAAGGGACCGTCCACAACACTCCGCACGGACAGCGCCGCGTGAGCGGTGCCCCAGGGCTTGGTGCGCTCCTCCGGGACGGCGTATCCCTCCGGCAGGTCCTCTTTCAGCTGGTAGGCGTATTTCACGTCCATCACCCGGGCCACCCGGTCGCCGATGGCGTGTTTGAAGTCCGCCTCGATCTCCGGCTTGATGACAAAGACCACCGTCTCAAAGCCAGCCCGGCGGGCGTCATAGATGGAGTAGTCGATGATGAGCTGGCCGTGATTCCCCACGGGGTCCAGCTGTTTGAGACCGCCGTACCGGCTGCCCATGCCGGCGGCCATGATGACGAGAACAGGCTTGTTCATACTCCGCTCCTCCTTTAACCCTTATATCCGCCCGGGTTCATGGACTGCCACTTCCAGGAGGAGGCACACATCTCCTCGATGCCAAGCTCCGCCTCCCAGCCCAGCTCCTCCCGGGCCTTCTTCGGATCAGCGTAGCATTGGGCGATGTCGCCGGGGCGGCGGGGGTCCACCACATAAGGCAGCTCCTTGCCGCAGGCCTTCTCATAGGCGTGGAGCACGTCCAGCACAGAGTATCCCTTGCCGGTTCCCAGGTTGCAAATGAAGAGGCCGCAGTTCTGCTCCAGCTTTTTCAGCGCCGCCACATGGCCCTTGGCCAAGTCGACAACGTGGATATAGTCCCGGACGCCGGTGCCGTCGGGGGTCTGGTAATCGTCGCCGTAGACGTGGAGCTTTTCCAGCTGGCCCACGGCAACTTTTGCGATATAGGGCACCAGGTTGTTGGGGATGCCGTTGGGGTCCTCGCCGATCAGGCCGCTCTCATGGGCGCCGATGGGGTTGAAGTACCGCAGCAGCGCCGCGTTCAGCGTGGGGTCCGCGGCGCAGTAGTCGGAGAGGATGCGCTCCTGGAAGAGCTTGGTGGTGCCGTAGGGGTTGGTGGTGCCGCCGGTGGGGAAATCCTCCCGGATGGGCACGGTGGCGGGATCGCCGTAGACCGTGGCGGAGGAGGAGAACACAAAGTTCTTCACGCCCCTCTCCCGCATGACCTGGAGGAGGTAGAGGGTGCTGATGAGATTGTTGGAGTAGTACTCCAGAGGCTTGCTGACGCTCTCCCCCACGGCTTTGAGCCCGGCGAAGTGCATCACGGAGTCGATATCTGGGTACTTCCGGAAGAGGGCCTCCACCTGAGCCCTGTCGCACAGCTCTGTGTTTTCAAAGGGGATCTTTTTCCCCACGATCTTCTCCACACGGCGGATGGCCTCCTCGCTGGAGTTGTAGAGGTTGTCCGCCACAACGACCTCATAGCCCGCCTGGATCAGCTCCACGCAGGTGTGGCTGCCGATATACCCGGCGCCGCCAGCAACAAGAATAGACATAAAACCGCTCCTTTCAGATTATAAAAATTTTTCGCCCCAGCGAATGATTTTTAAGGTTGATCACGTCCTATTGTAGGCCCCTTGGATGAAAATGGGAAGAGAGGAACGTACTGATTATTAGGAATATCGTTCGAATTATGCGTTTATTATACTAGGAATTTGCGGGTATGTCCAGCTGCATTGAAAATGGCGTTGAATCTAGCCGTCAGGCGTGGTATAGTTGCTTTCACGGGCCGGGCCCAATGGGGGCCCGGCCCGTGAAAGCCCGCTTGTGTCATTCGGGAGTGAAGGGAACGATGAAGAACAGCCGTCTTTTTGAGATTTTGTATCTGCTGGTGGAAAAGCGGGCCGTCACCGCCGGAGAACTGGCGGAGCGCCTGGAGGTGTCGGAGCGCACCATCTACCGGGACATCGACGCCCTGTCCGCCGCCGGCATCCCGGTGTTCACCCAGAAGGGCCAGGGCGGCGGCATCCGGCTGATGGACCAGTTCGTGCTGGACAAGGCCCTTCTCTCCCAGGCGCAGCAGGACGAAATCCTGTTCGCCCTCCAGGCCATCCTGGCCACCGGCGGCGGGGCGGAGGAGGACACCCTGTCCCGCCTCACCGCCCTGTTCCGCCGGGAGGGCAGCGACTGGCTGGAGGTGGACTTCACCGACTGGGGCAGCGGGGCGGCGGAACGGGA
>NZ_CAJULS010000085.1 GCF_910587525.1 uncultured Oscillibacter sp. | reverse complement strand
ATCGCCTTCCAGACCAATATTCTGGCCCTGAACGCCGCCGTGGAGGCCGCCCGGGCAGGCAGCGCCGGCAAGGGCTTCGCCGTGGTGGCCGATGAGGTGCGCAACCTGGCCAACAGGTCGGATGAGGCCGCCAAGGCCACTAAAGACCTGATTGAAAGCTCCATCGCCGCCGTCTCCGAGGGCAGCGATGTGGTGAATAAGGTCACCGAGGCCCTGGAACGCACCAGTGAGAGCGCCGGCGGCGTCACTGCCAAGATGTCCATCGTAGTGGAGGAGGTGGAGAGCCAGACCGTCTCCATCACCCAGATTACCGAGGGCATCGACCAGATCTCCGGCGTGGTCCAGAACAACTCCGCCACCAGCGAGCAGTCCGCCGCCGCCAGTGAAGAGTTGTCCTCTCAGGCCAGCCTCCTCAAGGGACTTGTGGCTTCCTTCCGCCTGAAACAGGCTGCGAATATAGACAGTTCTTTCTAAGCCGGCCACACGGACTATACATAAGAGGGCCAGGGGTGCAGACCCCTGGCCCTTAACCGATTCGCCTTCAAAAGGTACAATCCAAATTCCCCTTACCTCTGGTCTGGAACGACCTCCTCCGGCGGTGTGTCCAGCTGCCAGGGATCGTCCAGCAGGCCGTGGAGATACCGCAGGGCGGAGGCAAAGTAGAACCCGTCCACAATCCGCTCATCTGTTACGTAATTGCAGTCGATGTACTTCCGCCGGACCACCGTGCCGTCCCGCAGCGTCTCAAATACCCGGCGCTTCTTGCCGAAGGAACAGAATACGGGCACATTTCCAAAGTCGTACAGGTGATGGTAGATGGGCGGAATGCCCAGAGAGGCCATGGAGGTGATGTAAAGCGATCCGTGGAAGGGGGAAAGCTTTGTCAGCGTCCGGGGCAGCAGGCCGAAGTAGTCCAGTGCCTGGAGCAGAAAGACGAAGAACTTCAGCAGCAGTCCCGGGATCAGGTTAAAGGCCCCCGCCAGCTTGTCAAAGCCGGTGTCCAGGGGCGCGTCCTTCACCGCCTGAACCTTGGCGTTGAACTTCCCATAGACCGTATCTGCCGTGTCGGCGGGATCGAAGATGACTTTGATGACTGTGTCCGGCGAGTCTACGGACATGGTCTTTTTGATGGTCATGTTGATCTCGATCTCCCGGCCCCGGGAGAAGACCTTCTGCCCGGCGATGAACCGGTTCAGCCCCGGGTACCGGGCGCAGGCACGGACATAGGCCGCCAGCAGTACATGGAGGATTCCGAAGTTTTTCAGCCCCGCCCTGCGCTTGGAGACGATGTACTTCTCCATCTCCGTGATCTCTACGTGGTCCTCCAGGAAGTTCTGGGAGGTATTGCGGGTTTTCATCAAATAGGGAGACACCGCAAAGATAGGGGACAGGGACCGCAGCCGCCGCCCGTCGTTCCGGTCACCGAAGCCCGGGACATACTCTCCCTCCTCCGGCGTCCTCTTTTTCATGGCCACGGACACACTGAGCAGCGCCGCCATGCATAAAAGCACCGACACCTCCGGCAGCCAGTCGTGGACAGGCCAGCCGGTCTTCCGGGTGTCCTCTACAAAGATGTGGTACAGCAGGGGCAGGCCGAAGAGAAGCCACAAAAGCTTCTGGGTGGGGACACGGCCCGTCACCGTGGCAGTATACAGCGCCGCCACCAGGGCATACAGCAGCAGGCACAGCGCCGTGTGCAGCCGGGACGGAAATCCCAGCGCCTTGACGGCGAAGAACACACACCCCAGCCATACGGGGATGGCGGAGCGGAACAGGCGCTCTTTCCCATCCCGCAGAAGGATCAGCACAAAGGACACGTTTGCTGCCAGAGGCAGGAGAATTTGAAGGCACAGGAAGGAGCGGGAGAGAGACGTCTCCCCGCAGGCCCACACAATGCGCACCACTGCCGAGCAAACCATGAACAGCGCTGAACAGACGGCCAGGGGCGTCATCCCCGGCAGGTAATAAACACTCTTTTTTCTCATAATTTTTTATTATATCACATTTCTGGCCCTCCGGAAAGACTTTTTCCGGAAAATTCGGGCCCGTCACACCGGTTTCAGATTTTGATTGAGGCGGTCCACCATCCAGGCGATCCGCCTTTCCCGTCCGGCATCCGTCCTGGCGGCCAGATACGCCCGCGTGTAGGTCCTCTTCACGGACAGAGGCATGGCTTGAAAGTTGGTTCAGGCGGGCTCATATCCTCTCAGCAGCGCGGATAAACGGGCAATTTCCTCTTCCGTAATCGCCGCGGGTTTTGGAGCGTACCACTGTCCGTTTTTTTGGGCTTCCCCTATTTTCCTTCTGCCGAAACCGGTCATGAGTCCCTGCTCTTCAAGGCTTTTGACCAGCATCCTGCTTTTCTCCGACCACCTGCTCTTCTCTCTACGCAAAGAAAAATATTTCTTATACGCCTGATCGTCGATCCTCTCCACCTGTCCGTCGATCCATCCAAAGCAGAGCGCTTCTTCCGGCGCTTCCCCCGCTTTTATTGTCTTCGGCCCTCCGGCCTTGCCAAACAGAAGCCAAACGCCGGCGCTTGTCAGGCAAGGCTCATAGAGCCATTTCCTGAATTCCTCTCTGCTGGCAAATTCCATAATATCGCTCACTGTACGCCTCTCCTTGCGCACGCCTGACCCGATAACAGCGCACAGCCACTGTTCGGCCGTTCTGATGACAGGGCCACGCGCGGAAATCCGCAAACGCACGCCGCGCAGCCATTTGCAGACGCCCGGTTCTTCACGAAGGGGCTCCCGCTCCCCCGTGCTCCTCCCCTCCCCAGACTGTTGGACTGCTGGTTTCTATTTTGGTTTTTCCGACAAACCAGGAACGCGCCGTCTGTGACGGCGCGCCACGCTTGGTCCTGTCTCTCCGCTCAGCCTTTGGCCGTCCCGTCGGCGCTGAACACCGGCAGGGGCGCCAGAAATTTGATGTCGGGCCGGTTCTGGGCGTCGCCCTCTGCCAACACCGCCACTTTGCCGGTCACTGTGCCGCCGGCCATGGCCACCAGCGCCTCCATGGCGTGGAGGGAGCCGCCGGTGGAGATCACGTCGTCCATCAGCAAAATACGCTTCCCCCGGATCAGGTCTGCGTCGTCCCGGCCCAGAAACAACTCCTGCTCCCCGGCGGTGGTGATGGATTTATCCGTCACATGGATGGGGTCCGGCATATAGGCCTTGGGGCCCTTCCGGGCGATGAAATACTTCTCCGCCCCGGACTGCCGCGCCATCTCGTGGATCAGCGGAATACTCTTGGCCTCGGCGGTGAGCATATAGTCATAGCTGTCCGCGGGAACCAGCTTCAAAAGCTCCCGGGCGCAGGCCACCGTCAGCTCCGAATCGCCAAAGACAATGAAGGCTGCGATATACAGGTCCTCCGTAATTTTGCAGATGGGCAGTTCCCGATGCAGGCCCGCCACTTCAATCGGGTATGTACTCATATCTCGTTCTTCCCTTCTCAAAGAATCGTTCCAAGTGGGCTTTTTCCAGAAATATTATACCCCGCCCCAGTGAAAAGTCAATAATACTGTCTGAATAAAACTCCAGGGTTTTTATGACGGCGTCCCTGACATTTCCGCACCATCTTTTTCCCAGGAAACGCCGCCTCCCTCTTGCTTCTTTCTCCGGAAAGTGTTAGAATAACAGTGGAATATTGGTATTCCGCTGTTTCCGAGGGGATTCCTATGATTTGAAGGAGGTCATCTCAGATGAACGCATATCTCGCAAGAGTCATCGAAAACGTCAAGGCCAAGCACGCTGACGAGCCGGAGTTTATCCAGACGGTGGAGGAGGTCCTCGCCTCCCTGGAGCCCGTGGTGGAAAAGCACCCGGAGTACGAGAAGGCCTGTCTGCTGGAGCGGATGGTGGAGCCGGAGCGGACCATCAGCTTCCGGGTGGCCTGGATGTCCGATGACGGCGCCTGGCACACCAATACCGGCTGGCGCTGCCAGTTCAACGGCGCCATCGGTCCCTACAAGGGCGGCCTTCGCTTCCAGAAAGACGTCAACCTCAGCATCATCAAGTTCCTGGCCTTTGAGCAGACCTTCAAAAACGCCCTGACGGGTCTGCCCATCGGCAGCGGCAAGGGCGGCAGCGACTTCGATCCCACCGGCAAGTCCGACGCGGAGATCATGCGCTTCTGCCAGTCCTTTATGACGGCTCTGCACCGCTTCATCGGTCCGGACGTGGACGTGCCCGCCGGCGACATGGGCGTGGGCACCCGGGAGATCAGCTATCTCTTCGGCCAGTACCGCCGCCTGCGGGGCGCCTGGGAGAACGGCGTCCTCACCGGCAAGGACTTCGCCTCCGGCGGCTCTCTGGTGCGGCCCGAGGCCACGGGCTTCGGCTCTGTTTACTATCTGGAAAACGTCCTCAAGCACGAGGGCGAGAGCATCCAGGGCAAGACCATCGCCTGCGCGGGCTTCGGCAATGTGACCTGGGGCATCTGCAAGAAGGCCACGGAGCTGGGGGCCAAGGTGGTCACTCTCTCCGGCCCCGACGGCTACGTGTACGATCCCGACGGCGTCGCCACGCCGGAGAAGATCGCATATCTGGTGGAAATGCGCAATTCCGGCCGCAACCGGGTCCAGGACTACGCGGAGAAGTTCGGCGTGGAGTTCTTCCCGGGCCAGAAGCCCTGGGGCGTGAAGGTGGACGTGTGCATGCCCTCCGCCATGCAGAACGACGTGCATCTGGAGCACGCCAAGCAGATCGCCGCCAACGGCATAAAGTATTATATTGAGGTGGCCAACATGCCCACCACCAACGACGCTCTGAAATTCCTGATGGAGCAGCCCGGCGTCATCGTGGCCCCCTCCAAGGCCGTCAACGCCGGCGGCGTGGCCACCTCCGCCCTGGAGATGGCTCAGAACAGCGAGCGTCTGATCTGGACCGAGGAAGAGGTCGACAAGCAGCTCCACCGGATCATGGACAACATCTATAATATGAGCGTTGAGGCCGCCGAGACCTACGGTCTGGGCTACAACCTGGTGGCGGGCGCCAACATCGCCGGCTTCCAGCGGGTAGCTGACGCCATGATGGCGCAGGGCGTCTTTTAATTCACTGAAAACGGCCTCTGGCCATTTTCAGTGTGTGAATCACAGTTTTTCCACGCACTCAGCCCCCATCTGCCGCAGGCAGATGGGGGCTTCGCACACTCCAGAACTGAGTGGTGTTTTCCCAAGGCACACGCCCTCGGGAAAAACAGATTTCACTTGATTTCGCCGCTCCCTCGGCCCGGAGGAACGGGCCGAGAGAGACTTGACGATGGATGTCAAGCCGCCCGCAAAACTCCTGCGGAGAGCCTTCAACCGCCAATTAAAAGATCCTCTGGGCTCAGCGCCGCGCCGTCCGGAAGTTCCCGCCCGCCGTTGGGGCCCTCCACGCCATAGCTGGGTTCCAACAGAGCTGGGTCAATCTCCGCCGGGGCCGCCTGCGGCTCTGCGGGGACCGCGGCGGGCTGCATCCGCTCCGCCTCTCCGATCATCCTCCGGATATAGTCCGCGATCTCGTCCAGGGTCTCCGCCTCCGCGATCTCCTCATAGAGGCCCCGCTCAAAGGCCAGGCCGTCCCCGGTGTCCAGGAACACGTACCGCAGCCCCTCGGAGAGGTAGTACTCCGCCAAGTCGGCATAGCAGAAGTAACAGGCGCCATTCCCAGCGCCGGTCTCCCAATTGGTTCTCTCCGGCATAAAAATGGCCTCGCTGCCCGCCTTCAGAGCATCCAGGGGGCCGGAGAGGCTGGTGGACACATCCGGCCCCCCCGGATAGAGAACGGTCCGGATCTCCCCCTCCTCCAGATTCCCCCGGATGGGATCGGTGACCTCTACCGACGCCACGGTGTACCGCGTTCTGCCGCCGCCCAGGCGCACTTCTTCCACCTCATAATACCGCAGTTCCCGGACAGTGCCCCGGAAGATCGCCGTGTCCCGGGCAAAGATCTCCTCCGGGGACAGCCACGCCAGACAGGAGGCGGAGTCAACCTCCGCTCGATCCTCTTCCGCGCCCATGACGGCGTCATCCCGGGTCCCGCCGGCCAGCTCCCCGATCTCCACGTTGACGGAGTAGTTGGAGGCCGGACGCTCTCCAGCGTTGTTCCAGTAGTCCGCTCCGTCCAAACCGGCGCCGCTCCCCTGTGTCTCCTCCGGATGGAACGGCACAACTTTTACGCCCCAGCGGTCCTCATCCTCCCCGCCGCCGGTGTCCGGGGCGCTCTCAGGGCGAGACAGGGTATCAAAACCCTCCTCCAATGCCGCCCACTTCCGCGCGTCCTCCAGGCGCTCCAGGGCAAAGGCCCCCGCCAGCACCACCGCCAGGCACGCCGCCATGGCTCCATACCGCCGCCAGGGACGGTTTCCTCTCCCCACAGTCTCCGCCTCTGTGATCTGGTCCTCCCGGACCTCGCCCACGGCGCGGAACAGCTCCTCTTTTGTCATAGGTCGTACCCCTCCTCGATCAAATAGGCCCGCAGCCCCTTTCGGGCGCGGTGGAGCAGGGACTTCACCTTCCCCTGGGTAAACCCGTACCCGGCGGCGATTTCCCGAACGGTGTCGCAGTACCAGTACCGCCGCAAAAACACCCGGCGGCACTCCGGCGAAACAGTGTCCAGGTATGCCGAGATGGCCTCCCCCAGCCGCCGCAGGTCAAAGTCCTCCTCCATGGGGTCGCCGCCCACGCACTCCGCCAGTTCCTCCAGCACAGCCGCACAGCCGCTCCGGCTCTGGGCGGTGTTATAGTCGTAGCGGTCCAGGGCCGTGTTCCGGGCGATGCGGCCCAGGAAGGGCGGCAGACGCTGGGGCCGCTGGGGCGGCATGGCGTTCCAGGCCCCCAGCCAGGTATCCCCCAAGCACTCCTCCACGTCCCGTCCGTCCCCCAGCACACGGCGGATGATGGCGGCGCAGTAGCCGCCGTACTTTCCCGCCGTGGCCCGGATGGCCTCTTCTGAACGCGCCCAGTACAGGGCGATGATGTCCTTGTCCTCCATGTTGTTCACTTCCTTTTGAAAGCGCTTTCGTATATTTAGTCGGAGAGAGACGGCCTTTGGTTGCACACAGCCGAAAAAAATTACAGGCAGGGGACCATCCCCTGCCTGCTGCCCAAATGGAATATCCGGAGTGCTCCGACCGGTCAAAATTCCAGAGCGGGCCCGGCTTCTCTTCACAGCTGCGCTCCGCCCAGAACCAGCCGCCGCACGGTTCCCGACTTCTCCGAACTGCCGGAGGCCACTCCCGCCGCATAGCCCGGAAAGGTCTCGATCTCATAGTAGGTCTCTCCGTACAACAGCGGCGTCTCCCTCCGCATCATGGTGCCTACTCCCTCGCCGCTGCGCTTGACTCTGGCCTCCCGCCGCACCCAGCTGCGGAAAAAATCCTCCCGTGTGTCCACGTCCGCCAGCCGCCGCATGGCCCGCTGGCTCACCGGACGAATGTGCTCAATATCCACGCCCAGCGGTTCGTCGGCAAGGCCCACCAGCACCGCGCCGGCGGTGTGACTCAGGTTGAACTGCACCTCCGGGTGCTGCGGAAAGTAGGGCTTTCCCCGGTTTGTCAGGGCGATCTCCGGCAGCTCCCGCCAGCCGTACTGTTCTTCCAAGGCCTGCTGTAAAATAAAATAGGCGCACAGCGGCTCCCGCCGCCGCTCCTCCTGCCGGAGGCGCAGCAGCCGTTCCCGGCGCTCCGGCGGGAGTATTGCCATCATAATCTCCGTCTCCTCTTTCGTCAATGGCCTCTCCAACCGGACGGCCCACAGCTCTATCGACATACACTCCCCCCTTTACAATCAAAATCAGACCACTCTATTGTATCCACTCCTCCCATTGGTGTAAATCCTCCTTTCCCACAAAAATTTTCTAAAAATTTGTGAAAAAAAAGAGGAAATTTCATTATCGCGGGGTATATCTAAAATACCGTGGTCTATTTCAGCGCCGGTTTTCTGTATGACCGGCGGGAAATTTGGAAAAACTGACCGAAATGGAGGGAGCCGGCCTATGGCGTTTCCCCAGAGCTTTTTGGACGAGCTTACGTCCAGATGCGACATCGTGGACGTGGTGGGCAGCTACGTCCAGCTGACGCGCAAAGGCGCCAACCTCTTCGGCCTTTGTCCCTTCCACAGCGAAAAGACCGGCTCCTTTTCCGTTGCCCCGGACAAGCAGATTTACTACTGCTTCGGCTGCAAAAAAGGCGGGGGCGTGGTAAACTTCATCATGGAGGAGGAAAACCTCACCTTTCCCGACGCGGTGCGCTTTCTGGCCAAGCGGGCGGGAATGGAGGTGCCGGAGGAGGAGGTCGACCGGGAGGCCGGCCGCCGCCGGGCCAGGCTCCTGGAGCTGAACCGGGACGCCGCCCGCTTTTACCACCAGCTGCTCCAGCAGCAGCCGGGCCAGGCAGTGCGGGACTATCTGGACCGCCGCCGGATCCGGTGGAACACCGCGGTGAAGTTCGGCATGGGGGCCTCCCCCAACGCTTGGGACGTACTACTGAACGAGATGACCTCCCGGGGCTACACCAAGTCCGAGCTCTTGACGGCGGGCCTCATTGTAGACAACAAGAAGGGCGGCTTTTACGACAAGTTCCGAAACCGCCTGATGCTCCCGGTGATCGACACCCGGGGGGACGTGGTGGCCTTTGGCAGCCGGGTGCTGGACAAGTCCGAGCCCAAATATATGAACTCCTCAGAGACGCCGGTTTACAGCAAGCGGCGGGTTCTGTACGGGCTCAATCTGGCAAAAAAAACCAAGCGGCCCAACATCATCCTCTGCGAGGGCAACCTGGACATCGTCACCCTGCACCAGGCGGGGTTTGACAACGCCGTGGCCTCTATGGGCACAGCGCTGACGGTGGAGCAGACCCGGCTTCTCTCCCGCTTCACCAAGGAGCTGGTTCTGTGCTACGACAATGACAACGCCGGAAAGACCGCCACGGAGCGGGCACTGCAGATTCTGAACAACTCGGAATTCTCCGTGAAGGTCCTCCAGCTGCCCCGGCGGCGGACAGAGGACGGGGAGTTGGTGAAGCAGGACGCGGACGACTTCATCAAAAACCAGGGTCCCGGCGCCTTTGAACGGCTGCTCAGCGGCAGTGAAAACGGTATTGAGTTCCGCATGGCCCAGATCGCCGGGAAGTACGACCTGAACAGCGACGAAGAGAGAGTCGCTTATGGCGAGGAGATCAGCAAGCTGCTGGCAACACTTCCAAACGAAGTGGAAAGAGAAATCTATTCTGTCAAAGCTGCTGAAACCGCCCGTATTACTCCTGATGCTATGAAACTCGATGTTGAGCGTGCCCGAAAGCAAAAAATCCGCAAAGATGACCGCGCAGAAGAACGGAAAAACTTAAATCCGGTGGCTCAATTACAACCAAAAGAGCGCTCTATGCGATATGAAAATATGCGTTCCGCCAGAGCAGAAGAGGGTTTGCTCCGTTTATTAGTGCTGGACGACAGTCTTTTTCCTTCTCAGCCGCCTATACACGAGGAACAATTTTCTTCCCCGCTGTTAGGCCGTGTCTTTTCCCTCTTGTGGAAAGCCCGAGAAGAGGGTCGAAACGTAACCTTAGCAATCCTAGACGCTGTTTTAACGTCAGAGGAGATGAGCCATATTACCGCTGTATGTCAACAGCCAGAATCGGCCAAAAACAGCAGGCAGGCACTTGCTGACTACATAACCACCATTCTGGAGGAATGGAGCCGGAGAAACAATAGCGGAGGCGATCCGCTGTCGGCAGCTATAGAAAAAAGCAAGAACAAGAAAGGTACTGGAGGAAAGCTTCATGGCTAATGAAAAAGAATTGACCCCCATGGAACTGGAGCAGCAGGCGGACGCGCTGCTGGCCGCCGCTGAGGCGGAGGAAAATAAACCGGATGCCACGTCCGGGAAAAAGGGTGAAGCGGAGCTCCCCCGGGTCCCCACCGACGAGGAGGCCAAGAAGGCCGGCATCCTCCGGCTGGACGACAAGCAGGTTGCGGCCCTGCCCGCCGCCAGCTGGCTCAGCGGCAATGAAAAGCTGCGGGAACTGCTGGCCCGAGGCAAGAAAAAAGGCAAGCTGGAGTCTGCCGAGCTGATGGACGCCGTGGACGACCTCAATCTGGAGGGCGACCAGATGGACCAGCTGTATGACTCTCTGGAGGCGCTGAACATCGACATCAGCTCCGACGACCTGCTGCTGCGGGACCTGCCCGACGACGAGCCCGCCGCCGAGGAGATCGCCGACGTGGAGGAAGAGGAACTGGTGGACCCCAACACCCTGGTCAACAACTTCTCTTTGGACGATCCCGTCCGGATGTACCTCAAGGAGATCGGCAAGGTGCCCCTGCTCACTCCCGACGAGGAGGTGGATCTGGCCCAGGCCATGTCCGCCGGAAACGAGGCCGCCGAAAAACTGGCAGAGCTCAGGCACCAGCGGGAGGGCGGCATGTCCGTCACCGCTTCCGCCGAGGATGAGGCCACCTGGAAAAAGGACTTCAAAAAGGGCGAGATCGCCAAACAAAAGCTGGCAGAGGCCAACCTCCGGCTGGTGGTGTCCATCGCCAAGCGGTACGTGGGCCGGGGCATGCTCTTCCTGGATCTGATCCAGGAGGGCAATCTGGGGCTGATCAAGGCTGTGGAGAAGTTCGACTACACCAAGGGCTACAAGTTCTCCACCTACGCCACCTGGTGGATCC
>NZ_CAJULS010000084.1 GCF_910587525.1 uncultured Oscillibacter sp. | reverse complement strand
GAGGCATCAGGGTGCTGCGGCCGCCCTTGCCGCCCACGGTGGCATAGGACTTGCGGACGCCGATGGCCTTCTGGTTGCTCATGAGGATCAGGGCGGCCAGACCCACCAGAACGATGCTCATGGCATAGCCCACGGCCTGGGGACCCTGGTCGATGAACACCCGCATGCGGGTGGCCAAGGTGTAGTAACCGATGCGGTTGCCCAGGTTGGCCGCCACGCCATATGTACCGATGGACTTGGACACGGTCATGACCAAGGCGCTGAGCACGGAGGGCAGGATCAGGGGGAGTGTGATATGGCGCAGGATCTGGGCCTTGTTGGCGCCCTGGATCTCACCCATCTCCTCCAATTCGGAGTTGATGGAGCGGAGCGCGCCGGATACCTGAATATAGGAGAAGGCGTAGTAGTGCATGGACATGCACAGCACAATGGCGATGGGGCCGTAAGCCAGCACGTCGGGAATGGGAATTCCAAGACCTGTCAGGAAGCCGTTGGCGCCGCTGGTGGGGGTGCGGAACACGGCCAGCCACGCCAGAGCCTTGGTCCAGGAGGGGATCATGTAGGGCACGGTGATCAAAATGCCCAGGATCTTCTTGCCGGGGATGTCGGTGCGGATCATCAGCCAGGCCAGCACCGAGCCCAGGGGCACGGAGATCAGCGTGGTGAAAAAACCGCAGACGAAGGAGTTGAGCAGCGGCTTCCACAGCACGGCCTTGGACATATTGCTGACGGCCATATACCACCAGTAGTACATGGTGAACTGGCCCACCTCGCCGTCCACACGGCGGAGTTCACCCTCCGCCAGGGTAAAGGTGGATTTGATCATGGTCAGCAGGGGGATGACGATCAGGCAGAACAGCACCACGAGGCTGACCAGCACGATCATGTTGAAGGGGTTGCGCAGAACGTTCAGGATCAGGTTTTTAAGCCTTGTTTTCGTCAGGGGTTTTCTGGGAAGATCTTTCTTTGCCACGGTAACACCTCTTTCTGATTACTGCGGGGGATCGCTGGGGCATGAATCAGTCTTCTTTTTCCTCAACTCTCGCTCTGTCTCCACAAATCCGCGGTGATCAGGCGCAAATTTGTGCAAACGTTTGCGTTTTCGTATTTTCATTATAGAGAGTTTTACCGCCTTTTGTCAATTGATATGTTCCCTATTTTGCGGTGGGATTTTTGGCCATTTTCACAAATGTTGTGAATACTATCCAAATTTATTGTTCAAGTTTTTACATTTTGCCGATTGACTTTTCCTGCACCTTTGGATACGTTTTCGTTTCTCCCGCCGGGAAACACTCACTCTGCCGCCCGGGACAGCGAGGCGTAAACGCCTCCCGCCGCCAGCAGTTCCTGATGGGTTCCCGCCTCCGCCACGCCGCCCTGATCCAGCACCAGGATACAATCCGCCCGGCGGACAGTGGCCAGACGGTGGGCGATGACAAAGCAGGTTCTCCCCTGCCGCAGCCGCTCCACAGCCAGATTGACCTCCCCCTCCGTCTCCGTATCCACGCTGCTGGTGGCCTCGTCCAGGATGACGATGTCCGCGCCGGTGAGAAAGCACCGGGCGATGGCCAGCAGCTGCCGCTGGCCCTTGGAGATGCCTGCCCCCTCGTCGGCGAGAACGGTGTCGTACCCCTGGGGCAGAGAGGTGATGAAGCGGTGAACCCGGGCGGCCTTGGCGGCCTCCACGATCTGCTCCCGGGAGGCCCCCTGCGCGCCGTAGGCAATATTCTCGGCGATGGTGCCGCCGAAGAGCCATGTGTCCTGGAGCACCAGGGCCAGACGGCGGCGCAGCCCGTCCCGGGTATACTCCTCCAGGGGCACACCATCGATGGAAATGGAGCCGCTCTGGGGACGGTAGAACCGCAGCAGCAGGGAGACCAAGGTGGTCTTCCCCGCCCCGGTGGGCCCCACCACCGCCGCCAGACTTCCGGCGGGAATACGGGCGGTGAAATCCCGCAGTACAGGCCGGTCCGGGTCATAGCCGAAGTCCACATGGTCGAAGGAGATGTCCCCCCACAGCTTCTCCGGCTCCACGGCACCGGGGATGTCTCCCGGCTCTGGCTGTTCATCCAGCAGGTCCAGCACCCGCTCCGCCGCCGCCGCGCTGGACTGGAGCTCACTCAAAAGGTTGGCAGCCTCCCGGATGGGGCTGGAGAACTTGCGCGAATACAGCACAAAGGAGGAGAGGTTGCCCAGGGTCAGCCCGCCCCCCAGGTACAGCAGTGCACCGAACATGCTGACCGCCGCCAGAGAGAGGTTGTTGATAAAGTTCACCGACGGCCCCAGAGAGGCGCTGGCCCGGTCGGCCTCGTAATAGGCCTCCGAGGCGGCGGCGTTGTATGCCTGAAACTGCTCCAGGTCCGCCGCCTCCACGCCGTAGGCCCGAATGGCCCGCTGGCGGCCCACCCGCTCTTCGGCAAAACTGTTGAGAGCTCCCAGCTCCCTGGAGCGAAGGCGAAACAGGGGGTGGATGCGCCTCATCTGAAAACGGGTGAGAAAGAGGGACAGCGGCACCGTGACGAAAAAGACACAGGTCAGCCGGGGGGAGATGGCCAGCAGCATCAAAAAGGAGCCCCCCACCGTCAGGGCGCTGGTGCATAGGTGGAGCAGATCCGTGGAAATGGCGGCGTTCACGGTGTCCACGTCATAGCACACCCGGCTGACCAGATCGCCTGCCGGGTGGGTGTCGAAATACTCCACCGGCAGCTCGCTCATGCGGTCAAAGGCAGCCTTCCGCAGATCCCGGGACACGGACTGCCCCACCTTGATGATCCGGGCGGACACGGCGTAACTCAGCAAGGAGGAGAGCGCGTAGCAGGCCAGCATCCCGCCGCAGGCCCGGAACACCCCTGGGAAGTCCACCGCCCCGGGGACGGTGCCCACCGCGTCCACCGCCCGGCCGGACAGCAGCGGCGCCGCCAGGGACAGCAGGCTGGAGAGGACCGTCAGCCCCAGGCACAGGGTCAGCCGCAGGGCGTAGGGCCTCAGAAACCGGGCCAGCCGCCGCAGAATATGCCGTTTCACAGCAGCACCCCCCTTTGAAGCTCCGCAATATGCCGGTAGCGGGCACAGCGCTCCAGCAGTTCCCCATGGGTTCCCTGGGCCGTGACCCGGCCCTCCTCCAGCACCAGGATACGGTCCGCACAGCGCAGGGAGGCCACCCGCTCGGAGATCACCACCAGCGTCACACCGGGGCAGTCCCGGCGGATGGCCCGCCGCAGGGCGCCGGCGGTTGCGTAATCCAGGGCGCTGTCAGCGCTGTCCAGCACCAGGACAGCGGGCTTCCCCGCCAGGGCCCGGGCCGTCAGCAGCCGCTGCCGCTGTCCGCCGGAGAGGTTCGCTCCCCGGATGTCCAGGCGGCTGTCCAGCCCCTCCGGCAGCCCCTGGATGAAGTCCCAGGCCTGGGCGGTTTTGGCCGCGGCGATCACGTCCTCCCGGGGGATGTTCCGCAGGAAGGAGATATTTTCATACACGCTGTCGTTCAGCAGCGCCTCGTTCTGGAACACCACGCCGAAGCGGCGCTCCTCCCCGGGAACGCTGTTCACATCCCGGCCCCCCACCCAGACAATGCCTTCTCCGGCGTCATACAGGCGCATCAGCAGAGCCGCCAGGGTGCTTTTTCCGCTGCCGGTGGGGCCCAGGATGCCCAGGGTCTCCCCCTTTCCCAGGGTGAAGCTCACGTCCGCCAGGTCCCTCCCTATCCCCTGGTAGGAAAAGGAGACACCCTCCATCCCCAGCTCCGCCTCCGAGACTGCCTCCGAGGGCCGGAGGGGCTGGTCCTCCGGCTCCAGCAGGATCTCCTCAATCCGCCGGGCGGAGGCCGCCCCCTTGCTGATCCGGATGAACACCTTGGCGATCCCCAGAGTTGCGGTCTGGATCAGGGTGAAATAGGACAAAAACGCCACGATCTGGCCCGCGGGCATCTGCCCGGCGTTGACCCGGAGGGCTCCCACCAGCACCACCAGCACCAGTCCCGTGTTCAACAGGAGGTCCGTCAGGGGATTTGCGGCGGCCATGACGCAGCCGGCGGTCTCCTCTGCCCGGCGGGCGGTCTCATTGGCCTCCCCGAACCGCTGCCGCTCCCTGCCCTGGCAGGCCAGGGCCTTAACCACCCGAACGCCGGAGGCGTTCTCCCGAATAATCCGCACCACCGTGTCCCCGGCCGCCTGGGCCGCGGCGTAGTGGGGGATGCCCCGGCGGGTCACCTGCCAGATGGTCAGGAAGGTCAGAAGGCTCACCGCCAGCTGCACCGCCGCCAGGGCCGGCTCCAGCAGAAAGGTCAGCGCCAGTCCCCCCAGCACCAGCATGGGAGCCCGGATACCGCCCCGCTGCACCTTGTCGAACATCTGGTGGACGTTGTAGGTGTCATTGGTCAGCCGGGACACCAGAGAAGAGGTGGAAAACCGGTCCATCTGGGCGCAGGAGAGGCGCTGGGTCCGGCTGTAAAGGTCTTCCCGCAGGGTCCGGGTCACCTCCATGGACACCCATGCCGCCATGCGGTTGGCAGTGATGTTGCAGAAGGCCGCCCCAAAGGCCAGTGCCGCCATCAGTCCGCCGCAGAGCCAGATGGCGGCCAGATCTCCGGCAGGGACGCTCACGTCCACAATGTGCTCCAGCAGCAGCGGCAGCACCAGCTCCAGCAGTGCCGCGGCAAATTTCACCGTCACCCCGCAGGCCACACGGCGGCTGTGGGGCCGCAGGTATCCCAGCACAGTGCTCATCTCAGCGCCTCCTCTCTTCTTTATTAAGGAAATCATACCATATCACAGCGTCAAGTCAATCCGCAAATTGTTGTAATGCGCAACTGTTTTTTGCAAAATCCGTTCATATGGAAACCAGCGGGGCGGGCGGGGCATAGGCGCTCCTGTCAATGGCAATGTCCTCGCCGAAGCAGAGGCGCACAGGTGGTTTGAAATTTTTCTGGAAGCAGCTGCGCAGATATGATATACTGGTAAAACTCAACAAGCGGAGGTTATCATACTGTTTGACCGCTTTGAACAAGATCAGGGGGCAAGTCGGGAATTATGTGTTCAATATAACTCCATACTGCCGCCTGCCCTATTGAATGTCTGGCAAAAATACGGATTTGGAAGTCTGTTGGACGGTTATCTGAAAATGATAAATCCAGAGGAATATCAAGCGCTGCTCCATGACAGCTACGTTTTAAGCAGTACCGCCATTCCAATTTTTGTTACTGCTTTTGCTGATATTCTGACCTGGGAAAAAGGTCGATATATCCGCATTATCAAGTACAAAGAAGGCCTGTTTGAGGGGATTGCCGCCGGCTTTGATTTCTTTTGGGACGATTTAGCTGACGGCGTTTTCGACACGGCGCATTTCGAAATCCCAACCTATGAAGCAGCGGTCTAAAAATGGGGGGCCGCTTCAATTTGATGAATGTTTCGGATATACGCCGCTTCTTGGGTTGGGCGGGAGCAGAAAAGTGGACAACCTGCGAAAAGTGAAAATCACGGAACATATTGATTTGATTACGCAGTCAGCCGGGAAGGTCGGAGCGTGATGACCGCTGGCTGACGGCATTGCAGTCACCCCAACAAAAAGAAACCGGGTGGAAACCGTGGGATTAGCTTATTTTTTCTTCTTCATTATGATACTGGGTGCGGCAGGGACGGCAGTCGTCCTATTGATTGCGGCGTGGGAGATTTGGAAAAGGCCCCGTTTCAAAATCCTGGCAATTATCCTGCTGCTTTTGGCCGGGTTATGCGCCGCCGCGGCGTTTTACATGCTGGCAATCATTTGGCGGGAACCGCCTTGGGGATTTTATCTCTAGGGCAATTCTCAGAAGTAAAGCAGAGGACGGCCATGAGGCCGTCCTCTCGATATGTACCTCAAAATCCCCGGCGCTTCAGGTCCGCCGCCATCTTCACATAGAACTCCCGCACGTCGAACCCCTTGATATTCTCCCGGTTCAAATCCACCACGTCGCCGTGGGTAATGCCCCGCTTCCCCTCCGGCTCCAGGAGGGTGAACCTCTCTCCCCACTTGGCGGACTCGACGGAAACCAGTCCGTCGTTGAGGCCGTCAAAGTGCCTGACGATGGGGTAAGTCATGTTCAGGGGGAACTTGCCGTGCCGGGCCTTCTTACAGTAGGACATAACACTCTCATACACCACGCCGGGGATGTCCGGCGTCACCCCGTTTCGGGCGAGGCAGGCGCTCTCTGTCAGGTCCGCCACCGCCGCCAGAAAATCTGGGTTGGGATCTCCCACCTGCCGCAGCGCGGCGTTGTAGGCCGCCGCAATCTTCTGCCGGACGGCCTCCGGCACCTTGCCCAGCAGGTACTCGGCGAAGATACAGCCCCGGTGGGGCGTGTTGATAGTGGTCAGCGTGGCTACATAGGGGGCCATGGAGCAATGGGAAATGGCGGCCCGGCTGTC
This sequence comes from uncultured Oscillibacter sp., assembly GCF_910587525.1. GTDB lineage: Bacteria > Bacillota > Clostridia > Oscillospirales > Oscillospiraceae > Oscillibacter. Next base: position 4,329 of record NZ_CAJULS010000084.1, on the reverse strand, counting down.
CAGCCCGCCCTTGGAGTGGGCGATGATGTTCACTTTTTCGCAGCCCGTCTCCTTCACGATCTGCCGGATGCGCTCCGCCAGTTCCCTGCCGCTGTCCTCCACCGCCGCCGCGGACTGCTGCTGTCCGTAGTAGACCGTGGCCCCGTTGCGGATCAGTTCTTTCGGGATGCGGCCCCAGTAGTTGAGATACCGGAAATCCCGGAAGAACACACCGTGGACCATCAGGAGGGGATATTTCGTTTTGCAGATCTCGCTCTCCGTTCTGGTCTCGTCCAGCTCCCATTTCTCCGTCTCAAATTCCGCCTCATCCCCGGTAATGCGGATGATCTTCGCCAGATACCACAGGTTCACCAGCGGGATCCAGCCGCACAGCGCCGCCAGAAGGCGGTGCTTGATGCCCAGCTGCACGGAGGTGAGGTAGACCCGGATCATGCCGTTCCAAAAGAGGACGCACAGGGAGAGGACCACAAGAAGCAGGTCCAGAAGAACCATAAACGGCACCCCGTCCTCACCCCCGGTCCAAAACACCCACCACAGCCAGGCCAGTTGGAGACAGCAGGTCAGGGCAAAGCCGGCGGCAAACAGCCGCAGCAGCTCACAGCCCTCCGCCAGACGCTGAATCCGCCGGGTGGGCGCAGTCCTCGGCAGAGGACGCAGGTTGATATAGATAAACGCCGCCAGCAGCGCCACCCAGCACAGCGGGGCAGCGGCGGCGCTGACGGCCGGCCAGGAGAGCGGAAGCGAGATCAGCGCCAGGTAATTGGCCAGCAGGCACAGCAGCAGCGTATAGACGGCCCTTCTGACATATTTCATAATCTATCCCTCTTTCCCCCGCTCAATAGGAGCTGATATCCAGGCTCTCGTCGTCCGTGCCCTTCTCGATGGCCCGGATCTCCACAAAATACTTCGTCTGGGGGTCCACCTCCACCTGGACCCGGTCCCCCGCCTGATGCCCCAACAGGGCCTTTCCCACCGGGGACTCCTTGCTGACAAGGCCCTTCAGGGCGTCCTGGCGCAGTGTGGTGACGATGCGGATGGTCATCTCCCGCTTGATGAGCTCATTGTAAATGGTCACGCTGGCAAAGAGGCCCACTGTGTCCTCGCTACCTTGCACCTCGATGACCCTGGCGGTGCGGATCATCCGCTCCAGGTAGCGGATGCGGCTGTCATTGCGGTTTTTCGCCTGCTTGGCGCACTTGTACTCAAAGTTCTCGCTGAGGTCGCCGAAGGCCCGGGCGGTCTGCACCTCCTCGATCAGCTGGGGCCGCAGGACCCGGATACGGTGGTCCAGCTCCTCCCGCATTTTCTTAATATCCACCTCTGTCAGTTCCTCGTACACAAAAACACCCCTCATTGTCTGGTATTTTCCAATACTATATTAATAAGATACCATATTTTTTCTCTGTTGGAAAGCCCGTTTTTATCATAGGCTCTTGACTTGGACCCCGCTCCATGCTGTATAATGAGAATTACACGGCATCTGAAAGCGAGGACACCCATGAATGACCCCCGGTCTACAACCGAATTTCTGCTGGTCCAGTGCCGGCGGTATCCCGCCCTGCGGCCCCAGGACCTGCTGAAAGCCCTGCACCAGAGCGTATTCGGCTGCGGCCACTTCGTTACGGACGAGGCTGCGGGCCTGCGCCTTATTCAGGAGGAGCTGGCGGCGTGCTCCGCCGGTGAGAACGGTCCCGCTCTGGAGATGCTGGACGGCGGCTTTTGCCGGCTGCACCTGCGGTATCTGGCGCAGACCGGCCTCACCCCCCGGACGCTGCAGCGTCTCTTCGCCCTGTCTGCCGAAGTCCCCGCTGGGAGCCCTTCGGCGCTGGAGGAAAAGCTCCGCCGCCTGCTGTCTCTGGCCCGGGAGGGGCAGCTGCCCTTCTCCTGTGAGGAAACCGCTCAGGCGGTGTCAAACTGGCGGAAAGCCGGCTTTCCCACCTGCCGCCACTCGGAGGAATTCCGCCGGGCTTACGCCCCGGCCTACCGGGTGGTCCGGCGGGAATACGTCCGCCTTCTGCCCCTGCTGGCCGCTCTGGACCGGCAGCTGGAAGAAAAAAAGCAGGTGATTCTCGCCCTGGAGGGCGGCAGCGCCGCAGGCAAAACCACCCTGGCGGCCCTGCTGGAGCGGATCTGCCCGGACAGCCATGTGTTCCATATGGACGACTTTTTCCTCCGCCCAACGCAGCGGACGGCGGAGCGGCTGTCGGAACCCGGCGGCAATGTGGACTATGAGCGATTTTCTCAGGAGGTCCTGCTGCCTCTGACCCGGGGCGAGACGGTCCAATACCGGCCCTATGACTGCCATACCCGGACGGTGGGCGGTCCCACCGCGGCAGCGCCCAGGAAATTGAGCATTGTGGAGGGGGCATACAGCATGCACCCGGCCCTGGCGGGCTGCTATGACCTCTCCGCCTTTTTGCGCATTTCCCCAGAGCTGCAAAGGGCCCGCATCCAAAGGCGGAACGCTCCGGAGGCCCAGGCGCGTTTTTTCAGCACCTGGATTCCCCTGGAACAGCGGTATTTTGAGGCCACGGACACGGCGGGCCGGTGTGATTTGATTCTGGAGGCGGATACATGAAAGTAGTCGTGATCGACGGCCAAAGCGGCCGCATGGGACAGGTCCTCATCGAGCGGGTCAAGGCCGCCGCCCTGCCCTGTGACATCGTGGCCGTGGGCACCAACGCCATCGCCACCTCCGCCATGCTGAAGGCCGGAGCGGACGCCGGCGCCACCGGTGAAAATCCGGTGCTGGTGAACTGCCGGGACGCGGACGTCATCGCCGGTCCCATCGGCATCCTGGCCGCCGACTCCCTGTTGGGAGAGGTAACTCCCGCCATGGCATTGGCTGTGGGCCAGAGCCCCGCCCGGAAGCTGCTGCTGCCGGTGAACCACTGCAACAATGTGGTGGTAGGCACCCAGTCCATGACCCTCTCCAAGCTCATGGACGAGGCGGTGGAGCTGCTTCGGGCCATGTGTCCGGCGGCAAACTGATCCTGCGCAGCCCTCCGGCCAAGCCGGAGATATTACATAGAGTCCCCTGCTTTTCCAATCGCGCCATGAAGGCGCGGCCTCCCGTTCAAGACGGCAACACATCTATTTGAAAGGGAGAACGGCACTATGAAAAATCTGAACACCAAGAACCTGGTTACGGCGGCTGTCTGCCTGGCCCTGTGCATGGTCCTGCCCTTCCTGACGGGGCAGATCCCCCAGATTGGCAGCGCCCTGAGCCCCATGCACATCCCTGTCCTGCTGGCGGGCTTCCTCTGCGGACCCTGGTGGGCCATGGCGGTGGGGGCCGTGGCGCCCCTGCTGCGCTTCGCCCTGTTCCACATGCCTCGCATCTTTCCCACAGGACTGGCCATGTGCTTTGAGCTGGCGGCCTACGGCCTGGTGTCCGGCCTGCTGTACCGCACCCTGCCCAAGCGTCCCGTCAACATCTACGCCGCCCTGACCGGCGCCATGCTGGCAGGCCGGGTGGTCTGGGGCGTAGTCCGGGTGCTTCTCAGCGGCGTCTCCGGAGAACCCTTCACCTGGACCATGTTCATGGCGGGGGCGTTTTTGAACGCTGTCCCCGGAATGATTGTCCACATCGCCCTGATCCCCCTGCTGGTGATGGCCCTGAAACGGGCCGGCTTCTTCGGGCGGACGGCCCCCCTTCCCGCCTGATTTTTTCAAGCTGAACCAAACGAAGGCACAACGGCCAAGCCGCTGTGCCTTCAGTCTGCGAAAATACGCGCTCATTTGCCCGGCCGGAAAGAAACACGAGGCCTTGTTTGAAAAATGTCAAAACGCCCAATCGACGGTCCCTTTCCCATTTTGCTTTATTCCACTTTATTTGCCATAAGTCCTAAAAACCTCGCCATTGGCGAGGTGTTCTGTCAGACTGAGAAGTGAGGACGGCTCCGCCGTCCTCACTCCTTATATTTATACCATTTTCTCCGGCCGGACCGTCTCGTCAAACTCCTCCGCCGTCAGAAGCCCCAGGGCCAGCACCGCCGCTTTCAGCGTCGTGCCGTCCCGAAGGGCCTTCTTGGCGCACGCCGCCGCCTTTTCATAGCCGATCTTCGGCGTCAGGCAGGTCACCAGCATCAGCGAGTTGTTCAGGTTTTCCTCCATCCTCTCCACGTTGGGGACAATTCCCTCCACGCAGTGGGTCTGGAAGGAGTCCATGGCGTCCGAGAGCAGGCTGGCAGACAGCAGAAAATTATAGGCCGATACCGGCAGAAACACATTCAGCTGGAAATTTCCCTGGCTGGCGGCAAAGCCGATGGCGGCGTCGTTCCCCATCACCTGCACCGCCGCCATGGTGACCGCCTCGCACTGGGTGGG
>NZ_CAJULS010000083.1 GCF_910587525.1 uncultured Oscillibacter sp. | reverse complement strand
AGACGCCGTGGTTGATGGCGTTGTTCAGGAAGAGCACCTTGGCGGGCTCCACCAGCACGGCGGTGAGGGGCAGCAGGCTGTGGCTCACCAGGAAGCCCACGCCCTTTTCCAGAATTCCTGTGAGGAACACACAGGCGGGGCCGATGGCGTAGATGGACAAAATGGCCAGGATCGCGCCGATGATGCCTACGGAGAAGTTGTTGACCACCATCTCAAAACCGGCGGGGATATGGCCCTCCATCTTCTCGTCAAACTTCTTGATGCACCAGCCGCCTAAGGGACCGCAGATCATGGCTCCGATGAACATGGTGCTCTCGGTGGAGGCGATGGCGCCCAGGGTGGCCAGGGCGCCGGTGACGGCGCCCTTCTGGCCGCCTACGGCCTTGCCGCCGGTGTAGCCGATGAGAATGGGCAGCAGGTAGGAGAGCATGGGCCCCACCATGCTGTTGATGGTCTCGTTGGGGAACCAGCCCGCCGGGATGAAGAAGGCGGCGATGAGGCCCCAGGCGATAAAGGCCCCGATGTTGGGCATTACCATGCCGCTGAGGAACCGTCCGAATTTTTGAACGCGCTCTTTCATGGTTCAGAAATTCCTTTCTCTATCATTATGTTGTGAGAGGCTCACTGGGCGGTGGAGCCGGCAAGATACCCTTCCACCCCGGCCAGGGTGGACAGGCCCATGGCCTCCCCGGTGACCTTCCGCGCCTCGTCTCCCAGCCACTTGCGGATGGCCGCCCGGGTGGACAGCACCGCAGAGGCGCTGACGGAGAACTCGTCCAGGCCCCAGGTCATCAGCAGGGGCAGCAGGCGGGGGTCCGCCGCGGCCTCGCCGCACATACCCACGGGGATGCCCGCCTCCTTGGCGGCGGTGATGACGTTCCGGATGGACCGGAGCACCGCCGGCTGGAGGGGAGAGTACAGCTTTTCCACCTTCGCGTTGCCCCGGTCCACCGCCATGGTGTACTGGGTCAAATCGTTGGTGCCGATGGAGAAGAAGTCGCACTCCCGGGCCAGCAGGTCTGCGATGAGGGCCGCCGCCGGGGTCTCGATCATGGCCCCCAGGGCAATGTCCTTGTCGTAGTGGACGCCGGACTCCTCCAGCTCTTTTTTGCACTGCTCCAGCAGCTCCCGGGCGTCCCGCACCTCGTCCACACAGGTTACCAGGGGCAGCATGATCTTGATGTTGTGGTTCTCGGCTCCGGCCCGCAGCAGGGCCCGCAGCTGGACCTTGTAGAGCTCCGGCCGGTCCAGGCAGTACCGGATGGCCCGGTGGCCCAGGAAGGGATTTTCCTCTTTGTCCATGCCCAGGTACTCAATGGCCTTGTCGCCGCCCACATCCAGAGTGCGGATGATGACTTCCTTCCCCGCCATGATCTGGGAGACGGCCTTGTAGGCCTCATACTGTACGGTCTCATCCGGCAGGCTGGTGCGGTTCATGAAGAGGAACTCCGTGCGGAACAGTCCGATGCCCTCCGCGCCGGACTGGGCCGCGGACTTGGCGTCCTCCACGGAGCCGATGTTGGCGTACAGGCCGTACTGCCTGCCGTCGGCGTCCACGGTGGCCTGGTCCCGGTAGACCTCCAGGGCGGCCCGGCGCTTCAAAAACTCCTCCTGGCGGACCAGGTACTCGCCCCGGGTGCGCTCATCGGGGTTCAAAATGGCGATGCCCTCGCTGCCGTCCACAATGAGGCCGTCACCGTCTTTTACGGTGTCCAGCACCTTCTGGACGCTGAGTACCGCGGGCAGCTCCAGGGCCCGGGCCAGGATGGCGGAGTGGCTGGTTTTTCCGCCGGTGGCGGTGAGGATGGCGGCCACGTTCTCCTTTTTCAGCCCCACTGTCATGGAGGGGGTCAGGTCCTGGGCCACCAGCACGCTGCCGGCAGGCAGGCGGCTGAGGTCCACGCCCTCCGTGCCCAGCAGGATGGACAGGAGCCGGGAGCGGATGTCCCGCACGTCGGTGGCCCGCTGGCGCATCAGCTCATCCTCCACGGCGGCAAACATGTCGGCGTACATGGTGCAGATGCTGTCCACCGCCGCCTCGGCGCAGGCGCCGCCGTCGATGGCCTCCTGCATCTGGGAGAGCATGAAGGGGTCGGCCAGCATGGACACCTGGCCGGTGAGGATCTCGGACTCCTTCTGGCCCACCCGCTCCCGGATCTCCGCGGCCATGGCGGAGGTGCGCTGGTTGAACCGCTCAATGCCCTCCTGGAGGCGGGCCTTCTCGGAGTCCCTGCCGGAGTATGTGACGGCGGAGTAGTCCAGGCTCTCCTCCCGGACGCACACCGCCCGGCCCAGGCCGATGCCGTCAGAGGCGGCGATCCCTCGCAGAATCATCCTGCACCTCCTGTTACATATCGCCCAGGCCGGATTCCACCAGCTTCACGGCGGCGGCCAGGGCCTCGGACTCCTGCTCGCCGGTGCACTGGATTTCGATCTCGCTGCCCTGCTTGATGCAGGAGGCCATGAGGTTCATGATGCTCTTGGCGTTGATGGGCTTGCCGTTGAAAACGATGGAGACCTCGCTCTGATACTTGTTCATCTCTGTGACGAACAGCTGGGCGGGACGCATGTGGAGCCCCTGGGGATTGATGACCTTTGTCTTCGCAGATACCATGATGATTGCTTCCTTTCATAATAAAATAGTAATATCATTATGACCTTTCAATCATAAATCACTCAATTTCGGGCGTGGTTTCTCAGACCACCGTCACCTCGGTGTAGTCCTGAAACTCCCGGCCCGGGGCCCGGTCGGTGATGATGGCTGCCTCGTCAGCGTGGAGCACTGCCGCCGCGCCGATCCGGCCGAACTTGCTGGAGTCCACCAGCATATAGGCCTGTCGGGCCCGGGCGGCCGCCAGGGCCTTGACCGCCGCGTCCTCCGGGTCCGCTACGGTGAAGCCCTCCTTCACCGTGACGCCGCCGGCGCCCAGGAAGGCTTTGGTGAAGTGGTACCGCCGCAGAGAGTCCATGGTCTCCGCTCCGGCGGCGGCGGCGGTGTCCCGTTTCAGCGCCCCGCCCAGGACGTACACCCGCACATCCCGTTCCAAGAGCCAGAATGCGCACTCCATACCGTTGGTGACGAACAGGGCCTTGGTGGGCTTCAGGTGCTCCGTCATGCGCATCACCGTGCTGCCGCCGTCCAGAAAGACCACGTCGTCGTCCTCGATCAGGGCGGCGGCATACCGGGCGATGCGTTCCTTTTCCGGAATGTGGAGTCCCCGCTTGACGGACATCTCCGGCTCCTGGCTGAGGAACTCGCTGTTCAGCTGCACCGCGCCGCCGTGGACCTTGCTGAGCTTACCCTGGGCCGCCAGGGTGTTCAGGTCCCGCCGGATGGTGGCCTCGGAGGCCCCGGTCACCTGGCACAGGTCCGTGACGCTGACGGCCCGCCGCTCCGCCAATTCCTTCAAAATAGTCTCTGCACGCTGTTCTGCCAGCATCGCTTCACCCGCTCTCTTTGTGATTGAAAATGCTTGATTTGCTTGTGTGAGATTATAATACAATCTTTTACAATCAGAGTCAACTAAAAAACAATCATTTTCAATCACAAAAAAGAGTATATAAATTTGTGCAATATACCAGGGATGTAAAGAAATCCCTTTGGAAGATATGGAAAATTACCAAAAAAGATACGTTCCCGGCGCCATGCGGCGCCGGGAACGTGATTTGACGATACCAGATGATGGTTATACGATGGCCAATGCCCGGTAGACATCCAGAATGCGCCCGGTCAGCGGGTTCTCCGGCTTCAGCCCGGAGTAAGCCGCCAGGGCCGCTGCCGGCCCCTCGGACTGAACCCTCTGGAGCAGCTCTACGCTCTGGGGGTCCTCGGGGCAGTTAAAGCGGAGGGCCGCCGCCGCGCCGAAGATCAGGTGATCCACCGGCAGGCCGTAGGAGGCGGTGGTGACCAGGGGCTTGATGAGCCGGTCGCCGGCTTCCAGCTTCCGGATAGGCTCCCGGCCCACCCGCAGGACCTCGTCCTCCAGGAAGGGGTTCTGGTAGCGGGCGAAGATTTTCTCCACATAGGCGTGGTGGACGTCGGGGTCAAAGCCGAACTCCCGGATCAGGCCCTCGCCGCTCTCGGAGATGGCGGCGTGGACGATGCCGCCGATGGCGGGATCGGCGATACTGTCCTTGATGGTCTTGTAGCCCTTCATATAGCCAAGGTAAGCGCAGATGGCATGGCCGCTGTTGAGGGTGAACAGTTTGCGCTCCAAGTAAGCCATGAGGTTGTCCGCGAAGGTCAGGCCTGGAATGTTCGGCTTCTCGCCCTTCCAGGCGGCGGACTCCACGTCCCACTCGCAGTAGCGCTCCACGGCGGCGTCCAGGATGTTCTCAAAGCTGGGCTTGGGGCAGATGCGGTCCACGGCGCAGTCGGCAAAGCCGATATGCTCCTCCAGGAAGGCAGTCTCCTCCTGGCCCAAGTGCTTCACCACCTCGTTTTTCAGGCGGGTGGTGGTGCGCAGGCCGTTCTCGCAGCAGACCACGTTCATGGGGGCGGTGTTTCCGGCGGCCTTCCGGGCCTGGATGCCTGCCGCAATGGATTTGGCGATGACGGGCAGCACATTGGGGCCCACCGCCGTGGTGATGAGGTCGCACTGGGCCACCCGCTGGGCAAACTCCGGAGAGGTGGAGATCACGCCGTCCACGTTGCTGATGGAGGTCTCGCCGGCGTCCCGGTCCAGGATGTGAACGGTGTAACCGTGGTCACGGTTCAGCGCCTCGATGATGGGCTCCACCACGTCGGCGAAGGTGACATGCCAGCCTGCCTGGGAGAGAAGTGCGCCGATAAAGCCCCGGCCGATGTTGCCGGCTCCGATTTGGATTGCTTGTTTCATAGCTCCTCCTAATTTAATGGCGTTTTCCGAGCTGCGGCCCAGGGCCGCTGTCAAGGGGAGTATACCATGTTTTTCCCCTCTGAGCAAGGCGAAAAGCGAATTGGTTGACTTTGCTTGAAATTGATTGAAGGCCCCGCCGGGGTACTCTGGTAAGTTTCCCCGGCGAGGCCGTTTTATTTATTGAAAAAGAGCCGTCATACTGTGGCGTATTCCCCGTCCCAGATTACCTTCCGGAATTTCAGGGGGTCGGTATTGCCCTCGGTGGAGAACAGCAGCACCTGGCTGAACCGGTCCAGCCCGATGGACTCCCGGAACTCCCGGTACCAGTCGTTCTCCATCAGCTCGGCGATGAGCCCCATGCCCACCGCGCCGCTCTCACCGGAGATCACGGTGGGGTCGCCCTTCACGGGCACCGCCAGCATCCGCATTCCCCGGGCGCTGACCCAGTCGGGACAGGAGACGAAGGAGGAGACATGGTTGCGCAGGATGTCCCAGGAGATGGTGTTGGGCTCGCCGCAGGCCAGACCCGCCATGATGGTCCGCAGGTCGCCGTCTACTTTCCGGGGCTTGCCGTCCCCGGCCAGGGCGCCCTGGTAGAGGCAGTCCGCCGCCATGGCCTCCATGACGATGAACTTGGGGGGATCGTTGGGGAAGAGGTTGGTGAAGTAGCCCACCACGGCCCCGGCCAGGCTCCCCACGCCGGCCTGGATGAACACATGGGTGGGGCGGTTTACGCCCACCTGCCGCAGCTGGTCGGCGGCCTCGCTTGCCATGGTGCCGTAGCCCTGCATGATCCAGGAGGGGATCTCCTCGTAGCCGTCCCAGGCGGTGTCCTGGACGATGACGCCGTGCTCGGTCCGCTCCGCCTCGGCGGCGGCCAGACGGACGCAGTCGTCGTAGTTCAGCTCCTCGATGGTCACCTGGGCGCCCTCTTTGGCGATGTTGTCGAACCGGGGCTTGCTGCTGCCCTTGGGCATGTGGACCACTGCCTTCTGGCCCAGCTTATGGGCCGCCCAGGCCACGCCCCGGCCGTGGTTGCCGTCGGTGGCGGTAAAAAAGGTGGCCTGGCCAAACTCCCGGCGGAAGGCCTCGCTTGTCAGGTAGTCGTAGGTCATCTCGGACACGTCCCGGCCCATCTCCTGGGCAATGTACCGGGCCATGGCAAAGGAGCCGCCCAGCACCTTGAAGGCGTTGAGTCCGAAGCGGTGGGCCTCATTTTTTACAAACAGGCCGCCCAGGCCAAGGTATGCGGCCATGCCGCTGAGCTGGTCCAGGGGGGTGATGGAGTACTGGGGGAAACTGCTGTGGAAAAAACGGGCCTTCGCCACATTGGGCAGGGACATGACATCCAGCTGCCGGTCATCGCTTTTGGGCATATGGTTGACGGTCCACTTGATGGCCTCTTTCATAGCCGGTCGCCTCCGATAAAATTTATTTTTGGATCCTGAAAAATTTTTAGCTTCCAGGGACATGATAGCACAGAAAAAGAAAAAAGCAAGACAAAAACTGAAAAAAATTTAGGGAAACTCAAAATTTATTAGAAATACCGCCGGCCGGCCGTCTCAGCCGGCCGGCGGCGGTTCTCAAAGGGGAGATTCCACCTTTCCATCCATGAAATCCAGCACCCGCTGGCGCTGTTCCCCGTCGGTGATGGGAGCGGGGCAGTAGTTGTTCACTTTGCCGGTGTGGACATAGCAGGGGATCAGCTCTGCGGAGCTGCTCACCAGCGCACTGTCCTGCACTGTCAGGGTCAGGCGGTAGATGGCGGTGCGGTTTTGGGGATAACGGCTGCCGCCGTAGCAGAAGTTTCCCAGGGAGTAGACGATCTCCCTGTCCTTGTAGATCTCCCGGGGCTGGAGCACATGGGGGTGGTTGCCCAGCACCAGGTCCGCCCCGGCGTCCACCAGGCGGCGGGAGGCCCGGACTTTCCAAGCCTCCGGCGCGTGGACGCCCTCCGCACCCCCGTGGTAAAAGACGATTTGAAAATCGGACTCCGCCTCTGCCGCCTGGAGCCGCTTGACGATGGAGGCGGCTTGCCCCTCGTTCCACAGCCCGTTGCAGATCACGGCGATGCGAAAGCCGTTTTTCTCCAGATAGAGGGGGTGGGTGTTGTCGCCGTACTGAAGCCCTGCCTCCGTGACAGCCTTGACGGTATCCTTGTATCCGGCGGCGCCGTAGTCGCCGGTGTGGTTGTTGGCCAGAGAAACGGCCTCCACCCCGGAGGAGGTGAGGATGGCGGTGTTTTTGGTGCCGCTGCGGAACCAGAAGGCAGGGTCTGTGGTCTTCTCCCGGGGAGTCAGGGTCCGGTCGGTGAGCACGTTCTCCAGGTTTACCACGGTGAAGTCGTCCTCGTCAAAAATGGGCTTCACGTTTTGCAGGAAGTAGGACGGCTCCTGTTTTGCGGCGAAGTCCAGAAAGTTTCCCGCCGCCCGCTGGCCGTGGCCGGAGGCCAGCAGCATATCTCCTGTGAAGGACAGCACGATGGTGAAGGAGCCGTCCTCCTCCGGCGGGGACAGTTCCTCCGGTATTTCCGGCTCCTCCGGCGGGAGCTCTTCCGGGGGGATCTGGGGAAAGGGATGGCGAAGGACTGCCGCCTTGACCTGCGGGGGTTCCGGCGCCGCCGGAAGGGCGGGGGCCAGGGCGGGGAGGACCGTCACCCACAGGGCGGCCAGCAGACCCAACAGATATTTCAACTTCATGTCCGGCCCCCCTCTTTGCGGAATTGCGTTATATTAATCCAATATATCATTTCCCGCTGGGGAAGTCGAGAAAAATTTGCCGGTTCAGAGGCAGGGCTTCGGTGAAAAAGGATTTGACCTCCCGCTCCTCCGATGCTAAAATAGCACTTAGAGAACACCCGGCCGCCCCGGCGGCGGGAAAAACAGATGCGCGGAAAGGGAGGGATCTCTGGTGAAAAGTGTCAAGCCCGGACGGGGCCCGTCGGCCATGGGGGCGTTTGGGTCTGTGATCGGCGTGATCTTCGGCGTGATCTGGACCGGCGCCGCGGCATCCATGGGGGCGCCGCCGTTCTTCCTGGCCTTCGGCGTACTCTTTATCATTGTGGGGATTGTCCAGGCCGCCTATAACCTCAAAAACGCCACGGGGGAAAACCGGTTTTCCGAATATGACATCACTGAGGACGGCGAAGAGCCGGACCCCCTGGACCGCCGGGCTCGGGAGGAGCCGCCGCCGGAGGGCGCGTACCGCTTCTGCCCCTACTGCGGTGCGAAATTCAGCGGGGATTTCCTGTACTGCGGTAAGTGCGGCAAACGGCTGCCGGATTTAGAATAGGAGGGATGACCCATGAAAGTTGCGCTGCAATTCGCCATGCCTGTGGAGTTCCGCGCCCTGCCAGGGACGGAGGCGCTGGAGCCCTTTGAAACCGTCTCCGGCGTTCCCTTTTACGACCTGGGAGAGGGGCTGACCGCCTGCGTGGGCGGCGTCAGCAAGGTGAACGCCGCCATGGCGGCGGAGATTTTGTGCCTGAAATACGGCGTGGACCTGATTCTGAACGCCGGCATCGCCGGCTGCGCCACGGACCTGCCCACCGGCACGCTGGCGGTGGCCTCGGAATTTGTCCAGCACGACGTGGACACCTCCGGCGCGGGAGACCCGCTGGGCATGGTCTCCACTGTAAACCGGACGGAATTTCCCACCTGGGAGCCGGAGCGGTGCGCGGCGCTGCTGCGGACTATGGGGTGTGAGGCGGTTTTGGGCAGGGTGGCCACTGGGGACTGGTTTGCCGTCAAGGGGGAACGCTCCGCCTGGATTCGGGACACCTTTCATCCGGACCTGGTGGAGATGGAGGGGTGCGCCATTGCCCAGGTGTGCCTGCGGAACGGCGCGCGGTTCGTGTCCCTGAAATCTGTGTCTGACCATCTGTTCTATGACAGTCAGATGGAGGAGTATTTCGACTATGGCCAGGCGCTGGAGAACCTGGGCAGGATTGTGCTGCCATTTGCCAAATTATTACAGCAGGAGGAAGCGTGATTATGGAACGCATTGCCAGCTTTACCGTGGACCACAATAAGCTCCAGCCGGGGCTCTACCTCTCCCGCCGGGACGGGGACGTGGTGACCTTTGACCTCCGGTTCAAGAGGCCCAATACCGGAGACCTTCTGACCAACGCCGAGATGCACTCGGCGGAGCACCTGATCGCCACGCTTCTGCGGAACTCCAGGGAGAAGGACGCCGTGGTCTACTTTGGCCCCATGGGGTGCCAGACCGGATTTTACTTCCTCTTCGACGGCAGCCGCCTCTCCCTGGAGGGCGCAGTGGAGCTGCTGAAAGAGATCTTTGCCGCCGCCGGGGAGTTCCGGGGGGAGATGCCCGGAAAGAGCGCCAAGGAGTGCGGCAATTACATCAACCTGAACGTGGAAACCGGGCGGGCCGTCTGCAGGTTTTATGCAAACCTGATCGCGGACTGGACCGCGGAGCGGCTGTCCTACGATTGAGGAAATACGGACGGAGGCAATGTCATGGCAGAGGAGAATAGGAGGAATATGAAGCGTTATGGAATCATCGCCGCCTGCGGCGTGCTGGCGCTGACGGTGATTGCCGGCGCCTATTGGCTGGGCCGGTCAGCGGGTCCCGGCGGGGACATTGGAGAGGAGACGGCGAAGTCCGCGGCGCTGAACCACGCGGAGGTGGCGGAAAACGACCTCTCCAGCTACGAGATCTCCCGGGAGGAGAGCGGCGGAGCTCTGGTCTACGAGGTGAAGTTCAGGGCGGACGGCGTCAGCTACGACTACGAAATCAGCGCCGCTACCGGGAGCATTGTGAAGTTCAGCAGGGAGGCGGACAATACCGCTCCGGCGGCCCCGCTCCCGGAAGCCTCTGCCCCGGAGGATGGACAAATCGGGGAGGAGCGCGCATGGGAGATCGCCTTTGACCACGCGGGCGTCACGGGGGACTCGGCCGCCGGAGAACCGGCAAAGCTGGATTATGAAGCCGGCGCTCTGGTCTACGAGCTGAAATTTTTCTCGGGCGGGTACGAGTACGACTATGAGATCAGCGCCGCCGACGGCAGCGTGGTGAAGTTTGAAAAGGAGCCGGACCCCAGGAGTTCCCCGGGCCAGACGCCCGCCGGCGCCTCCGGAAGTTCTGCTCCGGCCTCCGGCGGAAGCTCCGCGCCCCAGGGGGGACAGAGCGGTGCATCCGGAAATGATATCGGCGAGGCCCGTGCCAAGGAGATCGCTCTGGCCCACGCCGGCGTGGCGGCGGACAGCACCTCCAATTATAAATGGAAGCTGGATTTTGACGACGGCATCTCTGTCTATGAGCTGGAGTTTTTCTCCGGCGGATACGAGTACGATTATGAGGTCAGCGCCGCCGACGGCAGCGTTGTGAAGTTTGAAAAGGAGGCCCTCGACGGCTACGCCGCGGCGCAGAGCGCCCAGGGGATCCTCACAGGGGACGCTGTCTCCTACATCAGCGAGGCCCGTGCCAAGGAAATTGCCTATGGTCACGCTGGCCTCACGGCGGATAGCGTCACCCGTTGCGCCGTGGAGCTGGACCATCACGACAGCCGCCACAGCGGCTACGGGTCTCATCACGGAACGGGGTGCTGCGCTTACGAGATTAACTTCAAATCCGGCGGATATGAGCACGAGTATAAAATCGATGCCGTCACCGGTGAGATTCTGGAGTTCGAACAGGAACTGGACGATTGAGGAGCCGAATTTTGGCAGGATTCTGCCAAAAAAGCGTTGACTTTTTGAGATTCCGCTGATATACTTGATAAGCCGCTTTGAATGGGTCTGAAAGCGTCCCTCCGGACCACCCCCGACAGCGAGCCCGTAATGAAGGAGTTGAAACAAGCATGAACGCAATCATCGTAACCGGCGGCAAGCAGTACAAGGTGGCCGAGGGCGACGTGGTCTACATCGAGAAGCTGGACCAGGAAGCCGG